>CALFIT010000255.1 GCA_937877465.1 uncultured Bacteroidales bacterium | reverse complement strand
CTTTGGTCGACATCTGGGCCAAGTCGTTGGGCGACAAGCTGAAAGCCATATATCCACAGCTTCCCGTCAAGGAAAGGAAGTTTCGCTTCGTCCCGACCTACGACATCGACGCGGCATGGGCCTACAAGCACAAGGGGCTGTATCGCACCGTGGGCGGCTTCTTGAAGGACTTGGCTGCCGGCGACCGCGACAGGATCCGTGAACGCCATCAGGTGCTGCGAGGGAAAAAGAAGGACCCTTTCGACTCGTTTGGGTTTCAGTTCGACTTGCAAAAAGAGTTTAAGTTAAAGCCCATATATTTCATTCTCTGTGGCGATTACGACACAAACGACAAGAACATTTCCATCCGCAAGGAGGCCTTCCGCTCGTTGATCAAGAGCCTCGGCGACCATGCCGACGTGGGCATCCATCCTTCGTTTTCGTCGTATCTCGACACGGCAAAGCTGCAACGCGAAATCGACAGCCTGTCGGATGTGCTGCACCGCCCGCTGACCAAGAGCCGCCAGCATTTCCTGAGGATGAACCTGCCGCGTAGCTATCAGAAACTCATCGAGTTGGACATCAGTGACGACTACACGATGGGCTTTGCCTCGCAAGTCGGCTTCCGTGCCGGTATCGCCGAGGCGTTCCGCTTCTACGACCTTGAAAATGATATGGTTACCAACCTTCAGGTACATCCTTTCGCCCTCATGGACGGTACCATGCGCGACTACCTCAACCTCGACGCGGAAGCCTCGCTCGCCTTGGCCAAAAGCCTTGTCGACGAGGTGAAAGCCGTCGGCGGGACGTTCATCTATCTCACGCACAACGAGACCTTGGGCGGCGAACAACGCTGGAATGGTTGGCCTGAGATGTACCGTAATTTATTGGAATATATTTGTTTATGATACGTTACTTAGAGCATAACTCCATCGACCGCAAGCAATGGGATGCCACCATTGACGAATGCGGCAACATCTACGCTTTTTCTTGGTATCTCGACATCGTGCATCCCCATTGGAACGCCCTCGTCGACGATGATTATCAAGCCGTTATGCCGATTACAGGAGGGAAGAAGTTCGGCATTGACTATCTCTACCAGCCGTATTTCGTGCAGCAGTTGGGCGTTTTCTCCAAGACTGCCTTGTCGTCCGAAAAGCTGGATGCGTTTTTGGACGCCATTCCCAAAAACTACCGTTTCGCCGAGATTCGACTTAATGAAAGCAATACTTTAGATAAAGATAAGCAAGATTTTGAATATCATAGAAATGTTCTGCTTGATTTAAACCAAGACTTTAATGACATCAAGTCCCATTATCACACCAACACGAAGCGCAATTTGGCGAAGGCCGAAGCCAACAACCTCCAGATTGTCGACACGGTGATCCCTTATCATGTGGTGGCCTTGTTCACCGACAACCGTGGCGCGTTGCTCGACAAATGGGGCGATGCCGAATACGCCCGTCTGACCAAACTTGCCCACACCGCCGTCAACCGCAAGGCGGCGTTCATCCTCGGCGTGACCGAAAAGGGCGTGGGGCAGCTGCTTTGCGCGGCCATCTTCATGAAAACCGACAAGCGCATCACCTTCCTGTTCTCAGGCCTCACCGAGGAAGGCAAGCAACGTCAAGCCATGACCTATCTTCTTGATTATGTGATTCAAAGACACGCCAACCAGCCTGTCACCTTCGACTTTGAAGGCTCCGACGACGACAACTTGGCCCGGTTCTATCTCGGCTTCGGCGGTGAGGAAGTGAAATATCCGTCCTACGCTTTCAACCGGCTCTCACCCGTTGGAAAGGCTTTGTTGAAAGCGTGGAAGACGTGGAGATAGGGTCGTTTGCAGATGGCTTGCCAGCGTTGACAATATGTTTTTTTTTGGAAAATTTGTTTGAGATTGGTTTCTTTTCCTTATTTTTGTGGCAACTAAACCGACTACTATGATTAAAATCCACAATTTGGGCTTGGCCGACAGCGTGTTCAACCAGTTCATGGCCGAAATGCGTGACGCCACCATCCAGCAAGACCGTTTGCGTTTCCGCCGCAACCTCGAACGCATTGGCGAGATTATGGCCTACGAAATCAGCAAGACCCTCGAATATGAAGCTGAGGAAGTCACCACGCCGTTGGGCATCAAGGAGATACGAACTGTTAAGGAGCAACCCGTCATCGCCACCATCCTGCGGGCCGGCTTGCCGTTCCACAACGGGATGCTCAACATGTTCGACCATGCCGACAACGCCTTCATCGCGGCCTATCGCAAGTATGACAAGAACGAGGACTTCGAGATTAAGGTGGAGTATTATTCGTCAGCCGACATCGACGACAAGGTGCTCATCCTCTGCGACCCCATGTTGGCCACGGGCGAGAGCATCGTCAAGACGCTGCACGGTTTGCTCGACGACATGACCCCCAAGCACATCCACATCGCCGTGGCTGTGGCCAGTCAGGAAGGCCTTGAATACGTGCAGCGTTCCTTGTCGCGCAAGCCGGTCACCCTTTGGGTGGGCAGCATCGACGAGGAGCTGACGGCGAAGGCTTACATCGTCCCCGGGTTGGGCGATGCCGGCGACTTGGCTTACGGAGAAAAACGTTGATTATGGCAGAAGAGAAGAAAAACCGTGATGGCTTTGGCTCGAAGATTGGCATCATCGCCGCCGCTGCGGGCTCGGCCATCGGCTTGGGCAACATCTACCGCTTCCCCTGCGAATTGGGCAACAACGGCGGCGCGGCCTTCCTGCTGGTCTATTTGGCCGTCGTGCTTTTCCTCGGCCTCCCCGTGATGCTCTCCGAGTTGGTCATCGGCAGGCGCACGCAAAGCAACCCCGTGGGCGCGTTCAAGAAGTTGGCTCCCAAGTCGGCATGGCCCGTCGTGGGGTATTTAGGCGTGCTTTGCGGGTTCATCATCCTTGCGTTCTATTCCACCGTGGCAGGCTGGACGTTGGAATATATCGTCAAGTCGGTCGGCAACTCGTTCAGCGGCAAGGACTTGTCGGTCATCGAGCAGGACTTTGTCGACTTCCACAATACGGGTTGGCGCAATGTGATGTGGCAGGTCGTGTTCATCTTCCTTACGGGTTTCGTGGTCTTCAAGGGTGTGCAAAACGGCATCGAGAGATACTCGAAGATCCTCATGCCGCTGCTGTTGGTCATCCTCGTCATCTTGGGCATCCGCTCCGTCACGCTTCCGGGGGCGAAAGAAGGCGTCGCTTTCCTTTTCCGTCCTGATTTCTCGAAGATCACGGGCAAGGTGCTCATCAGTGCGTTGGGGCAAGGCTTCTTCTCGCTGAGTTTGGGCATGGGCGCACTCATCACCTACGGTTCCTACATCAAGAAAAACGACAACCTGACCACCACGGCCCTTTCGGTGACCCTGTCGGACACGCTGATTGCCATCTTGGCGGGCGTCGTCATCTTTCCGGCGGCCTTCTCGTTTGGCGTGAAACCCACGGCGGGCATGGGCTTGGTGTTCAACACGATACCGATGATTTTCAACCAGATGGTGGGCGGCTATTGGTTCTGCATCATCTTCTTTGTGCTGTTGGCCATCGCCGCGCTCACTTCCACCATCTCGCTGCTCGAAGTGGTGGTAGCCTATCTCTCCGAGGAGCTGCGCCTCAAGCGGCAGACGGCCACGGTGCTGGCTTGCCTGCTCGCGCTGTTGGTGGGTTGTTTCGCCTCGTTGAGCCTGAAGGAAGGCACGCCATTCGTCCTCGGCGGTCGTACCGTCTTCGACGCGATGGATTTCGTGTCGTCCAACATCATGCTGCCGCTCGGCGGCCTGCTCATCGTCATCTTCGTGGGCTGGAAGCTCGGCAAGTCCAAGTTCTTCGACGAGATCTCCAACGAAGGCAAGCTGAAAGCCCCGGTGAAATCGCTGGTTTTCTTCATCATCAGGTACTTGGCGCCCATCGCCATTGCCATCATTTTCTATGAAGGACTGTTTGCATAGGTTGTCGTTATGGAATCGATTCGCAAGTGGCTGACATTCAACAAGGGCGAGCGGATTGCCATCATCACCATCATGGCCGTTATCGTCGTGCTGATTTTGGCCTGCTTGTTTCGTCCGTCACGCAAGTCGTTGAGCGACGGTGCGTTGCACGACTTGGATTCCTTGTTGGCCTTGCGCCAAGCGGCGGTCGAGGCGCAACAACGGCAGCAAGCCGAGCGAAGGCAGGAAACGACGGAGCTGCATCCTTTCCCCTTCAACCCCAACACCTTGACGGAAGAAGGATGGAAGAAGATGGGACTCAGCGACCGGCAGGTGAGCAACATCATGAACTACCAGGCCAAGGGCGGCAAGTTCTACTCGAAAAACGACCTTGGCAAGCTCTATACCATCAGCGAAGAGGACTTTGCCCAGTTGGAGCCGTTCATCGTGCTGCCTGAAGTGAGTCGTCCGTCGAGCAATAAGTCGTCAGAGAAGAAGTCCGAAAGCCAGGCAAAAGCGAATGAACCGAAGCGCGTGGAGAAGAAAGAAATCCCCATCGTCGACCTCAACACGGTGGATTCCACGACCTTAGTAGAGTTGCCTCAGATTGGCGGCTACACGGCTGTGCGCATCATTGCCTTCCGCGAGAAATTGGGCGGTTTCATCGACAAGGAGCAGCTTCGCGACGTGAAGGGCATGGATGCCGAGCGTTTCGCCACCGTTGAGCCGTATATTAATATAGGTGCGACCGAGTTGCGCAAAATCGACGTCAACCGCGCCGACTTCAAGACCTTGGTGAACCATCCCTATCTCAACTACGAACAGGTGAAGCGCATCGTCAACCAACGTGAGAAGCGCGGCATGATTAAGAATTGGGCACAACTGCACGACCTCATCAAGGACGACGGCGAAGTGAATCCGCTGTTGGAGCATTATTTGAAGTATTAGTCATGCCAATGAAACCAGAACGAAAATGAATGCACGGTGGCTGTGCTCAATTTTGGACTGAGAAAAATCTGTAATCAAACCAAGTTAACTCGCTGATTATCAAGATTAGTATCGAAGAAAAATCTGTAATCGGCCCCTTGGCTTGATTTTTTGCTTGGATTTTTGTATACTTTTGTCGGCAGCAAATCAAAGTATTGTCCAACACAAAATTCCAGCAATGAAAAAACACAGATTTTACGCTTTGCTCGCTCTGGTGCTGATGGCTTCCATCCAAGCCTCGGGCGGCGAAGTCGGTATGCAACGCGCCAAGGCCTTGGGCGCGAAGTTTGTCGAGGCCAATTTCAAGAATGTCACGCAATTGGAATTGGCCTATACCGGTGTTTCCGAAAATGGCCACCAGGCGTTCCATGTTTTCAACGGAGTCTCGGGCGGATTCCTCATCGTTTCGGCTTGCGACCTCACCAGCCCGATTCTGGGTTATTCAGAACAGGGCAGCTTCGATCCGAATCGAGTCCCATCGGGTTTGCAGTATTTTTTGGACGGTTATGGCCAATCCGTTGATTTGGCGGAAGAAATGCTTGACAAAGCCGACTTCGTGATAGCTCGTGAATGGGATAATCTTGAGCTTCAAGGCACGACACGATTGACGAAAACCGATGTGGTAGCACCTATGATTGCCACGCATTGGAATCAGGATTGCTACTATAATGCAAGTTGTCCCAAAGACGTGAATGGTCCCTGTGGCAGCACCTATGCGGGATGTGTGGCAACCTCGATGGCGCAAGTGATGAAGTATTGGAACTATCCTCACCAAGGTTCGGGTACACATTCCTACAATTGTGCCCCTTACGGCGACTTGTTTGCCGACTTTGGCGCGACCGAGTATTTGTGGGAAGCGATGCCCGAGTCGCTTGACGACAACGACCCCAATGTGGCCGTGGCGATTTACCATTGTGGCGTGAGCGTCGACATGTACTACGGTGCCTATGGCAGTGGCGCCTTGCATCAAAACATCCCTTCGGCCTTGACCAATTATTTCGGCTATGCTCCAGCCCATAATAGGTTGCGCGACGATTACACCTACGACCAATGGGAATCCATGATTCACGAGGCCTTGGATTTGGGTGTGCCTATCCTTTATGGAGCTTCAACGGCGGATGCCTCGGGCCACGCATTCGTCCTTGACGGATACGATGCCAACGGACTCATCCATATTAACTGGTGTTGGGGCGGCGTGCTTGACGGCTATTTCTGCATCGATAATTTCCACACCTATAACAACTATTGGACCGTGGCTCAGAAGATGGTTGCCGATGCTCGCCCTTTGGAGGTGTATAACAGCACCCCACAAGCTCCAACCAATTTCACCGTCCAACCTCAGTCCGACGAGTCGTATAGCTGTACCTTACATTGGAATAACCCAACCAAAACATTGAATAACAGTAATTTGACCCATATCGACCAAATCGTTGTCAAAAGGGATGGGGTGGTGGTCTATACCGAGGACAACGTCACTCCAGGCGCAACGATGCAAATCACCGACGAAGTGCCGCATTACGGCCTTTTTGACTATCAGGTGTATGCGGTCAACGATGGAATCCACGGCTTGATGGCTTCGCAAACGGAGGTGCGTTTCGGGCCGAGCTGTACATGGACGGTGGTGGCTGGCTCGTCCTCGTTCACAGGCTGGCAAGGTGCTGCCATTCAGTTGATTAATAACGCTTCGCAAGTGTGTGCCAACCTTTCTGCGAACTCGTCGAGTGAGACGCTACACGTCGAAGTGCCATTAGGTCACGTCTCATGGGCTTGGCTGAATGGCAATTCAACGGTCAGTGATGTGAGTTTTGTAATCAAAAACGCTGACAATCAAGAGGTCTATTCCTTTGCTGGCACGCCTGCCGATTTGCCTGATGGCATTTTCTTGCAGACGAACAACAATTGCGGCAACATCACGGATTGTGGTTCGCCTATCGAATTATATGCTTTCGCGGAGGATGACCATGTCGTGTTGGATTGGTTCGATTCAGCCGAAGCCGGGTATTACAACGTGTATCGCGATGGAACTTTGTTGGTTACGGTATCGGGGCCGGAAACGGGATTTATCGACGAAAGCCCCAACTATGGCGGCAATTGTTATTATGTGACCGCCTTTTGCGAAGGAGGTGAGAGCGACCCGACCAACGAAGCCTGTGCCACGGTGGGCGAGGGATGCAACCCGGCCCGAAGGCTTTGGTTCGAAATGACAAGCAGTAACAAGGTGAAACTCACTTGGGAAGCTCCCCAACCTAATACGGGGTTGTCGGCATATTATGTCTTCCGTGCCAAAGAATCCGATATGGTTTGGGAGCAAGTCAAAATCGCAGGTTCAAGTGCGGTTACCACAGTGGATAATACAGACATGGAAGACGAGACCACCTATTTATATAAGTTGGTGGCTTATTACCAATCCATCGACTGCTACTCGGCTCCGGCGCAATCGCGCTACAACGAGTTCGAGTATTTCGTCAGAGTGCATTGGTCGGTTGACGGCGTGGCCGAAGCAGGGGAGAAGGGCATCGAGGTTTATCCCAATCCCGCAAAGGATCGCTTAAGAATCGACGGCATCGAGCCTGCCGAGGTGCAGGTTTACAACGCCTTTGGGCAGTTGGTGAAAACCGTCCAAAACGCTAACCAAATCAATGTCAGCGATTTGGCGGAAGGGATTTATTTGCTTCGCATCACTGCAACGGACGGGAAATGCCATGCGAACCGCGTAGCGGTGAGGAAATAGCCATTGGCAGACCTTGGACACGCTTTGCGTCATTACGAAGGAGGAACGACTGAAGCAATCCAGGATAAAAACTTACCGCCTGGATTGCTTCGCTTCGCTCGCAATGACGCGAAGCGGCAGAAAAACCAGCCAAAGCCCGCGATCCATTACGTTTGGCGACAAAGTTTGGGTCGGCGAGGCTTTGGCTTTTTCGTGCAAAGAATTGAAGGCCGTTGAGCTGCCAAACGGAAAAATTGCTACTTTTGCAAGTTTTTATTTCTCGAAGATGCGAAAACTGTTTTTTGTCATATTGGCTTTGTTCTCTTTGGCGATGCCGTCGCAAGCCGCCTATCTCCTCATCCCGATGGACAACACCCAAACCAACCACCTGAAAGCCTACGGCGTGGCCTATTGGGTGCTGCAACGCGAGGTGGAAATCAGTTGGCTGCTCAATTATCGGGGCGGGAGCTACCTCATCCCTTACCACGACATGTTTGAGCGCGAATGTAAGATGCGCAACGTCTCTTACAACGTCATCGCCGACGCGCAAGCCGACGCCATCCTCGCCGAAATCGCCGACCCAGGCGTCAACATGGATGAGATGAAGCTGCAAAAGGTGCCGCGCGTGGCGGTGTATGCGCCCAAGAACAACCTGCCCTGGGACGACGCCGTCACCCTTGTGCTGACCTACGCCGAAATCCCATACGATGTGGTCTACGACGACGAGGTGCTGCAAGGCGTGCTGCCCACCTACGACTGGCTGCACCTGCACCACGAGGACTTCACCGGACAATACGGCAAGTTTTGGGCACGCTACCGCAACTACCCTTGGTATCAGGAAGACGTGCGTGCACAGGAAGCCACGGCACAACGCTGGGGCTTCACCAAGGTGTCGCAGCTGAAATTGGCCGTGGCCAAGAAGATTCGTGAGTTTGTGGCAGGCGGCGGCTACATGTTCGCCATGTGCTCGGCCCCCGACAGCTTCGATGTGGCCTTGGCCGCCGACGGACTCGACATCTGCGACTATATGTTTGACGGCGACCCCATCCGCAGCGGCGACCCGCAACGCTTGGACTACGACAACTGCTTCGCTTTCACCGACTTCAGCCTGTCGACCAATCCTCAGGAATACGAAATCTCCAACATCGACGTCACGCAAGGCCGCTCACGCAAGGTGCAGGAACAGAACGACTATTTCCTGCTCTTCGACTTCTCGGCCAAGTGGGACCCCGTGCCCACCATGCTCACGCAATGCCACGAGCGTTTGGTGAAGGGCTTCATGGGCCAGACCACGGCCTTCAACAAGGCCGTGGTCAAACCGTCGGTGGTCGTCTTGGGCGACAACGCGGCACTCAACGAAGACCGCTACATCCACGGCAACTTCGGCAACGGCTTCTGGACCTTCCTCGGCGGCCACGACCCCGAAGACTACCAGCACATCGTCGGCGACCCGCCCACCGAACTCGACATGCATCCCAATTCGCCGGGCTATAGGCTCATTTTGAACAACATTTTGTTCCCTGCGGCAAAGAAAAAGGAGCAGAAAACCTGAAATTCCTTATATTTGCCCGCCTAATTCGGAAGTAAAACACAAAAATCTCATAGACTATGCGAAAGAATTTACTCGTCATCCTTGCCCTTCTGCTGGGCATCACCACGCTCCAAGCCAAGCCCGTCGACGTGGCTACGGCGCAGCGTTTGGGACTGAATTTCGTCCAACACAAGGCCATGTTTGCCAAAAACGCGGTGCAAAGCCTCGACTTGGCGCATACCTTCCGTGCCGACAATGGCATGGCCACGGCCTATGTCTTCAACTTCGACGGAGGCTTTGTCGTCGTGGCTGCCGACGACTGCTCGCTGCCCATCATCGGCTATTCCGACCAAGGCCGGTTCGATTACGGCCAAGCCCCCGACGGCCTCTTGTTCATGATGGACGAGACCTCGCGAGGCATCGCGACGATGGTGGCGCATGGCCAAACGGCATCGTCAGATGTGCTTTGCTGCTGGAAGAACCTCGAAGACTATGGCGTGATGCGTCCCGAGAGGAACAACCCCCTCGTCGGGCCGCTGGTGCAGCAGCGTTGGAACCAAGACTCGCCTTACAACATGTATTGTCCTTCGGGCTGCCCTACGGGTTGCGTCGCCACGGCCATGGCCCAGCTGATGAAGTATTGGGACTGGCCGACGCAAGGCACAGGCGAGCATTCCTACCAGTGGAACGGACAGACGCTCAGCGCCAACTTCGGCGAGACCACCTACGATTGGGACAACATGATTGACTACTACGGCACGGGTGCCACCCAGGAACAGAAGCAGGCCGTGGCCACGCTGATGTATCATTGCGGCGTGTCGGTCAACATGATGTATGAACCCGGCGGCAGCGGTGCCTATTCGGCTGACGTGCCCATCGCCATCAACACCTATTTCTCTTATTCCGACCGCGCCACGCACATCGCCAAAGGCGCCAACTACGACGAGTGGATTGCCTTGCTGAAGTCGAACATCGACCAGCACATCCCGATCTATTATTCGGGTCAGAGCAGCGAGGGCGGCCATGCCTTCGTTTGCGACGGCTACGATGCCGACGACCTCTTCCACTTCAACTGGGGTTGGGGCGGCTCGTCGAATGGCTATTTCCTCATCGACGGCAAGGACTTCGATTATACGGGCAGCCAAGCCATCGTCTACGACTTCGTCCCTGATCACGTCTTCGACGGCATGCCGAAAGCCCCCGAGGGCCTCAGCGTGAACATCGACAGCGACGTGTCGCTGACGGGTCACCTCTCGTGGGTCAACCCCACCGAGACCGAGGCCGGATTGCCTTTGACCTCGCTCTCCAAAGTCATCGTCAAGCGCAACGGTGCCGTCGTGCAAGAGATTGAGAACGTGCAGCCTGGCCAAGCCATGACCTACGACGACGAAGCGCCTTTCTTCGACCAGTACGACTATGCGGTGTTGGCCGTCGACGGCGACAACTACGGACGCACGTCCATCGTCAAGGCGGTGTTTGGCCCCTATTGCGAATGGACGGTCATCATGACCTCGGCTAACTTCCAAGGCTGGAACGGCGGCGGCATCACGGTGCAAAACGCTGCGGGTTCCTACATCGACTTCCTGACCACCACCACCTCAAGCGCACAGATGCAACGGTTCCAGATGGCCTTGGGCAACAACAACCTTTATTGGACCGAGCCTAACTCCGCCATCAGCAACCTCTCGTTCAAGATCAAGGACGCTGAAAACCAAATCGTTTACCAATACGAAGGCCCCTCGTCGGGCTTGGAGGCCGGATTGCTCCGCACGCTCAACAACTCATGCGGCAACGAGGTGTCGTGCGCGGCACCCTATCATTTGTTAGCCACAGTCGACCCCGACAACGACCAAACCATCGTCCTCTCTTGGGACTCTGACGACACGCCCGAATTTGGTTACTGCATCTATCGCGACGGCCTCTTGTTCAACATGTCGCACGAACTGAGCTATGTGGACGAGAACACCACCGTAGGCGGCCATTGCTACTATGTCACGGCACTCTGCACCGGCGGTGAGACGGCCAACTCCAACGAGTATTGCGCCACCTCGGGCACGGGCTGCGAGCCGCCTTACGACCTGCGTTATTCCTTCACGAGCAACAACAAGGTGCAGCTTGACTGGAACGCTCCCGACAACGCTTCGCCCACGGGCTATTTCGTCTATCGCAAGACCGGCGACGAGCCTTACAAACGCATCAAGTCGGTGAAAGCCACCACGCTGAAAGACAACACCGCCGTCCAAGGCACGGTGTATCAATATGCGGTTTCGGCCTATTACGATGCCACCGACTGCACATCGGCCTACGCGAAAGCCTACATCATCCCTGATGAGTTCTTCGTGGAGGTGGATTGGTCGACGACGCCCGTCCTGCAAGCCGAGTTGGACGAGGAGGAAACGACCGTCAGCCTGCGTTGGCAGCCCGCCTTCCAAGCCATTTCCTATTCCGTCGTCCGCAACGGCGCGACCATCGGCGAGGTGGAAACCGTCGGATTCGACGACGAGGACCTGACGGCAGGCGAGACCTACTGCTATCAGATTGTGGCGCATGGCGCCGACTACGAGACCACTTCCAACGAGGCTTGCGTCACTACTCCTGAAGCACCAGAACCACCCGAACCGCCTGTCTTGCCTTGTCCGGCCCCGACCGATCTGAGGCAGGATGGCTGGATTTCGATAAGATGGACCGCACCTGAAGACCGCATCCCCGACAGTTACACCGTGGTCATCATCGACCACATGGCCGACGATGCCATCACCGAGGTGGAAGGGATAACCGAAACGGTATTTGTCGACACCTCAACCGAATACGGCATCGCCCGTTACTACAAGGTCAAAGCCGTCTATCCCGAGTGCGAGTCCGAGTTTGCCTTGGCCGACAGTGGCGACGACTTTATCTTCTTCACCGATGCCTCGGTGGGCGAGAACGCCCTTGCCGACGTGAAACTCTATCCCAACCCCGCTTCCGACCTGTTGACCGTTGAAGCCGAAGGCATGACCTCGGTGAGCGTGTTCAACCTCGTCGGGCAATGTGTGTTGGAGATGCCCGCCAACAACAGTTCGGCTGTGCTCGACATGAGCCGCCTGCAAGCCGGTGTCTACATGGTGAAGGTCAATGCCAAGGCAGGCTCCGTGATGCAAAAAGTGGTGAAGATGTGATTAATTCAAGGATAATTGGGGTAAAAATTGCCCATTACAAAGCAAAACACTATCTTTGCGCCTTTAAAACCGAACAGAATCAATTAAAATAGTTACAAAACAATGAGAAAATCTTTATTTCTTATGACGACTTTGGCCCTGTTTGCGGGTCAGCTCGTCGCTTCGCCCGTCGGCGTGGAGCAAGCCCGTCGCGTCGGCATGAAGTATGCGCAGCAAAACGCTGCCAAGCAAGTCACCACCCTCGACCTCGTCTACACCGAGCAGACCGCAAGTGGGGTGGATGCCTTGTATGTGTTTAATTTTGAAGGCGGTTTCGTCATCGTTTCTGCCGACAACGTGGCCAAGCCCATCCTTGCCATTTCCGATGAGGGCAACTTCGACCCGAACCACATGCCCGACGGCTTGGTTTACTATCTCGGCTACTATGCCCGCGAGATCGACTACGCCATTGCCAACAATCCCGAACCCGATGCCCTGACGATGGAACAATGGGCCAACGTGGAGCGTTATGGCGTTATGAACTTGGGCGGCAACAGCCGTGGTCATCACGATATCCAGCCCATCTTGACCACGAGCTGGAACCAGGATTCGCCCTATAACATGTATTGCCCTTCGGGAAGCGGCCCTGGCGGCCACGCCTACGCTGGCTGCGTCGCCACCGCCATGTCGATGGTGATGAAGCATTGGAACTGGCCCATCCAGGGCAACGGCCAACACAGCTACACGCCCAGCGGCTATCCTACGCAAACCGTCGATTTCGGTGCCACCACCTACGACTGGGCCAACATGCCTAACTCGTGCAACAACAGCAACTACCAGGCTGTCGCCACCTTGATGTACCACTGCGGCGTGGCCGTCGACATGCAATATTCCGGCAGCGGATCGGGAGCCTATTCGGCTGACGTCCCCGGTGCCATCGCCGACTATTTCCGTTACACGCCCAACTCGCGTCACCTCTATCGCGAACTCTACACCTTGGACGAATGGATCGAAGAGCTTGTGGCCTGCCTCGAAGAGGGCTTCCCGATGTATTATTCGGCCTCCGACCCCAACCAAGGCGGCCATGCCTTCGGCTGCGACGGCTATAGGGCCAGCGACAACTTCTTCCACTTCAACTGGGGCTGGAGCGGCTACGGCAACTCCTATTATTCGCTTACCACGATGAACGCCCCCGGTTATCACTTCACGGAGAACCATTCCGCCATCCTCGACATGATTCCCGATTATGTCTACGACGGCCTGATTGCCGCTGTCGACTACACCATTGAGGCCGAAAACGCCCACTCCAAGACGGGTGTCATCCGCTGGACCAACCCTGAGGTCAACATGGGCGGCAACGCCATCACCAACATCGACCAAGTGGTGCTGCTGCGCAATGATGTCGAGATCTTCTCGCAAAGCAACATCGCCCCGGGCGAGGAAATGAGCTTCGTCGACCAAGTGAGCGACTACGACTGCTATTCCTATCGCCTTTACTACGTCACCGACGGTGTCAAAGGCCGTTTCTCGGACAAGACCTACCAATATGGCCCCACCTGCACGTGGAAAATCATCGGCCAGACCACCAACTTCCAAGGCTGGAACGGCGGCAAGATCCAAGTGCTCAACGCATTCAACACGGTCATCGACGAGATCACCATGACGAGTTCGACACCCATCAGCCAGCAGGTGCGTATGCCCGAAGGCAATGTCACCTTCAAGTGGGTGGCGCCTTCAACGGCAGTCAGCAGCTTGACCATCAACATCAAGAACTCGGCCAACCAGTCGGTCTACAGCTATTCGGGCAACTCCAACCAGCTGCCCGCCACGATGTATACCGGCGACAACGACTGCGGCGGCTGCGAGCCTCCGACCAACTTCAACGGCGTGTATGACTGGACCAACGAAGGCTTCGGCACGCTGCTCACTTGGAGCTACGACACCGACCCGCAATCGTTCAAGGTCTATCGCAGCAACGACGGCATTGCGTATGAGGTCATCGCCACGGTCGACAAGGCCGAGCGCGAATACTTCGACGTGACCGACGCCGGCGACTATTATTATAAGGTGACCGCCTATCGTAGCTATTGCGAGTCGACGCCCGCTTGGACCAACGACGACCAAGACTTCGTCCATGTGGAAGTGACCTCGGTGAGCGAGAACGGCGAAGAAGGCCTAAGCGTGTATCCCAATCCCGCCAACGCCCTGATGAGCGTCGAGGCCGAGGGCTTGCAGCAGGTGACCATCTACAACATGATGGGCCAAGTGGTCTATCGGCAGGATTGCAGCGAAGACGGCATGGTGGTCAACACGAGCCATTTCGCACCCGGCATCTACACCATCACCGTCAAGACGGGCGTGCGCCAAGCCACGCAGCGTTTCTCGGTGGTTCATTAATCACGACGGCAAGCACAGTGAAAGGGAACATTACGGTGTTCCCTTTCTTCATAATAAATAACCTAAAAATCTGATAAACAATGAAAAAGACACTACTTATCCTGACTGCGACGCTGTTGTGCGGCCTTGCGCTACAGGCGCGTCCCATCGGTGAGCCAACCGCCCGCAACTTGGCGCAAAGCTTTGTCGCGGCCCATTTCGAGTTCACCCGCCAAAGCACCGACCTTCAATTGGTCAAGACCGGTCTTTCCGAAAGGGGAGAGGCTTGCTATTATGTCTTTAATGTGGGTGAAACGGGTTTCGTCATCATGGCCGCCGACGACTGTGTGCGTCCCGTGGTCGGCTATTCCGACGAGGGCGTTTTCCATCCCGACGACATGGCTCCAGCCTTGGTGGAATACCTTGAAGGCAAATGCCGGTACATCAATGAGATGGCACAAAAAGGCTTCCAAAGTCTTTCCGTTGCGGCGGATTGGGCCATGTTGGAAAAGACAGGGCGTTTGGTTTCGCGCCACGGCGGGAGGGCCGACAGCTTCCTTTGCGAGACCAAATGGAACCAGAACTATCCCTACAACTACAGTTGTCCTGCCGACCCCGCAGGCCCGGGCGGACATTGCTATGCGGGTTGCGTGGCCACGGCAGCGGCACAGGTGATGAAGTATTGGGACCATCCCGTGCAAGGCCAAGGCAGCTACACCTATACGCCTGAGGACAACCCCCAATACGGACCCATCACCGTCAATTTCGGTGCGACTACCTACGACTGGGCCAACATGCCTAACGTATTGGCTTCCAATGCGCCTGTCGAGCAATTGGAGGCCGTCGGGACGTTGCTGTTCCATGTGGGCGTTTCGGTCGACATGAACTATCGTCCCACCAGCAGCGGCGCCGTCACCTCGAAGCTCTGCCAAAGGATGCCCCAGTTTTTCGACTATACCACAGCCATGGTCAACCTGGCCCGCGAAAACTACACCCATGAGGATTATATGCAGTTGATGATCAATGCCATCGACATGGAGTGGCCGATGGTGCATCGTGGCGGCGGCCATGCCTATGTGCTCGACGGCTACAACGACTACGACGAGGTTCACTTCAACTGGGGTTGGGGTGGCAGCAGCGACGGTTGGTTCGACATCGACGGACACAACTACACCGATGGCGAGAGCGTCATCTACAACTATGTGCCTGCCGCCCACTATGCCGCCACGCCTGCCGCGCCGACGCAACTCAACGTGACGCCTTCTCAAGACGGCACCCTCTCTGCCTCGTTGACTTGGAAGAACCCCACGGTTTCGTTGACCAACATCGCGCTTGAGTCCATCGACCAGATCGTGGTGTGCCGCAATGGTCAAATGGTGGCGGCTTTCGACAATGTGGCTCCTGGCGAGGACATGGCCTTCACCGACGACAACATCCCGTATTTCGACTGCTATACCTACAGCGTTTTTGCCGTCGCCGACGGTCAGCGCGGCGCATCGGTCGTCGCCGACAAGGTTTTGGTCAGCCCCGTTTGCGACTGGAAAATCATCATGCAAAGCACGGCGTTCCTTGGCTGGAACGGCGGCTATGTCTCGCTTTACACCACTTCTGGCGTCGAGGTGCAACGCATGACGATTACGGGGTCAGTGCCTTCCACGCTTGAGTTCGCCGTGCCGGTGGGTAGGGTGAGCTTCGGCTGGACAGCCCCCGAAAACGCCGTGAACAACATGAGCATCGTCATCAAGGACGCGGCAGGCAACACCGTCTACACCTACCAAGGCAACTCCAACGGCATCGCTGAGGGCATCATTCTCAATGCCAACAACGACTGCGGTTCGGGTGCGACTACGGCTGCTCCTTACGGACTCGTTTCGGAAGTCGACGAAGGCGACTTGGTGCTGAATTGGCACTGCGACGAAATGCCTTCCTATGGTTTCAACATCTATCGCGACGAGCTGCTTTACGGCTTCGCTGCCGAAGGGACCACCTTTGTCGACAGCGGCGTTGAGGGTGGCCACTGCTATACCGTGACGGCATTGGGCAACGGCGGCGAGTCGACCCACAGCAACGAGACCTGCGCTTCGGCGGGCGACTGCCTTGCGCCCTCCAACTTCTGGTTTGAATACACGGGCAACACCTACAAGATCAAGTTGATGTGGGACCGCCCGTCGGCAGAAGGGCTTTCGGGCTATTACCTCTACAGGAAACGTGGCGAAGACGGCACCTACGAGCGCATAAAACTGCTCGGCGCCAATGCCACTAATTATACCGACAACACGGCCAACGAGCAAGGCGACTACTACTATCGTCTTTACGCCTACTATGGCAACACCGACTGCACCTCGTCGCCGGCCTCGGTGAGGTTCAACCCCAACCTGTTCTACCTGCATGTCTACTATTCGCCAACCGCCGTCGACGAGAACAACCAGCTGAATGCCAACATGTTCCCGAATCCCGCCGACCATAGCCTCGTCGTCGAGGCCGATGGCATGAAGGGTGTCGAGGTTTGCAATGTGATGGGTCAGGTGGTGATGAAAGTCGATGCGGATTCCAATTCGTTGACCATCAACACTTCAGATTGGAGCGAAGGCCTGTATGTCGTGACGGTCAAGACCGAGAACGCGACGGTGGTCAAGTGCTTGTCCATCGTGCATTGAGGCAAAAATTCGATTATTGTCGCGAAATCGAGCGCGGTTTTTCGGAAAATTGCTAAATTTGCCGCCTTAAAACGAAGTCAATCGTAATAAATAATCAACTAAATTCAACGAAAATGAAGAAGTATTTAATGAGTTTACTGGCCCTGATTCTCGGTGTCGGGATGGTCAATGCCCGTCCGGTCAACGTGAGCCAAGCCAAGTATGTCGGACAACAGTTTGTCCAAGCCAACTTCGAGCAGTCGCGCCAAAGCGCCGACCTTACCTTGGTCTACACGGGCACTTCGACCCGTGGCGAGGTCTGCTTCTATGTGTTTAATGTCGGCAACGACGGTTTCGTCATGGTTTCTGCCGACGACGTTTATCGCCCCATCGTCGGTTTCTCCGATGAAGGCGCTTTTGATGCCGAAAACATCAACCCCGAACTCGCTTACATGCTTGGCGAACTGATGGATGCCCGCAGCGGCAAGCTTACTGGCGTTGCCACGCCCGATGTCGCCGCCGAGTGGGAACTTGTGATGAACCGTGGCACGTTGCTTTCGCGCAACGGCGGTCGCGGCAACACCTATTTGGTGCAGACCAAGTGGAACCAAGACTATCCTTACAACTATTATTGCCCTACTGCCACGGGTGGCTCGGGCGGTCGCGTCTATGCCGGCTGTGTGGCTTGCGCCATGAGCCAGATGATGAAGTATTGGGACCATCCCGTGCAAGGCCAAGGCAGCCACTCCTATTATTATGGTGGCGGCAACTATAGCGCCAACTTCGGCAACACCACCTACGACTGGGACAACATGCCCATCTCCATCAACTCGAACTCGCCTCAAGAGCAGATCGACGCCGTGGCCACTTTGATGTACCACTGCGCCGTTTCCGTCGATATGATGTGGTCGGTCAATGGTAGTGGCGCCTATTCTACCGATGTGCCCGGTGCCATCGCGCAGTATTTCCGCTACACCAACGCGGCTACCTACCAAAACCGCGACAACTTCACCTACCAGAACTGGGCCAACAAGCTGAAGGAATCGTTCGACATGGGCTGGCCGCTCTACTATTCGGGCCAAAGTCCTGACGGCGGTCACGCTTTCGTGTGCGACGGTTACAACGATGCCGACCTTTACCACTACAACTGGGGCTGGGGCGGCAGCGGCGACGGCTGGTTCGACTTCGACGAAATCGACTACAACACGAGCGACGGTGCCATCTTCAACTATGTCCCTGCCGACACCTACAACAGCACGGCCCAGGCTCCGACCAACTTCACGGTGACGCCTGCCGCCAACAACGTCCTTTCGGCTGCCCTCTCGTGGGTCAACCCCGTCAAGACCTTGAACAACACCAACCTGACCACCATCGACCAAATCGTGGTGACCCGTAACGGCGAAGTCATCTACACCGCCGACAACGCCACTCCTGGCGCCACCATGAACATCACCGACGGCAGCGTGCCTCGTTTCGATGCCTTCAACTATCAGGTGTATGCCATTTGCAGTGGCTCGCACGGCAAGATTGCCTACCAAAACGCTATCAGCTTCGGTCCCAACTGCGGCTGGACGGTGCAAATCAACCAAGCTGCCATGAACGGTTGGCGCGGCGGCATCATCCACATCTACAACGGCGCCGGAACGGAGTTCGCCCAGGTGACCGCCACCAATGCGAGCATCCAATCCATCCCCGTCGATGTTCCCCTTGGCAATGTTTCGTTTGCTTGGAGTGCCCAGACCTACGGCGATGCCTTCAACATGGGCTTCTCCATCAAGAACTCGCAAAACCAGACGGTCTACACTTATTCCGGCCTCTCCAGCGGTATCGCCGAGGGTGTCTTCTTCCAAGACAACAACAGCTGTGGCAACTCGGTTGGCGACGACGTGCCCACCAACCTCATCGCTATGGTGGATGACGACAACCCGAACAACATCCTCGTTTCGTGGGACGGCATCGCCAACGCCAATGGCTATGGCTACACGGTGTATCGCGACGGCCTGCTCCATCGCCTGATTCCCGAAGGCACTTCTTTCGTCGACGAGAACGCTCCCGTTGGCGGCCACTGCTACTATGTGGGCTACCTCTTCGATGGCGGCGAGAACGGCCAGTATTCCAACGAGTCGTGCGCCACGGCTGGTGCTTGCTACGCCCCGACCAACATCGACTTCGAATATACGGGCAACAGCTACAAGATCAAGCTGAAATGGGATAGGCCCGAACCTTCTGACGGTCTCTCCGGCTACTACCTTTACAGGAAGTTCGGTCAAGACGGCACCTACGAGAGAATCAAGTTGATTGGCGCCTCGGCCACGTCATACACCGACAACTCGGCCAACCAGCAAGGCGACTACTACTACAAGCTGTACGCCTACTATTCAGGCTTGGATTGCATTTCGGCCCCTGCCTACTGGCGCTACGACAACAACCAGTTCTATCTGCACGCCTACTATTCGCCCACGGGTGTCGAAGAGATGGACGCCAACGCTGTTAACGTCTTCCCGAATCCCACCACAAGCCGCTTCACCGTGAAAGGCCAAGGCCTCAACCATGTGACGGTCTTCAACACGCTGGGCCAGAAGGTGTATGAGATGGAATGCCAAGGCGAGTCAGCCGTCATCGACCTCGACAACGCCCAAACCGGCATCTATGTGGTGCGCATTGCCACCGAAAATGGCGATGTGACGAAACGCATCACCGTCATCAAATAATCATTGTTTGTTTTTAAGTTTTTCACGGCTGTCTCCATAGGGGGGCAGCCATTTTTTTTGCTATTTTCGCGCCGTGAAACGACATGGCTATCATATTAGTCTCATTTTTTGTTTGCTTTTCAGCATAACGCTTTATGGGCAAGGCCGTTATCATCCCGGTGATGTGGTGCCCGAGCCTTTCCTTAAGGTGTTTGGCTCCGAACGCTTTTTCCGTGTCATGCCTATCAATGCCGATCTCCAAGCTTTGATGAAAGGACATTCCATGAAAAACAGCGACGTTCCAATAGAAGATTTGCGCTATCTGATACTTTTGCATCGCGACAAAGATGGCAATGCGATAATAGGGGAAATGGTTTGTGCCGCCGCTATCGCCGATGACTTGTTGGCGGTTTTCAAGGAGTTGTATCATGAGAATTACCCTATTGAGAAAATGCGCCTTATCGATTACTATGATGGCGATGACGAAGCCTCGATGCTCGACAACAACACATCATGCTTCAACCAAAGGCCCATCACAGCGGGCGGGCGTGTGTCCATGCATAGCTTTGGACTTGCGGTTGATATCAATCCCAAGTATAACCCCTATTGCAAGGTGAAGGGTAGCGGAAAAGTCATTGTACGACCTGAAGGGAGCGTGGATTATCTGCAACGTGAGGCCACTTTCCCGTACAAAATCGTGAAAGGCGACCTTTGTTACCGACTTTTCAGGAAACATGGCTTCCGTTGGGGTGGCGATTGGCTCAGCGGAAAGGATTATCAGCACTTTGAGCGTTCCCACACCTCAAAGCGGTAGCTGTAGTCGACTTGAGGGTCGTCGTCGATCACTTCAAGGTCGACCAAGTCCCATTCGTCAAAGTTGACGTAGGGGAAATAGGTGTCGGCCTCAAATTCCTTGTCGATGCGCGTCAGGTAGAGGCGGTCGGCCTTGGGCAGGAACTGCTCGTAGATGCTGCCGCCGCCCATGATGAAGACCTCGTCCTCGTTTTGCGCCATCTCGATGGCTTGCGGGATGGAAGTGGCGAGTTCGTAGCCTTCGGGAGCCTCGTCCAAGCGGTCGGAGATGATGATGTTGCGGCGGTTGGGCAAGGCCTTTTGTCCGGGCAACGAGAGCCATGTGTTGTGGCCCATGATGACGCAGTGACCCGAAGTCACCTTCTTGAAATGCTTCAAGTCGTTGCTGTTGTGCCAGATGAGCTGGTTGTTGATGCCGATGGCGCGGTTGGTGGCCATGGCGACGATGATGGATATTTTCATAGTTGTCAGTTGTCAGTTGTTCAGTTGTCAGTTGTCAGTTGTCAGTTGCCAGTTGTCAGTTGCCAGTTGTCAGTTTTCAGTTGTCAGTTTTCAGTTAACTGCTAACTGCTAACTGCAAACTGCAAACTATCAACTCTAAGATTATACCGATACCTCACCCTTAATCGCCGGCCAAGGGTCATAATTCTCCAAAGTGAAGTCTTCGTATTGGAAGCCGAAGATGTCTTTCACGTCGGGGTTGAGCCGCATGGTGGGCAGTGGGCGAGGGGTGCGCGTGAGTTGGGTCTTCACCTGCTCGACGAGGTTGTTGTAGATGTGTACGTCGCCGAAGGTGTGGACGAAGTCGCCGGGTTGGAGTCCGCACACCTGCGCCATCATCATGGTGAGGAGGGCGTAGGAGGCGATGTTGAACGGAACGCCGAGAAACACGTCCGCGCTGCGTTGGTAGAGCTGGCACGACAGCCGCCCGTCGGCCACATAGAACTGGAAGAAGGCGTGACAAGGCGGCAAGGCGGCCTTGCCTGCGGCAACGTTGGCGGCGAAGTCCTTCTCATGCTCGTCGGGCAAGACGCTTGGATTCCAAGCCGTTACGATGTGTCGGCGGCTGTTGGGGTTCTCCTTGATGCTCTTCACCACTTGGGCAATCTGGTCGATGCCTTCGTCGTTCCAGTTGCGCCACTGCGCGCCATAGACGGGACCGAGGTCGCCGTTAGGGTCGGCCCATTCGTCCCAAATCGAGACCTTGTGGTCGTGCAGGTATTGGATGTTGGTGTCGCCCTTCAGCAGCCACAGCAGCTCGTAGATGATGCTTTTCAGGTGTACCTTCTTCGTCGTCACCAACGGGAAGCCTTCGCTGAGGTCGAAGCGCATCTGGTAGCCGAACACGCTGATGGTGCCGGTGCCCGTGCGGTCGCCCTTCTGCGTGCCGTGGTCGAGGATATGCTGGAGCAGGTCGAGGTATTGTTTCATTGTAATGTCGTTTTGTGGTGCAAAGATAAGGTTTTTTCGGAAATTTTGCTCGATTTGAAAATAATGTGTAATTTTGCAGAAATTTCGGAGCGATGGATAAGCAATTGATTGATACGATGCGAGTTTATTTTGAGACACAGCCCGTCTTGAAGGCTTGGTTGTTCGGCTCGTATGCAAGAGGCGAGCAGACTCCTGAGAGCGACGTGGACGTTTTGGTCGTTTTCGACCAGGAATCCGGGAAGGGAGTGAGCCTGTTGAGGCACATCGGCATCGCATTGGGCTTGGAGGATTTGCTTGGCAAAAAAGTGGACATGATTACGGAAGGAACCTTGTTGCCGTTCGCTCGTGAATCGGCAGAAAAAGACAAAATATTGATCTATGAGAGAGCCAGTTAGAGATAAGGGACGGTTGGAGCATATTCTTGAATGTATAGCCTACATCAATGAATTTGTTGAAGGCAAAACCTTTGAACAAATTGAAGTTGACAGGATGTGTTATTTTGCCATTGTATATCAATTGGTTATCATAGGCGAAGCCGCCAATATGCTTACTAAGGAATTCAGGGAGGCTCGACCTCAAACGCCATGGCGCGAAATAGTCAACATGCGGAATTTCATCGTGCATGGATACAATGTAGTGGATAAAAACGAGGTGTGGTCGGTGATACAAGACGACCTTGTGCCCTTGAAACAACAGATCGAAGAATATATTGAAGAATTGAACTTTTTGGATGATTTAATGGAAGATAAATAAAGCATTAGCTATTATTTCGCGTTCAAGAAAAAAGCCTGAGAAACTGATTTCAAGAAAGTCGATACGTAGCAAATGAATTTTGCACTTGAATAAAGCCGGACGGATTATGTCACAGAAGACGATTTGGAAAATACAATACATCAACCTTTGCATCAATGAGTTTGCGCGGAAGCATCGCCTGACGCCTCAGATGTCGTATGCTTACCTTAATACCTATATGGGACTCGCGTTCCTTGACGAGTGTTATGAGGCGGAACATACTGATTCCCTGTCGAATACGCTTGATGCACTGAAGTTTATCTGTCAACGCAACGGAGGCTCGTTATGATACTCTATCATGGCACAAATATGGATTTTGAAACGATAGACCTTTCGAAATGCCTGCCTCATAAGGATTTCGGAAAAGGGTTCTATTTGACTTCCATAAGAAAGGATGCGTTGGGACGGGCGAAAGACAAGTGCAGGAAAGAGGGCGGAGGTATGCCGACGGTGCTGTCTTTCCAATGGGATGAAAATGTTACAGGATTGAATGTCA
The DNA here is from genome assembly GCA_937877465.1 of uncultured Bacteroidales bacterium. Lineage (GTDB taxonomy): Bacteria > Bacteroidota > Bacteroidia > Bacteroidales > F082 > Limimorpha. The sequence continues at coordinate 8,378 of CALFIT010000255.1, read as the reverse complement.
AGAGGTTTGAAAAGATGGATGAGGAATGGGCTGATTTCATCGTAAGCAATCGTAGTCGTCAAAGGAAACAGAAACATAGCTTTGATATAGTCATAGGCCCAGTTGCCGATGATGGTGTCATTCTGTCTATTCAACTATTTGAAGCACAGGTGATTAATATGGCGACTTTGTTGGAGAGGCTAAACTTTGTGAGGCCTACCATTCAATATTGTTTTTGTACACAAAGGGCGATTGAAACACTGAAGAAGGTATGAAGAAGAAGGAGTTTGACTATATTGTCCAGTTCGTCACCGACAGTTTGGTTGGCTTCTTGATGGAAGACTATCAACTGTCCATGTTGGAGGCCTTTGACAAGGTGTATCAATCCGAGACTTTGCGCAAACTGCAAGACAAATCGACGGGCTTGTACCTTCGCAGTGCAGCTTATGTATATGAATATTTGAAAAAAGAGTTACAATTAAATGATCAATACAAAGATAATAGAGTATTAAATTAACATATTATAAACCAAAGCATTAGCTGTCGTTTCACGTTCACCGAAGAGCCTAGGAAACTTTATTTGGAATAGAACGAATCAAACGATTTGCAAGGGCAATATAGGAAATGCCTTTTGCTTCTCAAATGACAGATTGCTCGCGCATAGCGTGAGTTTTCTTGGAGAAGCAAAGGTTCCAATTCCTAGGTCGCCTTGGTGAATGTGCAAGAAACTCACGTTTTTTGTGCATACATTGTGACTGATAGCGATGCAAAGCAAAATCACTATCAGTCATGAGTAAAAAGCTAAGAATAGTATCATTGTTTTCTGGATGTGGAGGACTTGACCTCGGATTTGAAAAAGCCAAATACGAAATTGTTTGGGCAAACGAGTATGATAAAGACATTTGGGCTACATATCGACACAACCACAAATCCACTTTTTTGGACACAAGGAGTATCACAGACATTGATGAAAACGAAATTCCCGACTGCGACGGAATCATTGGTGGACCGCCATGCCAATCGTGGAGCGAAGGTGGGGCAAAAAGAGGTTTGAAAGACAAGCGAGGTAGGTTGTTTTATGACTACATCAGGGTGCTGAAGGCAAAACAGCCCTTGTTTTTCCTTGCAGAGAACGTTTCGGGAATGCTTCTCGATTGTCATGCAGATGCGCTCGAAGGCATAAAACAAGCCTTTAAGGATGCAGGATACACTTTGTCGTTTAAGATGCTTAATGCCTGTGATTACAATGTGCCACAAGACCGCAAACGTGTGTTTTTCGTAGGAATCAGAAAGGACATTGGCATCGATTTCTTGTTTCCCGAACCATCGAAGAAAAAGATTACGCTTAGACAAGCCATCGGTGACCTCCCTCAAAATCCATTGCCCGTCGCCAATGGTATTTATCCTAATCGGACACATCCTACAATTCCCAATCATGAATATATGACAGGTGGCTTTTCATCTATCTATATGTCTCGAAATAGAGTAAGAGGTTGGGAAGATGTTTCGTTTACCATCCAAGCGCAAGCACGTCAGGCACCAATTCATCCACAAGCCCCTAAAATGACATTTATCAGCGAAAACTATCGTGAGTTCAAGAAAGGCGAGGAACACCTGTATAGACGGTTGAGTGTACGTGAATGTGCCCGAATCCAAACTTTCCCCGATGATTTTGTCTTTTTGTACGACAATATTTCTGTCGGATACAAAATGATTGGCAATGCTGTTCCCGTCAATTTAGCTTATGCTATGGCAGATGCTATTAGAACACAACTTTCTGAATATGTCAAATAATGCCATCGCAAGTCGAAAACGGTAAGGCATTTGAATATGCCATCGCGAAAGCCTATTTGGATTTTTTTGAATCGAACGGCATTATGGCGAGAATCCAGGAAGACGCCAATCTTATTCATGCACGACATTGTTATACCTTACATGATGGGCTTGGACAAAAAGGATTTTATCTTGCAGCTCAAAAAACCATAGAGACTTTGATTGCCATTGAGCCAGGTCTCGTGTCGCCTAAAAACCATAATGATTTCTTGAATATTAGGTTGGCGTCTGATTCAGAAGGAATTGTCGGAGATGTACGCGATGTGATTTTTTCACGAATGAACGGAAATTCTGTTTGGGAAATGGGTGTCTCGGCAAAAAACAATCATGATGCGGTGAAACATTCACGGCTTTCTCCATACATCGATTTCGGAAAAGAATGGATGGATTATCCTTGTTCTATGGGCTATTTTGACGAGATAAAGCCTGTGTTTGAAATGCTAAGGCGTATAAAGGAAGATAATCCGAAAACCAAATGGGACGACTTGGGAACGGCCAAATCTGAAAAAGTCTATTTTCCATTGCTGATTGCCTTTCGGAAAGAAATGCTAAAGATTTCAAAAGAAGACACGCAAACTACTGCCAATCTACTTCAATATCTTATCGGAAGATTGCCGTTTTATAAGGTTATTAAAGAGGACAGGAAAAACATAGTTGTTGTGAAAGCCTTTAATATCGGAGGAAAACTGAACCAAACCGTAAATGGCAAAAAGCCAATCATCAAAACAGATGTGGTAAAAATGCCGACAAGGATTATTGAATTGGATTTCAAAGAAAAATCTGAAACCACGTTGATGATGGTTTTGGATGAAGGGTGGCAAGTCAGTTTCCGAATACATAGTGCAAGCACATATATCGAGAACTCTTTGAAATTTGATATTCAACTAATTGGCAACCCGCCAATATTGTTTACGCAACATTTGTTTTAATACCCCAACCCAAACATCCAAATCGGGACGGAATGGCCGACGGCATACTCGATGTTGTCTTTCACCAAATTGCACCCAAAAAAGTGCAAAAACAACAAAAATTGCACTCTGCAAAGTGCAAGTTTATGGGAAAACCTCACTTTGCAAAGTGCAATTCTGAATTACATAAGCTGTTTTACTGCTTCTCCGGCTCGTGTTTGTACTTGAACAACACCGCGAACAGCACGCCCACGACCAAGGCAAACGCCGCAAACACATACCATGCCGACGACCAGCCCGTCATCAGCTCGGCGAAGTTGGTCTTGCCGAGGGTGAAGTGGTTGACGACAGCTTGGGCGCAGAACGAGCCGACCGTGGCGCCAAGGCCGTTGGTCATCATCATGAACACGCCTTGCGCACTGCTGCGGATCTTTTCGTCGGTGTTTTGGTCGACGAAGAGCGAACCACTAATGTTGAAGAAGTCGAAGGCCACGCCATAGACAATCATCGAAAGGATGAACAGCACGAGGCCGAAGCCCGTGGGACTGCCCGCGCCAAGGAAGAAGAATCGCAACACCCAAGCGCCGAAGGAGATGAGCATCACCTTCTTGATGCCGAACTTCTTCAGGAAGAAGGGAATCAAGAGGATGCAAAGCGTTTCGGACACTTGCGAGATCGACGACAGGAACACGCTGTTTTTCACCGCGAAGGCGTTGGCGTATTCCGGCGACTGCCCGAAGGCCTCCAAGTAAGGCGTGGCGAAACCGTTGGTCACTTGCAGGCACATGCCCAAGAGGAACGAGAAGATGAAGAAAACGGCCATCTTCGAGTCCTTGAAGAGGGCGAAGGCCCGCAGTCCGAAGGTATCGACAAACGACTTGCTCTCCGCGTTCTTGTTGACGGGGCAGTTGGGCAGGGTGAAGGCATAGACGGCCAAGACGAGTCCCCAAGCCGCCGAGACGAACAGTTGCTCGTAGCCGTTCTTGTAGCCCGTGAAGTTGACGATCCACATCGAGACGATGAAGCCGATGGTGCCGAACACGCGGATGGGAGGGAAGTCCTTCACCGTGTCTAAGCCGGCCTTGGTCAAGGCGTTGTACGACACCGAGTTGCCCAAGGCGATGGTCGGCATGAAGAAGGCCACGCTGAGCGCGTAGAACGGGAACAGTTGCCCGAAGCTGACCGCGCTGCCGTATTTCATGCCCATGTAACCCGCCAAGGCCATGAAGACGGCGGCGATGAAATGGCAGATGCCGAGTAGCTTCTGCGCCGGAATCCAGCGGTCGGCCACGATGCCCATCAAGGCAGGCATGAAGAGCGAGACGATGCCTTGGATGGCGAAGAATTTGCCGATGTTGGCACCCATGCCGACGCTGCCGAGATAGATGCCCAATGAACACAGATAAGCTCCCCATACGGCAAAGATGAGGAAGTTCATCACGATCAAGCGTAGTTTGATTGCTTTCATATCAGTAGATTTAATTATTTAAAATTCAAAGATTTAAGATTTAAAATTGCGAAACAGCACTTGTTTTACCGTTATTTATGTCATTTATTTTACCATTTATTTTACCATTTATTTTACCATTTATTTTACCAATAATCATTGTTTTGTTACATATCCTCCATTTTTTCTACTGCCTTTACGTTTGATTAGGCCTAATTCCAGCAAATGCTGGATATGCTTGTAAACTGTACGATACGGTTTTTGAAAATGGTTGGCAATATCTGAGGTTTTGCAACCTTCATGTGCCAAAATATAATCGTATGCGTCTCTTTGTGCTTCATTTAAACGAACAATGCGTCCATTGTCGCTTAAATCAGTTTCATTATTGCCGAAAGTGTGGGCATTCCATGCGGTTACCATGATGCCGCCTGAAATCTGTTTCCACTCTGGAGATGGATGTCCTGCTTCGGTGAACATCCTGATTACACGCCTGATGCCGCTTCCGTATTTCTCAATCTCACCCATGTCCTTGAAAACGTCGGCAATTTGTTTGTTGCGAGGGCGCGAACTATAGTTGTTCGTTTTCAAATCCTCGATGCTGATGTCATTAGGCAAGGTTCCCGGATTGTAAAACTCAATGCGGTCGGGGAGAACTTTCACCACCGAATCGGCAGCCGAGCGATAATCGCGATGAATTATCATGTTGAGCACGATTTCGCGGATGGCCTCCAATGGGTAGTCCCATTTCTGGATGTTTTCGGTTTGCTCCGCCGAAAACTCGACGGCCATGTTGATATGTTTTTTGATGAATGACATGACCTCGCCTACTTGACTGACAAGGTTCGACTTTGATCGAAGAGAGTCCTTAATCAAGATGCCCTCTTTGTCTTGGAAATGCCCCATCTCTATCGTGGTCATGATGTCCTCGCGTTTTTTGAACATCAGATATGAGCCATAAGTCAGTTGGCCGCTTTCGGAGCATAGTTCCTTTTTCTTCAGGAAGTCAAGCGGCTGTTCGGTGATGTCCATCCCGTGCCGGTTCATTTGGTTGATGGCAAATTGGACGGTTTCCATGTTGATGTCGCCTATGGTGTGCTCTCTGTCCGTGTAGTAGTCCCAACTTGAGTTCTTGGTTTGCAGGCTCATGTCGGCAATCTCGATGGCTGAGAGCAGGTGGTTGCTATTGGCTTGTCGTCGATAGTAGCGTCCTCTTGTGGATACGGGTTTCACAGGATACTCCTGCACATGAAGTGTGACAACTTGCTTGTTTTCAATCTCTTCGATGTCGATGTCAGGGATGATGGACGGCTCGGTCTTTTGTTTGATTTCATTGATCCATTTCTGGATGGTTTCTTTTCCGAGGGTTACGCCACAAGGGGTTCCGTCGTCGCGTCTGCCGATATGCACGGTTCCTCCTTTGGCATTGGCGAAGGCCACCAATGTCTGAATCACGTCTTCAGAAAAAGACTGCTTGAATTCGTTGTGTTTGTCTTCTTGCAGCATGATGCATTGTTTCGATGTCAGTCTGTCATTTCCTCCCGTTGATTTCGTCCCGAATCTGCGCCGCCCTTTGGTAGTCCTCGTCGTCGATGGCCATTTGCAGCAGGTCTTCCAGTTCGTCGATGTTGAGCATACTCAGGTCGGCGGGGCCATGCACCTTATTAATAATATCGTCCTCTGTCGGCGCGTCGGTGGTCGGCTCCTCCATGTCGTCCATGACGATGCTGGCCTCTTCCATGACGCTTTCGTAGGCGTAAATCTCGCAGCCCAAGCGCACCGCGATGGCGATGGCATCCGACGGACGCGCGTCGACCATCGTGAGGTCGCCGCCCTGACGGCACACCAACATGGCGTAATACACGCCGTCGCGGAAACGGTTGATGACCACCTCCATCACCTCGATGCCGAACTCCTTGGCAAACCTGATGAAGAGGTCGTGGGTGTGGGGACGGCCGTTCTTGTGCCTTTCGATGCCCACCGCGATAGACTCGGCCTCGGCGTTCCCGATGACGATAGGTAGGCGCCGACGCGAGTTCTTGTCGCCCAAAATCAAGACATACGCTCCCGTCGAGGATTCGCTGTACGTCAAGCCGATGATTTCCAAACTGACCTTGTTCATTCTTGTTCTTTTTTTCGTGAAGCGGCAAAGCCATGTCGTGCTAAAAAACTGATTATGAAGCGTCTGTTTCACACCAAAGCCTTTTCCCTTCAATCGTCAAAAGTAAGGACTTTTTTGGAATTGGGCAAAAAAAGTTGCTTCTGATAAAAAATCAAGCAAAAAAATTAGGTTATCAATGCATTTTGTCCTTATTTTTGTCCCGTCAAAAGCACTGTTTTTGGACATAAATAGTCTAACTAAAACATATTCCTATGAGTAACAGTATCGTTTACATCGTGTTATGCGCCTCCATCCTGGCGCTGACATTCGCTTTCATCTTCTACAAGCAGATGATGAAGGAAGACGAAGGCACTGACCTGATGAAGAAAATCGCTGCACATGTCCGCAAGGGTGCCATGGCTTACCTGAAGCAGCAGTACAAGGTGGTGATCATTGTGTTCGCCATCCTTGCGGTTATCTTCTTCGTAATGAGCCTGTTCGACTTGCAGAACGGCTGGGTGTGGTTCGCGTTCCTCACGGGCGGTTTCTTCTCGGGCTTGGCGGGCTTCTTCGGCATGAAGACGGCCACCTACGCCTCGGCGCGTACGGCCAATGCCGCCCGCAAGTCGCTCAACAGCGGCTTGAAAGTGGCCTTCCGCTCGGGTGCCGTCATGGGCCTCGTCGTGGTGGGCCTCGCCCTTTTGGACGTGTCCGTGTGGTTCCTCGTCCTCGACCACTTCGTGGGTGCCGAAGACCACCTCATCGTCATCACCACCACCATGCTGACCTTCGGCATGGGAGCCTCCACGCAGGCCTTGTTTGCCCGTGTGGGCGGCGGCATCTACACCAAGGCTGCCGACGTGGGTGCCGACCTTGTGGGTAAGACCGAGTACAACATCCCTGAGGACGACCCGCGCAACCCCGCCACCATCGCCGACAATGTGGGAGACAACGTAGGTGACGTGGCTGGTATGGGAGCCGACCTCTATGAGAGCTATTGTGGCTCTATCCTTTCTACGGCTGCCCTTGGTGCTACCGCTTTCGCTATGGTGCCTGATATGCAGCTCAAGGCTGTCATCGCCCCGATGCTTATCGCTGCCGTGGGTGTGTTCCTGTCATTGCTTGGCATTTTCCTTGTCCGCACGAAGGAAGGGGCTACCATGAAAGACTTGCTTCGCTCATTGGCACTTGGCACGAATGTATCTGCCGTTCTCATCGCCGTTGCCACATTTATCATTTTATATTTGCTTGGCATCGAGAATTGGCTTGGCCTTTCCTTCTCCGTGATTAGTGGTCTTGCTGCCGGTGTCATCATCGGACAGGCAACCGAATACTATACCTCCCATTCATATAAACCCACCCAGAAGATTTCGGAGGCTGGCCTGACCGGCTCGGCTACCGTCATCATCAAGGGTATCGGTACGGGTATGATTTCTACTTGTATACCTGTTGTGACTATTGGCGTTGCCATCTTGATGAGCTACCTTTGCGCCAATGGCTTCGACCTGTCGATGTCTTCAGAGAGTTTGGCACATGGCCTGTACGGCATCGGTATCGCTGCCGTAGGTATGCTCTCCACATTGGGCATCACGCTTGCCACCGATGCATACGGCCCCATTGCCGACAATGCGGGTGGAAATGCCGAGATGAGTGAGTTGGGAGAGGAGGTGCGCCACCGCACGGATGCCCTCGATGCCCTCGGCAACACCACAGCCGCTACGGGCAAGGGCTTTGCCATCGGCTCTGCCGCCCTTACAGCGTTGGCATTGCTTGCTTCTTACATTGAGGAGATCAAGATTGCCATGGAACGTGCCGGCGTGATGATGGAGAACGTGAAGGGAGAGGCTATCTCTGCCGCACAGGCAACCATCCCCGACTTCATGAATTATTTCCAGGTGAACTTGATGAATCCCAAGGTGTTGGTGGGTGCCTTTATCGGTGCCATGGCTGCATTCCTTTTCTGTGGGTTGACCATGGAAGCCGTAGGTCGCGCCGCCCAGAAGATGGTGGTAGAGGTACGTCGGCAGTTCAAGGAGATAGCTGGAATCCTGGAGGGAACGGGTACTCCTGACTACGGACGTTGCGTGGAGATTTCCACCCGTGCTGCCCAACA
>CALFIT010000254.1 GCA_937877465.1 uncultured Bacteroidales bacterium | reverse complement strand
CCTTATCCTCCACGCACACATAATCGCCGAGCGCCCACGCCTCATGCTCATAGCCCGTGAGAACAGATAAATCCATAGCGTTCAGCACATAGGAAATGGTCGGCTTGGCATACTGCGCCAGGCGCATCAGGGCATATTCGATGTGGAGCCGCGGGTTCACGGCGCCCTTGTAACCGGCCTCGCAGGCGGTGGTGACACTGAGGGCGTCGTACAGGAAGGGGAGGGAACAGCGTGAAGCCTGCTCCGCATAGCGTTTCTTCAGGGAATCAGGCAGTTCCAGCAGCGCTTCCAGGCCGGCGGTCCGGGCCACCACCAGGTCCCGCAGGTGCGTGGACAGGGAGGTGACGAAATGCAGGGCGTTGAACCCTTTTCGGAGCACCTCGTCGAACAGGAGGAAGGCCGCACCGTAATTCCCCTCCAGGAAACGGTCCACCAGGGTAAACGTATATTCGTAGTCCAGAACATTGAGGTTCCGGATGACGTCGGCATAATGGATGTCCGCGCCGCAGAAAGCCACCGTCTGGTCGAAGATGGTGAGGGCGTCGCGCATCGCCCCGTCCGCCTTGGCGGCGATAACGTGCAGGGATTCGTCGTCGATGGAGACCTGTTCCCGGGCGGCGATGTCCCGCAGGTTCCGGACGATGTCCGGGATGCTGATGCGGTTGAAGTCGTAGGTCTGGCACCGGGAGAGGATGGTGGGAAGAATCTTGTGCTTCTCGGTGGTGGCGAGGATGAAAATGGCATGTGAGGGCGGTTCTTCCAGCGTTTTGAGGAACGCGTTGAAGGCCGAGGGAGAAAGCATGTGGACCTCATCGATGATGTACACGCTGTACTTCCCCACCTGCGGCGGCACCTGCACCTGCTCCATCAATGCCTTGATGTCGTCCACGGAATTGTTGGAGGCGGCGTCCAGCTCATGGATGCAGTAGGATCGGCCTTCCCGGAAGGACACGCAGGATTCACATTCCCCGCAGGGCTCCATGTCAGGCCCGGGATGGGCGCAGTTGATCATCCTGGCGAAAATGCGGGCCGTGGTGGTCTTGCCCACACCCCGGGGACCGCAAAAGAGATAGGCATGCGCCAGCTGCCCGCGTTTGATGGAATTGGACAGCGTGCGTGCGATGGTATCCTGGCCGATCAGGGTTCCGAAGGAGTCCGGCCTGTACTTCCTTGCCGATACGATATACTGACTCATGGCGTCCGGAGGGGGCTAAAAGACATAATCCGAAATATCCTGGGCCGACACGGGGTCGCCCCCCAGGATGAGGAGGCGCTCCACCACATTCCCGAGTTCCCGGATATTGCCCGGCCAGGACTTCGCCACCAGCATATCTATGGCCTCCTGCGAAAAAGCCTTGGCGGGTTTTCCGTTCTGGGAGCAGTAGCGCTCCACGAAATGATTGACCAGCAAGGGAATATCCTCCTTTCGCTCATCCAGAGAAGGGACTTTGACCACGATGACGCTGAGCCGGTGGTAGAGGTCCTCCCGGAAGGTTCCGCGCGCGATTTCCTCCTGCAGGTTCTTGTTGGTGGCGGAAATCACGCGGACATTCACCTGGATGTCCTTGTCCCCGCCCACAGGCGTGAGCTTCTTTTCCTGAAGGACGCGGAGGACCTTGGCCTGGGCGGCCAGGGACATGTCGCCGATCTCGTCCAGGAAGAGGGTGCCGCCGTCGGCCTGCTCGAACTTGCCCTTGTGATCCCTGACGGCGGAGGTGAAAGAACCCTTCTTATGACCGAAGAGTTCACTGTCGATCAGTTCCGGCGGGATGGCGGCGCAGTTGACCTCCACGTACGGCATCATCGACCGTTCCGACAGCTGGTACAGGCTGCTCGCCACCAGTTCCTTTCCGGAGCCGTTGGGGCCGGTGATAAGGACGCTGGCGTCGGTGGGGGCCACTTTCCGGACCATGTCCTTGACATGGAGGATGGCGGCGGAGTCCCCGATCATCTCCTTGCCGTAAACCTTTTTTTTCAGGATCTTCGTCTGGGTGATAAGAGCCGCCTTGTCGGTGGCGTTTTTCAGGGTAATCAGGATGCGGTTGAGGTCCAGCGGCTTCTCGATGAAGTCGAAGGCGCCCTTCTTGATGCAGTCGACAGCCGTTTCGATGTCGGCATGGCCGGAAATCATGATGACCGGGGACTCCACCCCGTCGGTGATGAGGCGGGACAACAGTTCAATCCCATCCATCCGCGGCATCTTGATGTCGCAGAAGACAGCATCGAATTTCTCCTTTTCCGCTTTCTGGAGGCCCTCCTCCCCGTTTTCGGCCGTATCTACCTGATATCCCTCCATTTCCAGGATTTCCTTGAGGGAATACCGGATGGCACGCTCGTCGTCTACGATCAGAATCTTCATTATCTTCATATTTTCTACAAATATCGTAAAAATTTTCTATTTTTGTCTTCTAATCTACAGTCCTATGCAGGTACCTGACATCATCATCGCCGTCGACGGCTTCTCCTCCACCGGCAAGAGCACCTTTGCCAAGATGGTTGCAAAAGAATTCTCCTTCCTTTATCTGGACAGCGGCGCCATGTACCGCGGCGTCACCCTGTACGCCATGGAAAACGGCATGATCGCCCCGGACGGAGCCATCGGCGAGGAAGCCCTGAAGGCTGTCATCGGCACGCTGGACCTCCATTTCCGGCGGGATGACGGGCAGACGTCCCTGTATCTCGGCGACCGCTGCATCGAAGGGGAAATCCGAACCCTCGCCGTCTCTTCGCACGTCAGTCCGGTTTCGGCCATTCCGTTTGTGCGGAACTACGTCGACGGCAAATTGCATGCCTTCTCGCAGGGCGGCCGCGTCATCATGGACGGCCGGGACATCGGCACCACCGTCTTTCCAGGCGCCGAACTCAAGGTCTTCATGACGGCCGACACCGCCGTCCGGGCGCAGCGCCGCTACGATGAGATGGTCTCCAAGGGAGAAACGCCTGTTTATGAAGAGGTCCTGAAGAATCTGGAAGAACGCGACTACATCGATTCCCACCGGGAAACCTCCCCCCTGGCCCGGGCCGCGGACGCCTTTGTCATGGACAACACCCACATGACCATGCATGAAGAACTGGTCTGGGTGCTCGGCGTCATTCAGGGCAAGTTCGGCCTCCTGGAAGCCCCTTCCCTGTCATGCTGACAGTCGAAACCGACCCCGGCTCCGGCTTCTGCGGCGGGGTCATCCGCGCCATCTCCCGGGCCGAAAAGGAGCTTTCCGGAACGGGGAAGCTGTATTCCCTGGGAGCCATCGTCCACAACGAAGCCGAGCTGGAACGGCTTGGCGCAAAGGGTCTGGTGACCGTGAACGGGGTCTGTGACGTTCCCGAAGGCGGACGGGTCCTCGTCCGGGCCCACGGAGAACCGCCGTCCACCTATACCGATGCCGCCGCCCGGGGCCTGTCCGTCATCGACTGCACCTGCCCGGTGGTTCTCCAGCTCCAAAGACGCATCCGGGAAGCCTATGTCCGCCTCCACGAAGACGGCCGGAAGGGGCAGGTAATCATCTTCGGCAAGATCGGCCACGCCGAGGTCCTGGGCCTGCTGGGCCAGGTGGACGGCGACGCGCTTGTCATCGAAGACGCCGCCATGCTCCACGACGCCGTCCGCGACGGGCGCATCGACTTTTCCGAACCGGTCGAAATCTTTTCCCAAACCACCAAAAGCCCCTCCGAATACACGGCCATCTGCGCCGAAATCCGCTCCCGCAGCGCCCGGGTGACCGTCCATGACACCATCTGCTCCCAGGTGGCGTCCCGGCACGAAAAGCTCTCGGGGTTCGCCCGCACGCACGATGTCATCGTCTTCGTGTCGGGCCGGTCCTCCTCCAACGGAAAGGTTCTGTTCGACCTGTGCCGCCGGGAGAATCCCCGTACCCACCACATCGGCAGCGTGGAGGAAATCCGTCCGGAATGGTTCCGGGACGGAGACCGGGTGGGCGTGTGCGGCGCCACTTCCACGCCCAAATGGCTGCTGGAAACAGTCGCGGAAGCCCTGGGCGCAACAAAATTTGCAGAAAAAGGGACAAATCCTTAATTTTGTGAGTTCAATCGGATTAATTGATCAATTAAATATTTCGTTTTTATGGCAACAACAGCAGATTTCAAGAACGGACTGTTCATCAGCTACAACGGCAAGCCCTGCCAGGTGGTCTATTTCCAGCACGTGAAGCCGGGAAAGGGTCCCGCCTTCGTGAAAACCAAACTTCGCAACCTGGAAAACGGACGCATCCTGGAGAATACTTTCACCGCCGGTGCCAAGATCGACACCATCACCGTGGAGCGCCGTCCCTACCAGTTCCTCTATGATGACGGCGAAGCGTTCAACTTCATGCATGAGGAAACGTTCGAGCAGATCGCCCTTCCCCACGACGTCGTGGACAACGCCGACCTCATGAAGGAAGGCCAGCATGTGGAAATGATGTTCGTCACCGAACCCGAAGAGCGCTGCCTCACCTGCGAACTCCCCACCTATGTCACCCTGGAAGTCACCTATTCCGAGCCGGCCGTGAAAGGCAACACCGCCTCCACCTCCGCCCTCAAGGAAGTCACCCTGGAGACCGGTGCCAAGATCATGGTTCCGCTCTTCATCGAGACCGGCGAAGTGATCACCGTCAACACCACCGACCGTTCCTACGGCCAGCGGGTGAAATAAGTCCCGGTTTCCTGCCAACAGAACACACTATTACCCAAACATTACTATCATCATGAAAAAAATCATCGTTATCCTTGCAGCTCTCGTGAGCTTTGCAGTCGTGGCGAGCGCCCAGCCCCGCGCCCTTGGTGTTCGTGCCGGTTACGGTGCAGAACTCTCCTATCAGCACACCCTCGGTGCCGAAAACTTCCTCGAAGTTGATGCCGGCTGGTGGCAGAACGGCCTCAGCGTCGCCGCCGCATACGACTTCAGCGTGGCCCCGGTCGGTCCGTTCGGCTTCTATGCCGGTCCTGCCGCCCACATGGTGCTCGTGAACGGAGAGGAGAGCAGCGATCTGGGCCTGGGTGTCGGCGCACAGCTCGGCCTGGAGTACATCTTCCCCTTCCCGCTCCAGATCTCTCTGGACTGGCGGCCGATGTTCAACCTTATCCCCAGCACCGGTTTCGGCTGGAACAGCATCGCTCTTGGCCTCCGCTACGCATTCTAATACTGCAGCCTGAAAAGCAGAGGGTGACTATCAGTCTTTCGACTTTTAGTCACCCTCTTCTTTTGTGCTGCGCGGGGATCAGAACGGGAGATCGTCCTCCTCCATGGAAGATTCCGCCGGCATGTCCTCGACGGTCGGAGCCGGAGCCTGGAAGGCGGGGACGGAACCGTAATCCGGAGCGGCGGAAGCCGCCGGGGCGGAGGGCTGGGAAGCCGGCGCGATGCGCCAGATCTGGAGGTCCGTGTACCAGCGGCCGTTGTATTCACGGCTCTTCACGTTGAAAGAGACCTTCACCTTGTCGCCAATCTGGTACTTGGACAGTTCCTGGACCTTTTCCTGGCCCCAGGCCATCAGGCAGGCCTGGGCGGTATAGTTCCCGTCCGGATAATCCAGCACAAACTCCTGCTTGGCCCAAGGCCCCCGGGCGGAAGCACCGCTCTGGACAGAGAGTTTGGTCCGGATGGTTCCTTCAAGTTCGAGTGCCATGGCTAGCGCTTCTTGGGCGGGGCGGGAGTTTCCGCTTCCTTCTCGACGAACGGATGGACCTCAAGCAGGTCCACATCGAACAGGAGGGTGGCGTTCTGACCGATGTTACGGGGACCACGGGAGCCGTAAGCCAGTTCGGACGGGATCACGAGGGTGATCTTGCCGCCTTCGCCGACGAGCTTCATCCCCTCGGTCCAACCCTTGATGACACGGTTGAGCGGGAAGGAAATGCCTTCGTTCTTGTCGAATTCGGTCCCGTCGATGAGGGTGCCGCGATAGTTGACCTTCACGGTGTCACGGTCAGAGGTGGCACGGATCTCGCTGCCGGGCTCGGTGATGATGTAGGCAATGCCGCTGGCGGTGGTGTCAGCCCCGTTCTTGGCAACCCAGTCCTTCAGGAAAGCCTTTCCCTTCTCCTCGTTGAGCGCGCCCTTGTAAGCGCCGCGCTTCTGGAGATAACCGTTGATGATCATCTGCATTTCTTCGGGATCGATCTTGAACTGCTTGCCGAACGTGGAGTCCGAAGGGTCGCCCTTGGCTTTGACGCCGTCTTCGATTCCCTTGCGGAGCTGGGCCATGTTCAGGTCGCCGAAATCGTTCTGGCTGATCACCAGGCCGAAGTTCACGCCGAGCATGTAGCTCGTGGAATCGGTTTCACCTTTGGAAGGAAGGAGGTCACGGACTTCCTTGCTGCCTTCCACTGCGGAAGTGCCGCATGCCACCATCAGCGCTGCGGCCGATGCGATGGCGAAAATTTTAGTAATCTTCATAACAATATCATTTTTTAATGTTGTTCCGTACCACCGGCAATCATTTTTACCGGAATCTTGCAAATTTACATGTTTTTTCCGGAATTCCACCAATATTTCAGCTGGAATCTTTTCTGTCCGAAAAAATTTGGAAATGAGGGGCGAATTTGCTAAATTGGAGCGAAATCCGGATTATTATGGCCATCGACAGCACCGTCCTCCATGCAAAATTGAAAACCTTCTTCGGGTACGACGCCTTCAAGGGAGATCAGGAACGGATCATCCGACACCTGGTTTCCGGGAAGAATGCTTTCGTGCTGATGCCCACCGGCGGGGGAAAATCGCTCTGCTACCAGCTGCCCGCCCTGGTCATGGAAGGGACTGCCATCGTCATATCGCCGCTCATCGCCCTGATGAAAAACCAGGTGGACGCCATCCGCGGATTCGAAGCGGGCGACCCCGGAATCGCCCACTTCCTGAACTCCTCGCTCAGCCGCCTCCAGATCGCCGAAGTGCAGGAAGACCTGCGCCGGGGCGTCACCAAACTGCTTTATGTGGCGCCGGAATCGCTGACCAAGGAAGAGAACATCGCCCTGCTCAAGGAGGTGAAAATCTCCTTCTTCGCCGTGGACGAAGCCCATTGCATCTCCGAATGGGGGCACGACTTCCGCCCGGAATACCGCAAGATCCGCTCCATCATCGAGGAAATCCAGCCAGCCCCGGTCATCGCCCTCACCGCTACGGCCACTCCGAAAGTCCAGAGCGACATCCTCAAGAACCTCCGCATCCAGGATGCCACCGTCTTCCGTTCCTCCTTCAACCGGCCCAACCTGTATTATGAGGTGCTGGACAAGGTGGAGCCAGAAAAGGACATCATCCGTTTCATCCGCTCCAACCCCGGCAAGTCCGGCATCGTCTACTGCCTGAGCCGCCGCAAGGTGGAGGAGCTGGCGCAGCTGCTGTCCATCAACGGGATCCGCGCCCTTCCCTATCATGCCGGGCTCGACGCCAGGACGCGGGCCGACAACCAGGACAAATTCCTGATGGAGGAGATCGACGTCATCGTGGCCACCATCGCCTTCGGCATGGGCATCGACAAGCCGGACGTGAGGTTTGTCATCCACTACGACATTCCCAAGAGCATCGAAGGCTATTACCAGGAAACCGGACGGGCCGGACGTGACGGAAAGGAAGGGATCTGCCGTACCTATTACAGCTACAAGGACATCCAGAAACTGGAAAAATTCATGCAGGGGAAACCGGTCGCCGAGCAGGAGATCGGAAAGCAGCTCCTGTCCGAAACCGTCGCCTACGCCGAATCCAGCCAGTGCCGCAGAAAACTGCTGCTCAATTACTTCGGTGAAGATTACCCGGCCGAAGGGTGCGGCTGCTGCGACAACTGCCTTCATCCCCGGACCCGATTCGACGGACAGGAGGAGATGTGCCTTGTCATCGAACTGGTGGACACCCTGCCCGAGCACTTCAAGCTGGAGCACCTCGCAGGAATCCTGGCCGGTGTCCCCAACGCCATGATCAAATCCTACCGGCACGACCAGCTCTCCCTGTTCGGCGCAGGCAAGGACCACGACGTCAAATTCTGGGCCGCCGTCATCCACCAGGGCCTCATCCTCCATTTCCTGGAGAAGGACATCGAGAACTACGGACTCATCTCCGCCACCGATGCGGGCCTGGAATTCTTCCTGAACCCGCACGAGGTGATGCTGGTGGAAGACCGGACCTTCTCCGACGGGGAGGACGAGGAAGAGGACCTGCCCGCCGTTCCCGCAGGCGGAGGGGGCGGAGACCCCGTACTCCTGCCGATGCTGAAGAGCGTCCGGAAGGACGTAGCCCGGAAGATGGGCCTCCAGAGCTGGATCGTTTTCTCCGACCAGGCGCTCGAGGACATGTCCATCCTGTACCCGCTCTCCCTGAAGGAACTGGCCGAAAAATGCCAGGGGGTGGGCGAAGGCAAGGCACGCAAGTTCGGAAAACCCTTCGTCGAACTCATCGCCAAGTACGTGGAAGAGAACGAGATTGAACGGCCCGACGACTTCGTGGTGAAATCCGTCGCCATCAAGCCCGGGAACAAGATCCAGATCATCCAGGCCGTTGACCGCAAGCAGGACCTGGAGGACATCGCCTCCGCCCGAGGCATGGACATGGACGCGCTCCTGTCGGAGATCGAGGCCATCGTCGCTTCCGGAACCCGGCTGGACCTGAACTACTACATCGCAGACCGTCTGGACGAGGATGTGGTGGATGAAATCTTCGACTGGTTCCGCAACGAGGCGGAGTCCGATTCGCTGGAAGATGCCCTTGCCCGCCTGGGGAACGACTACGAGGAACTGGAAATCCGGCTGGTCCGCATCAAGTTCCTCTGCGAGGTCGCTTCATAGCATGGTTTTTGACCTTTCATGCCGTCATTGCGCAAGAATTTATTATCTTTGTAAACTCATGACAAAATGACAGCAAACATGTTCACTTTCGGATACAGAGACAGGAAATGGCGGATTGTCAAGGACATCTGCTTCGTGGCTGTCGCCATCCTTCTGCTGGTTCGCGGAGGGACGTTCGGCATCATTCTCGGCGCCCTCGCCGCCTAATGGTACGGTCGTGACCTCTACGTGCAGGTCCAGGCCCTCCGGGCCGAAAAGCCCGCCCGTGAACCGGAGATCAAGACCTCGGGGACAAAATCCGCTTCCGACAGCGGGAAAATCACGATTACCGACCTTTCCGACGCCAAGGAAGTCAATTTTGAGAAGGAGCGATAGATGATTCCCCAGGAGACGGTCAACCTCATTCTGGACACGGCCCGCATCGAGGATGTGGTGGGCGAGTTCGTGACGCTGAAGCGCCGCGGGAGCAGCCTGTGGGCCTGCTGTCCGTTCCACAATGAGAAGACCCCCTCCTTTCACGTGGAGCCGTCCCGGGGCATCTACAAATGCTTCGGCTGCGGAAAGTCGGGGACAGCCGTCGGTTTCCTGATGGAATATGAAAAACTCTCCTACACCGAAGCGCTGAAATTCCTGGCCCGCAAATACCATATCGAGGTGGTGGAGAAGGAGGAGTCGGCCGAGGACATCGCCGCCCGGCAGCGGAACGAGAGCCTGCTCTCCGTCTCGGAATACGCGTTCCGATTCTACAAGGAACAGCTCGCCACCGACGAAGGCCGTACCATCGGACTGGCCTATTTCCGGTCCCGGGGCCTGCTGGACGAAACCATCGAAAAATATGGCCTCGGCTGGGCACCCCGTTCCCGGCACGCTTTCACGGATGCGGCGACGGCGGAAGGCTACAAGGGCGAATACCTGACGGAAACGGGCCTTTGCGCCGCCTGGGACGACGGTTCCCTGCACGACCGTTTCTACGACCGCGTCATGTTCCCGATTCACTCGGTGAGCGGACGCATCATCGCCTTCGGCGGCAGGACCCTCCTGAACGACAAGACCGTCGCAAAGTACGTAAACTCCAAGGAATCGGAGATTTACGTGAAGTCCCGCTCCCTCTACGGAATCTACTTCGCCAAGAACGAGATTGCCCGGCAGGACAAGTGCTTCCTGGTGGAAGGCTACCTGGACGTGCTGTCGATGCACCAGCTCGGCATCACCAACGTGGTGGCTTCCAGCGGGACCTCGCTCACCGAAGAGCAGATCCGCCTCATCCGGAAATTCACCGAAAACGTCACCATCATGTACGACGGCGACGCCGCCGGAATCCACGCCGCCCTCCGCGGAATCGGCATGATTCTCCGGGAAGGCATGAACGTGAAGGTGGTGCTCATCCCCGATGGCGACGACCCCGACTCCTATGCCCGGAAACACAGCCGGGAGGAGGTAGAGCGTTTCATCGCTTCGCATGAGCAGGATTTCATCTCCTTCAAGACGGACCTCCTCCTTTCAGAAGCCGGAGACGACCCGATCAAGCGGGCCAACCTCATCAACGACATCGCCGACACCATCGCCGACATCCCCGACGCCGTCAAACGTTCGGTCTATGCCGACGCCTGTGCCCGGAAATTCCATATTGAATCCGACATCCTGCTCGACCGCATCCGGATGACGCGTCAGAAGATCCAGGCCGAACAGCATTCCCAGGCGCAGCGGGAAGAAGCCCGGCGGCGGCATGCCTCCGGCGAATCCGCCGAAACCGCTCCCGTCCCCTCATCCGAACAGCCCACCGTCCGGCGCCTTCTGGAGCAAAACCGGCTTCTGGCCCCCTCGGAAAGGGAACTGCTCGGATTCATCCTCACGGACGGCTGCACCCCCCTCTCCTTTGAAACCGATTCCGAATTCTACGACCCTGCGGGGACCCAGACCGTGGCGGAATTCATTGACGACGCCCTGGCGGCCGACGGCATCGACTTCGCCAACGAAGCCTACCGGCTCACCTATGAGGCATTCTTCAGCCTCTACACCACCGGGAAATCGCAGGACGAGATTGTCCGTACCCTGCTGGACGGTCCGGACCGCACCGTGGCCGCCGTCACGGCCGACCTGGCGGAGGAGAAATACCATCTCTCCGTGGAGAATTTCTCCGCGGCGCTGACGGTCCGGAGCACCTGGCTGGTGACCTTCGTCCCGCGCGCCATCCTCGCCTACAACGACAAACGCCTCGACAACACCCGGAACCGCCTGACGGCCGAGCTCAAGGACGCCTCCCCGGACCGGCAGGTGGAAATCATGGCGGAACTCGGACAGATCAACGCGATGAAAAAGAAAATCAACATCAAACTTGGCAGACTGAAAACAGATTGACTCCCTCTATGAAACAGCACAAAAGAACCCTCGTGACCTGTGCCCTCCCCTACGCCAACGGTCCCGTCCATATCGGCCACCTGGCCGGCGCCTACATCCCCGGTGACATCTATGTCCGCTACCTGCGCCTGCGGGGCGAAGACGTGGTGTTCATCTGCGGCAGCGACGAACACGGGGTGCCCATCACCATCAAGGCCCGCGCCCAGGGCGTTTCTCCCCAGGACATCGTGGACAAGTACCACCGGATCATGAAAGACGCCTTCACGGGCCTGGGCATCAATTTCGACATCTATTCCCGGACCACCTCCGCCATCCACGACAGCAACGCCTCCGCCTTCTTCCGGAAGCTCTACGACGAAGGGAAGTTCATCACCAAGGAGTCCGAACAGTATTATGACGATGAGGCGAAAACCTTCCTCGCCGACCGCTACATCATGGGCACATGCCCCAAGTGCGGCAACCCGTCAGCCTACGGCGACCAGTGCGAGAAGTGCGGATCCACCCTGTCCCCGGAAGAACTCCTGGAGCCGAAATCGGCCCTGAGCGGCGCCGTGCCGCGGAAAGTGAAGACGACCCACTGGTATCTCCCGCTGGATCGGTACGAGCCCTGGCTCCGCGACTGGATCCTGGAGCAGCACAAGGAATGGAAGACCAATGTCTATGGCCAGGTGAAGAGCTGGCTCGACGGCGGCCTGCAGCCCCGCGCCGTCACCCGCGACTTGGACTGGGGCGTACCCGTCCCGATTGAAGGTGCCGACGGCAAAGTGCTGTACGTCTGGTTTGACGCGCCCATCGGCTACATCAGCAACACCAAGGAACTGTGCGAGCAGCGCGGCGACGATTGGGAGAAATGGTGGAAAGACCCCGAGACCAAGTTGGTGCATTTCATCGGCAAGGACAACATCGTGTTCCACTGCATCATCTTCCCCTGCATGCTGAAAGCCTACGGCGGCTACATCGTCCCCGAAAACGTACCCGCCAACGAGTTCCTCAACCTCGAAAACGACAAGATCTCGACCTCGCGCAACTGGGCCATTTGGCTGCACGAATACCTTGAGGAGTTCCCTGGCAAGCAGGATGTGTTGCGCTACGTGCTGACCGCCAACGCACCCGAGACCAAGGACAACAACTTCACTTGGAAGGACTACCAAGACCGCAACAACAACGAGCTTTTGGCCATCTTCGGCAACTTCGTCAACCGCACTTTGGTGCTGACGCACAAGTATTACGAAGGCGTCGTGCCCGCCTTGGGCGAACTGAACGACACCGACAAGGCCGCCATCGCCGAGATGAACGCCTATCCCGAAAAGATTGGCCACCTCATCGAGAGCTACAAATTCCGCGAAGGCTTGGCCGAGCTGATGAACTTGGCCCGCCTCGGCAACAAATACCTCACCGACAACGAGCCTTGGAAGCAAATCAAGACCGACCCTGAAAGGGTGAAGACCGTGATGGCCGTCAGTTTGCAGATTGTGGCGCACCTCGCCGTCCTCAGCGAGCCTTTCCTGCCCTTCAGCGCGAAGAAGCTCCAACAGATGATTGGCCTTGAAGTGAAAGGCTGGAACGATGCCGAAAGCACCGTTCTCCTGCCCGAAGGCCATGTCATCGGCCAGCCGGAGCTGCTGTTCGAGAAGGTGGACGACAGCGTGGTGGAAGCCCAGCTGAAGAAACTCGACGACATCAAGAAAGCCAACGAACTCAACGCTTGGAAGCCCGCCGAGGTGAAGCCTGTGGTGAGTTTCGACGACTACATGAAGGTCGACGTCCGCGTGGGCACCGTCCTCGAATGCCAGAAAGTGCCGAAGGCCGACAAGCTGCTCCAGTTCCTCATCGACGACGGCGTGAAACAGCGCACCATCGTGAGCGGCATCGCCAAGTACTACACCGAGCCTGAGAAGTTGGTGGGCAAGCAGGTGTGCTTCGTCGCCAACTTCGAGCCGCGTAAGCTGAAGGGCGTGGTCAGCGAGGGCATGATCCTCTCCGCCGAGGACAAGGACGGACGGCTCGTGTTGCTCACCCCAAGCGATTTGGTGACGGCGGGATGCTCAGTGGGATGAAGGCCGAGGACCATCTTTATGCGATGACGGGAAAATAACCCCAAGGAGAGGCATAAAAATTGAAAACAACCACACATGTACCGCGATTTGAAACAGGTTGTCTCTATTTTTGCAGCGAAAAATGATATTTAACCTAAAAACAGAGAATTATGGTATTGCTTTTTAGTGTAGCGGAACTTTTTGTCTGGCTCATCTTCACTATTGGGTTACTTTGGTTTTTTAGCACGATTGCCAAAGACGACAAGTCGAAAGCAAGCGAGTCAAGTGGAAATAATTCTGGGACATTCTCTTTTAGGGTCTATGAAAAGCCGGAAGTCACATGGGAAACGCATAGTGATACAGGAACAAAAGGCAATTATTCTTGTTCCATTCCGACGGATGTTGAGGAGATAGAGCTTTTAATCACCGAGAAAGACGGCCATATTTCTGCGGATGTCTATTCGATTAAGCACAGGGGAAACCTTCATGAAAAAACGATATTTTTCGACGAGGTTGACGAAAACAACATCTATAAAGTTACCATACCACCTGACGCAGGGGAAGTCACTTTGAATATCAAGGAAACGGACCACAAGATTTCCGTGGAATTGGAGTCGGTGGAAAAGAAAGAAAGAACAAATTAAAAATCAGTAGATATGGCATATTATAAAACAGTTGGAGATGGACTAAAAGCAATACTCATGGGTGACACTTCGTGGCTAAAAAACCTTCCAAAGTTGAAAAGACCTCCTATCATTGCTGTTCTCAATGATGGATGTTTTGGGGATAGATTGATAGATAGTTATAAGATGGCTCTAATAATGAACGATTCGCTTCAAGACTTTCCAACGTATCATAAAAACCTTCATGTTAACGAAATGTGTGTGTTGCATCAAAAGATGTTTCCTCATTATGAAGGCGTGGATTATTCCAAGTCTGATTGTGTGTGCTATAATGATTATCCTATGTACACAGAAGACGATGTTCAGACAAAGGCATTATTAGAAAGTGGAGTAAGGCAGATAGATATAGACTTGTCAAATGCTATTGTAATGCATCGTGAAACTGAAGTGATAAAATTATTAAAAAGCGGTGCAACTCCTTATTTTATTGATTACGAAGATTGTTTTGGGACATTATATTACGAGAACTGTGCGCCTGCATTGGGAAAATTAGATGTTGATATTGATTTTTATTGGACAGAAGTTCCTAAAAAGTTTTCTGATCATATAAACGAAATGACAGAAGACGAATTGTGCGATACATTTTTTGCTTTGTACAATATAGCAGGTCATAGCCACATTTTGCGCGTGGTTGACAAGTTTATCCTACCAGAAGTGAAAGCAAAAGGTGAAGAACTATTGGAGAAATATTGCGGGAAAGACATTTGAATAATCATAAAATGAAGCATCGTGGTTGTAAAAACAAAGAAAGCCAAGGTTTAAGTATCCGGCTTCAGATGCACGGGCTCTCCTTGACTTTCGGATGCAAAAATACAAAACTTTTGAATAAACCACCCCGAATAGAAAATATTTGTACCTTTGCCCTATAGAAAAACCAACTCAATGAACACTTTCGTCCAGTTTGAAGGCAGAAACAGAATCGTCTTGGAAAACAAGAACTCGTTGGAATGTTATGCGCATTGGCCCGCCCCGACAGTCATTTTCGTTGACGGGCCATACGGCATCGGCGGTTTCCCAGGCGACCCGAAAGACACGCGACAACTGCCCGAAGTCTATGCGCCTCATGTTGCCGCTTGGTCGAAGTATGCCAAGCCCGACACCACATTGTGGTTTTGGGGAACGGAATTGGGATGGGCAAGGATGCACCATTATTTGGAAATCAACGGATGGGACTACGAGCAAACCTTTGTGTGGAACAAGGGTATCGGTCATGTCGCCGGCAACGTCAACTCAAAGACCATCAGGCAGGCTCCCGTAGTGACGGAAGTCTGCGTCAGATACACGAAAAAAGTGACGATTGAGACGGCGGAAGGAGAGTCGCTTGAATTGAGAGACTGGCTGAGGAACGAATGGAAACGCACGGGGCTTCCCTTTAGCAAGACGAATGAGGCCTGTGGCGTGAAGAACGCAGCCACGCGGAAGTATTTCACCAACGACGGAATGTGGTATTTCCCACCGGCCAACGCGATGAAAATGATTTCGGATTACGCAAATGCCAACGGGCATCCCGAGGGAAGACCTTATTTTTCCCTCAATGGGCAGATGATGACGGAAAAGCTTTGGGACTCGATGCGGGCCAAGTGGAACCACATCCACGGCTACACCAACGTTTGGAACCAGCCTGCGCTGCACAGTCGGGAGCGACTGAAAGACGCAGAAAGCCATAAGTCGCTGCATTACAACCAAAAACCTATTTCCATCATCGAATACATCATCAAAACCTCTTCCGACCAGAACGATGTGGTTTGGGATCCGTTTGCCGGGTTGGCCACCACCGCCTTGTGCTGCCGCAACCTCAACCGCTCCTGCTATTCAGCCGAAATCTCCGAAAGGACTTTCCGTAACGCCTGCGACCGCCTGTCGGAGCTTGAACTTATCGCCGTATGAAAACCAACAAATCCATTGTAACAGCAACACTCAAAGAGGCCGAAGAAGGCAAAGCCTTTACCAACATTGAGGGGCTGCCGGCCTTCAAGGAGTCGGACTATGCCTTGGCGGAAACCGACTATCGATTTGGCTTGATTGAACGATTGCGCAACGTCGTTTTTCCTTCGTTGCCGGCAGATTGCTCCATCGAAAACCGCTATTCAGGCATCTTGGCCACCGACTTGTTCAGCCTTAACACGCTGCTCGGTTCGATGATTGAAAGCAAGGTGGTCCAATTCCTCAACTCGCACCGACATCTTTGGGACGACGGCCATTGGAACGCCTACCATTTCATCCGTTCCAACGAATCGTTTCCTGATGTCAGATTGGTGAAAACCAACGACATACATAGCGTTGCTCTCGGAATAGAACTGAAAAGCTGGTTCATCCTTTCGAAAGAGGGCGAGCCGTCGTTCCGTTACCGCACGGCTTCCGAGGCTTGCGACACTGGCGATTTGCTCTGCATCGTCCCTTGGTATCTCAGCGATGCCGTATGCGGGAATCCCGTTCTTGCCTCGCCTTGGGTGTTTTCCGCCAAAGCCGCAGCCGAGGCGACAAAACGCTATTGGGTTTACGAAAGGCAGACCGAAAAGCCGCTCACCTTACACGAAAGGAGATTGGAAGTCCCCGATGGCGTCAAGCCTTATATGGAAAACGCCCGCGACAAGACCAACTACAAGCCGTTCAACGACGGCGGCAACAACTTCGGGCGTTTGGCTCGGACAGGCATCATGTCGGATTTCGTCAACGAGACGCTGATGACCGACATTCTTGGCATACCCGCCAACAACTGGCGACTTTTCCTAAAGGCCCATACCGATTCCAACTCGCTTCAAGACATCCAAAAGAAAATCAGTTCCATCACAAAAATTCCTAATACAGAGGAATTTAACCGTCTGTTGGAAGCCTTGCGGGATTATGTTGAGGCTTTGCCAACGGTTTGATTTTTCGCTTGCTATTTTTGAGTCCGCAAACAATGAAGTTTTCAAGAAACATGCGGCATTTTAGGGAAAATATGTAATTTTGCCGAAACAATCACTTCTATGGCGCAGTTGTCCAATCTATATGGTCTGAATCAACACTTGTTTTGGGACATTGACACCCAAAATTTCGACATCGACAAGAGTGCCGCTTGGATCATCCAACGGGTGCTCGAATATGGCGACTTGAAGGATTGGAACATCATCGAAGACCATTTCGGATTGGACAAAATCATTGCCTGTAGCTTGAACTTCAGGACGTTGGATCCTGTCGCGCTTTCGTTTCTGTGTTTCATTTCGGGTCTCAACAAAGAGAATTTCAGATGTTATCATACCGCACAATCGAACCCCACACCTTGGAACTCCTGAAGCACTTGATGGGAGAATCCTATTTGAAGGACTGTCGATTGGCCGGCGGCACTGCCCTCGCGTTGCAATACGGTCATCGCTCCTCCGTTGACTTGGATATGTTTGGCATTGTCCCCGACGACGACCTTGCCTTGCTTGAGGTTTTGGAACGCTTCGGAAAAGTCAAAGGCCAAAAGACCTCGAAGTTCATCAAGTCGTTTGTCGTTGACAACATCAAGGTCGATTTTGTCAATTATTCACGCTATCCATGGATTGACGAAACCATTGTGGAAGACGGCCTGAGGCTTGCCTCACCCAAAGACATCGCAGCCATGAAAGCCTTTGCCATCCAAAACCGTGGCTCAAAAAAGGATTTCATCGACTTGTATTTTCTATTGCGGCATTTCACATTACTGGAAATCTTAAGGTTCTTTGCACAGAAATATCCCGATAGTTCCATGTTCAGGACCCGAATGGCGTTGACTTATTTTGAAGATGCTGAAAACCAGGATTTCCCAAAGATGTTTGAGGATGTGAAATGGGAAACGGTGAAGGCCACCATAGCAGAGGAAGTGAGGAAAATTAATTGGAAAAACTTTGAACCATGAACATCGCTGCATTGGTTTCGGGGGGCGTGGATAGCTCGGTAGTGGTGCCGCTGCTCAAGGAGCAGGGCTACGACCCGCACATCTTCTATATCAAGATAGGTATGGAAGGCAAGGAAGACCTGTCGAGCTGCCCTTCGGAGGAAGACATCGAGATAACGACCTATATCGCAAGGAAATACGGTTGCAAGTTCGACATCGTGGATTTGCAGCACGAGTATTTCGAGACCGTCGGGAAATACACGATGGAGATGGTGCGCAAGGGCCTCACGCCCAACCCCGACGTGATGTGCAACCGCTGGATCAAGCTCGGTGCCTTCGAGGAGAAGGAAGGCCACAACTTCGACAAGATCGCGACGGGACACTACGCCCGCTCGTGGGAGGACGACAACGGCGTCTTCTGGCTCGGCACGGCAGCCGACACCTTCAAGGACCAGACCTATTTCCTCGGTCGCATCACCTACGCGCAACTGAGCAAGGTCATCTTCCCCATCGGCGACATCCCCAAACCCGAAGTCCGAAAGTTGGCCGCGCAATACAAGCTGCCGAGTGCCGAACGGCATGACAGTCAAGGGATTTGCTTCCTCGGAAAGATCAACTACAACGACTACATCCGCGAGTACCTCGGCGAGATGCCCGGCGACATCGTGGAACTGGAAACGGGCAAGAAACTCGGTCGGCACAAAGGCTTTTGGTTCCACACCATCGGGCAGCGCAAGGGCTTGGGCTTAGGCGGCGGACCGTGGTTCGTGGTGAAGAAAGACATCCCGAACAACATCGTGTATGTGTCGCAGGGCTACGACCCCGTGGCGCAATACACCGACATCATTCCGTTGGGCGACCTTCAGCCGATGAACCCCGCCTTGCAATTCGTTGACGGTCAGCGCGTCCGCTTCAAGATTCGACATCAGCCGGAGTTCACCTACGGCACGATTCGCCTCACCGAGCGCGGTGCCGACATCGTTTCGGAAGTGGCCGTTTCAGGCGTGGCACCGGGACAGTTTGGGGTGGTTTACCATGAGACGGAGCCGTTTGTTATCGGCAGTGGCATCATTGTAGAGACAGAGTAGAGAAGACGCAAAAAGCAGGGACTTACGTCGCCTGCACACCCGAGCAGGGACTTACGTCGCCTGCATACTGATATACCGTCCCTACGGGACTATGCGGCACACAGGAACCCCGTAGGGGTGACAGAACAATAAGCAGGCGACGTCAGTCCCTGCACTAACAGCGCTAACAATAAGCAGGTGACGTCAGTCCCTGCACTAAAAACAAACAACTATGGCAAACACCTACACAAAACTCAACATCCACATCGTCTTCCACGTGAAAAGCACGGGTGTCAGCATCCAAAAAGAAGACTTACCGCAAGTCTTCCAATACATTGGTGGCATCATCAACAATGTTGGTGGCTATCCCATCACTGTTGGTGGCATAGAGAACCACATCCACATCTTGGCCACCATGCCAAAAACCATGAGTGTGTCCGAATTCGTCCAGAAAATCAAGGCCAACAGTAGCAAATGGATAAAGACCATTGACAATTATTACGAATCGTTTGCCTGGCAAGAAGGCTATGGCGCGTTCTGCGTCAGTCCGTCGCTGCTGAAAAAAACCATACGTTACATCGAAACTCAAGAACAGCATCACCACGAAGAATCCGTACCAAATGAATACAAACGCTTCCTGAAAACCAACTGCATAGAATTTGATGAACGCTATCTTTTTGATTAACAACAAACCAAGTCCCGTAGGGACGACAGACCAATAAGCAGGCGACGTCAGTCCCTGCACGAACAGCACTAACAATAAGCAGGCGACGTCAGTCCCTGCACCAACACGAACACCTATGAATAACATATCAGACCGTATCCTATATGAGGATAATCACCTCATCGTCGTCAACAAGCTGCCGTCGGAAATCGTGCAAGGCGACAAGACGGGCGACGTCTGTCTGCTCGACGACGTGAAGCAATACATCAAGGAGAAGTACGACAAGCCAGGCAATGTGTTTGCCGGACTCGTCCACCGCATCGACCGCCCCGTGAGCGGTGCCGTCGTGTTCGCCAAGACGAGCAAAGCCCTCTCGCGCATGACCGTCAAGGTGAAGGACCGCGACTTCCGCAAGACCTACCTTGCCTTGGTGAAGAACCATCCGCCCAAACAGGCCGATGTGTTGGAGGATTATATCGTCAAGAACGAGAAGATGAACAAGTCGTTCATCGTGCCCGAAGGCACCAAGGAAGCCAAGTTAGCCCGACTAAGTTATCGCGTTGTCGGGAAATCGGAGAATTTCTATTTACTTGAAGTCGAGCTATTTACGGGTCGTCATCACCAAATCCGTTGCCAGTTGGCGCACATCGGATGTCCCATCCGTGGCGACCTGAAATACGGCTATCCGCGCAGCAACCCCGATGGTTCCATCAGCCTGCATGCATGGCGCATCGCCTTTGAGCATCCTGTTTTAAAGACGCAAATCGAGGTGACGGCTCCTCTTCCGAAGGTGATGCCGTGGACGGCGTTCGAATCCGTCGACAGTTAATATTTTGCACTCATCACAGCGTCGAATTACAACTGATAACTGACAACTGACAACTTCAAACTAAATTAACTATTCCTCTGAAAACAATGAAATAAGCCCCGCAGCCCACCAGTAGGATGCCCGCCACCTTATTCATGATTGTGGTCCTTTTGGCATTGAAAAACACCTTCAGCTTGGCCGCGCCCCAGGCTTTCAGCAACTCGCAAGTGAGTGTGGTGACGAGGATGATGGCGAAAAACACGATTGTCATCACCTTGTTGCCGCCCATGCTGCCTGCCACGACCGCCACCGACGAGAACCAGAAAATCCATACGAAGGGATTCAAGATGTTGAGTGCGAAGCCTTTGCCGAGAAATACTATCCATGCGGGCTTGTCGTCTTTGACCTTCATCATGTCCTTGGTCCGTTCCTTGATGGATTCTTCGGTCGGCACTTTGCGGCGAAATGTGAACACCCCGAACAAAACCAGAATGATGCCGGCACCGAGGCTGAACAGGGCCGGGTCGAGGCGCGAGCCAGGACTGAAGGCCACCTGTATCGAGGTGAGGATGCACAGCGCGATGACCATGGCGTCGTTGAGGATGACACCCGTCACAAACCACGCCGCCGACTTGAAGCCACGGTCGATGCTGGTCTGCACAAGGGTGATAAACGCCGGACCCATGTTGACGACCACCGACAGGAACAAGCCTATCAGGATGGGCCACAATACGAAACCCACCGTGATGGTTTGTCCAAACTCAGGCAGCTTGCCGAAAATATCCGTGTTTTCCATGTGCCAAACAGCTAAGATTCAATGGTTTTCACATACTCTTCCCACATTTCGAGGCGTTTGCCCTTCAGCACGCGCGGAAACTTGGTGGCGCCGCCCCACTTGCCGATTTTCTGTTCCATGAAGTCGTAGAAACACTTCGTGGGCAGCACATCGACAAGCAACTCCTTGATGGCTTGGGTGCGCTCCACGGCATAGTCGTCGTTGAACTTGCAGAGGTTTTCGTCTATCTTCTTGATGGCCAACGTCTTGTCGATAGGCTCGTCGCAACCGAGATACCAATGGTGGGCATACATCGTGTCGTGGCGGATGCCAGCCACGGTGAACTCAGTGATTTCGACCCCCAATTCCTCGGCCATCCTGTCGACGGCTTGGGTCATGTTATCCTGCGAGAGGTGTTCGCCCGTGATGCTCAAGAACTGCTTGGTGCGTCCCGTGATGACGATTTCGCATTCCTTCTTGTTGAGGAACCTGATGGTGTCGCCAATGAGATAACGCCATGTGCCGGCGCAAGTGGAAAGCAGGATGGCATAGTCGACGCCCTCCTCCACCTCGTTGAGCAGCAAGGTCTTGGGGCTCGCCACGATATTGCCCTCGTCGGTGAAGTTCTCCTCGTTGAACGGCACAAACTCGAAATAAACGCCGTTGTCGACCAACAGTTGCATGACACGCTTCTTCAAGTCGACCTGATAGGCGATGTAACCCTCTGAAGCCAAATAACTTTCGACGAAAATCACCTCCTTGCCGAAGATGCGCTCAAAGCTCTTCTCGTAGGGCGCAAAGGCCACGCCGCTGTGGACGTAGACCATCAGGTTGGGCCAGAGGTCGTGGATGGTCTTGAGGTTGTATTCCTTGATGATGCGTTCGAGCAGGATCTGCACCCATGCCGGCACGCCCACGATGACGCCGATGTCCCACTTGGGGGCTTCCTTCACCATGAGGTCCATCTTCTTGGCCCAGTCTTTTTCCTTCGAGATCTTCTGTCCGGGCTTGTAGAAACTCCCGAACCAAGCCGGAATCTTGCCTGCCGAGATGCCCGAGAGGTCGCCGGCGTAGTAGCCGAACTCCTCGTTGTATTGCAGGTCGGTGCTGCCGCCGATCATCAGCACGCCACGGTTGTAGAAGTCGACGGGGAAGTCGTAGCGCGTGGCCGACACCAACTGCCGTATGCCCGCACGGGTGATGGTGTTGTTCAAGGCGCGGGTGATGGGGATGTATTTCGAGGCCGCTTCGGAAGTGCCCGAGCTGAGGGCGAAATACTTGATCTTGCCCGGCCATGCGATGTTGCGCTTGCCTTCGAGGTTGAGGTGCCACCATTCGTCGTGCATCTTGTTGTAGTCGAACACGGGCACGCGCCTGCGAAACTCCTGCATGATGTCCTTCGACAGCAGGATTTCGTCGAAATGGTAGAACTTGCCGAACTCGGTGAATTGGGCCTTGACGAGCAGCTTGCGCAACTCGCGCCGCTGCGCACGAATCGGGTCGGTGTGGTTCTGACGGATCTCGACGGGGATGTTCTTGATTTCGGCGGCCGCCTTGACGATGGCCCCAACAACGGGTATACGCATATTCTTTTCGGTTTAATTTGGGCGCAAAGGTACGGATTTTCGGCGACATGGCTCCAATATCGAAAAAACATCTATTTTTGCGGTTCAAACATCACCAATTTTTTTCATCATGAAAACAAGGGTTTTGCTCTTTTCGTTGTTGCTCGGCGGCCTGATGGCCCAAGCACAAACCATCAACGTTTCAGGCGTGCAGTCGGGCGTTTGGGAAGCCGACACCGTTCTTGTGTCCGACAACGTCACCATTGAGGATTCGTTGGTCATCCGGCCCGGGACGACCGTCATCTTCAAGGACTTTTTCAGCATCGAGGCCAAGAAAGACGCGGTTTTTTGTGCCGTTGGCACCGAAACCGACTCCATCCTTTTCACCGTGGCCGACACCACCGGCTTCCACCTCTTCAACGTGGGACGCGGCGGCTGGAACGGCATCCGGCTGAGCCAAGTCGGCAGTGCGCGATTCGACTACTGCCGCTTCCAATACGGCAAGGCCGCCTTGGACGACGACCAAGACGGCGGCGCGTTGCGCATCTTCGGCTGCGACAACGTGGAAATCAGCCACAGCACCTTGCGCCGCAACTTCTCGCGCGAGCACGGCGGCGCCCTCAACGCCGAGCACTCGACCGTGACCATGCACGACTGCGACGTGAGCCACAACCAAACCTATACCGAATTGGACACCGTCTACTTCATGTATGGCGGCGGACTGCGTTTCATCAACTGCACCGTCGACCTCACCGACATGGACTTCCACCACAACGACGGCCACAATGCCATCGGCGGCGCCTTGAGCCTCGACAGCTGCTCGGTCAGCATCGACCGTTGCCGCTTCGAGCACAACCACGGCGTCAACGGCGGCGGGCTTTACCTCATCCGCAGCTACGACAACCCATGCCGTATCGCCAACTCACTCTTTGCCAACAACATATCGTCGCACTTCGGCGGCGGACTCGCCATCTGCGACGCCTCGCCCGAAGTGAGCAACCTCACCGTGACAGGCAACCTCTCCGTCGGCGTCAACTGCGGCGGCATCTTCTTCTACCAAAACAGCTCGCCCGTGCTGCGCAACTGCATCGTCTACGGCAACACCTGTGAATCGCAAGTGAGCGGCGACGTGCAGATGTGGATCTGGACCTACGACGACCATGTCCCGAGCTTCCGTAACTGCCTGATCGAATACGGCTTGGAAGGCATCGCCGGCCACGACATCGTCAGGGTTTATGAGGACTGCCTCGACGAAGACCCTGTGTTTGCCCAGCCCGACGACGAGAACTACCGCCTCGGCGAAGGCAGTCCCTGCATCAACACGGGCCTGACGTGGGAAGCCGACCTCACCGCCCACGACTTGGACCGAAGCTGGCGCGTGTGCAACAACGTCATCGACATGGGCGCCTACGAATACTCGGCCACCGGCATCACCGAAACCGCCCTCGACATGCCTTCCGTGCGCATCGTCGGCAACCCGATCACGGCAGAGAGTTATGCCGAAATCGAGATGGCCGATGCCTGCCATGGGGTTGTATTGGTCTATTCGATGGATGGCAAACTATTGGTTAGCAATGATTTAGGAAAACTGTCTTCAGGCATCCACCAAATCGGCATTGGCGAAATGTTTGCCGCGTTGCCTTCGGGTACCTATCTGCTGCTGTTCAAGGTGGGAAACAAGACCTTCACGACTAAAGCGA
Organism: uncultured Bacteroidales bacterium; assembly: GCA_937877465.1. GTDB lineage: Bacteria > Bacteroidota > Bacteroidia > Bacteroidales > F082 > Limimorpha. The sequence goes on along the minus strand of CALFIT010000254.1, from coordinate 8,113 downwards.
TCCGATAAGATGAAAGACCAAAGACCCTATATCATCCTCGTCCTGTTGCTTCTTGCCGTGCCTTCATTCGCCCAGCGCATCGGTGGCGGCCTGATGCTCGGCCCGGCCTTCTCGACGATGCAAGTCAGCGGCAACGACAGCACACGCTTCCGCCCCGACTTCACCGGCGGCGTACGCATCGCGCTCCTTCCCAAGAAGTCCGTCATCGGCGGCGAGATCGACGTGCTTTATTCGCGCCAAGGCACAAGCTCGAAGCGCGGCTTTGACGAAAGCGGCAATGCCATACGCTACAAAGAGAAGTCGCATTACATCACCATGCCTCTGCTGCTCAACGTCTATCTGAGGAAATGGACCGAGGACGACGAGGACGAATCGATGATTCCGCGCCTGCGCGTCGGGCCTTACGTCGGCTTTTGCGTCGGCGGCAGCGAGGTCTATGAGGTGAAAGGCAAGAAGAAGCAGCAATACATCACGCCGTGGGAGCGCGGCACCTTCAGCCGCATTGACTACGGCCTGACGGCGGCCATCAGCTATTGGTACGTCGAAGTGCGCTACAGCTACGGCCTTGCCAACGTCTTCAAGGAAGGCGAACGCTCCACCAACCACGTGATTTCGGTCACTTGGTCGGATGTTTGGTAAGAGGTCAGTTTCTTGAAAGCAGCAATTTGGAACAACGGTAATTTCTAAGTTCAGCTTAGAAAGTTATAAATGAGGGAACAAAAATCCCGCCGATGACGACGGGATTAATGGAAAAAATGTATTTTTGCGTTTCGAAAAACGGCAAAATATGCAAAGAGTGATTGTTCCTAACGTTTGTGCGGACGAATTTAAGGGCGAGAATTTCAATTGCCTTGTTCAGATAATCGAGCAAACAAGGCAGGCCAGCGGTGGCGACACCGTGGTCTGGGATTTCCGTGATGTCACCACCCTCCATCCTTTTTTCCTCGCGCCGCTCGCTATCTTCCGACAGCAGTCAGGGCAAGACATTCGCTGTGAGAACATTTCCTTGCAAATGCAATCGTTTCTTAACGGCATCCACTTTGACCGCTTGCTCCATTTTGAGAACGCGACTCGTGAGGCTGCAGAGCAGGTTATGGCCCAATATGCCGACCGCAACTACATACCTTTGTGCAGCTTTTCGATGACCGATGGCAACAAGGATGCCTTTTGCTCCATTGCACGAAATATCATCGTCCGCCAAACCCATGTCGGATCGGCAATCAACACTCCTATCAGCTATTTCCTTAGCGAACTTATAGATAACATCTATGAACATTCGGGAAGTCCGAATGGATACCTTTTCTCGCAGTACCTCGAACACGACCAGAGCATTAACCTTTGCATTGCCGACAATGGTGTCACCATTCCAGGAAACTACCAACGCACAGGCCTTTATCAGCAGGAAATTGATGGTGATCCAGCCGAAGCACTTCGACTGGCCAATGAAGGAAGGTCGACAAAAAACCGGCCTGAGACCGAAAACCGAGGCTATGGTATTTCCACATCCAAACGCATGCTTGTCGAAGGATTGAATGGCTCTTTCTTTATGCTCTCTGGCAGTGCCTTCCATCGGTACGAAAACCACAGTCTGAATTATTATGCCGACATTAGCCGTTTCTTTCACTGGGATGGCACACTCATATTGCTTCGCATACCTGTCAATGCCCCTGATGGATTCAACTATATCAATTACCTCGAATAAAAATACAAAAGATATGACACAGACCATAAAACTATACGACATCTACCACGCCGACCTTTTTTCGCGTGCAAAAGCCTCTTTGCTGGTTGAGAATATCAACCCCAAGGCTGACAGAGTGATTCTCGATTTCGACGGCATCACCTTCATGTCGCGTTCTTTTACCGACGAACTTTATAATATCGTCATCGATTCTCCTGAGAAAGACTTTCTCTACCTCCATCGCAACGATGATATCCGCATCATGATGGAAAAAGTGGCCGATGGTCGCAACCGCGATCGTCAACTTGGGATTCCCCCTGCGCAAATGCTTTCCTTCAATAGCCAAAGCGAACTTGCCGATTTCCTTGTCATGCAATGAACTTTTAATAAAATACAAATGAACATCGTAATAGCCGGAGACGGAGAAGTAGGAATGCACTTGGCGGAGGCCCTTGTGCGCAGCAACCACAACATCACCATCGTGGATCCGCACGAGGAACTGCTGAAGATGATGGAATCGCACAGCGACCTGATGACCATCACGGGCGACTCCACCTCGACCTCGGTGCTGCAACGCGCCAACGTCAAAAAGGCCGACCTCGTCATCTCGGTGCTCCACGACGAGCACATCAACCTGCTGACGGGCATCATCGCCAAGAAACTCGGCGCCAAGAAAGTCATCGCACGCGTCAACACGATGGAAAACCTCAGCCCCGAGGTGTGGCGCATGTACCAAGACCTCGGCATCGACGGGCTGCTGTCGCCCGAAGACATTGCGGCACAGGAGATTATCTCGCTGCTGAAGAAAAACGCCTCGTCGGAGACCTACGACTTCTCGGGCGGCAAGCTGCAACTCTTCATGGTGAAACTCGAACCCGAAGCCGAAATCCTCGGCAAGACCGTCGACGAGGTCATCGACCAATACGAGCACATCGAGTTTCGCGTGGCGGCCATCCACCGACGCCAGAACACCTTCATCCCGCAAGGCGACGAAGTGTTCCAAGTGGCCGACATGGTATATGTGGTCACCAAGCCGCACGCCATCAAGGACATCATCAAGCTGAGCGGCAAGAAGCAAATCAACGTCCACAACGTGATGATCGTGGGCGGAGGCCGCGTGGGGCGCATCACCGCCAAACGCCTCGAACACGACCTGAACATCAAGATTTTGGAAATCGACAAGGAGCGTTGCATGGACCTCACCAACTACCTCTCGGAGGCCTTGGTCGTCAACGCCGATGCCCGCAACCTCGACCTGCTCGAAGACGAAGGCATCAAGGACATGGACGCCTTCATCGCCGTGAGCGACAACACCGAGACCAACATCCTCACCTGCCTGCAAGCCAAGTCGTTTGGCGTGAAGAAGACCATCGCCCTCGTCGAAAACATCGACTACATCGACATCTCGCAAAACATCGGCATCGACTCCATCATCAACAAGAAACTCATCGCGGCCAGCTACATGGTGAAATACACCCTTGGCGCGAAGGTCAGCACACTGAAGAGCTTGAGCGGCATCGACGCCGACATTGTGGAGTTCCAAGTGAGGGCCGGCTCGGCGGTCACGCGCAAGCCCGTCGGACAGCTGCCCATGCCCCTCGACGCCGTCATCTGCGGCATCACCCGCGACGGCGAGAGCTTCATCGCCACCGACGACTTCCAGATCGAGCCTGACGACTTGGTGGTGGTGCTCGCCTTGCCCGACGGCATTCCTGCGGTAGAAAGGTTATTCCATTAAGAAAAAATGGCATTCAAAAGCAAAATAAACCTCCCGTTGGTGTTCAGGATTGAGGGCTTTCTGCTACTCATCGAAGGCCTTTTCATGCTGACCGTGCTGCCCGTGACCTACCTTTACGCCGGTTTGTACGCCTTCAGCATGCCCTTCTCGGCCCTCATCACCCTGCTGACGGGTTTCGTCCTCGTCATCGCCACGCGCCGCCACAAGGCCGACACCGTCAAGTCGCACGAAGGGGTATTCATCGTCTGCGTCTCGTGGCTCGTGCTGTCGCTTTTCGGTGCCATGCCCTACTTGCTCAGCAAGAGCGTGCCCAACTTCACCGACGGCTTCTTCGAGGCCCTGTCGGGCTTCACCACCACCGGTGCCACCATCCTCACCCAAGTCGAGGCCGTGCCCAAGGACATCCTCTTCTGGCGCAGCATGACGCAATGGATGGGCGGCTTGGCCATCATCGTGTTCACGCTCGCCATCCTGCCCTATCTCGGCATGAGCGGCATGAACCTCTTCGCCGCCGAAATCAACGGGCTTACCTACCACAAGCTGCATCCACGCATCATGCACACCGTCAAGCGGATATGGGGCATCTACCTGTTTTTCACGCTTTTGGAGACCTTGCTGCTTTATTTGGGCGACATGGACCTCTACGATGCCCTGTGCCATTCGATGAGCACCCTCAGCACGGGCGGCTTCTCGACGCGCTCGGCCAACATCGGGGCGTTTTCCAACTATTCGCAAATCGTCGTGAGCGTCTTCATGGTGCTGGCGGGCTGCAATTTCCTCCTGCTCCTGCTCTCGCTCAGCTGGAAGTCGTTCACCATCCTGAGGAACCAAGAGTTCAGGACGTTCCTCGCCTACATTCTGTTTCTCGGCACGGGCATCGGCGTCGTGCTTTGGGTGGGCGGCAAAGGCTTCGGGGCGGCCTTCCGCGAGTCGTTTTTCAGCGTCATCTCCATCTTCACCACCACGGGGTTCTTCGTCGGCGACTACATGCTGTGGCCCACCTTCGCCCAGGTCATCCTCTTCCTGCTGATGTTCGTCGGGGCCTGCTCAGGCTCCACCTCGGGCGGCATCAAGATTTTCCGCCATTTGATCTTCATCAAGAACTCGGTGCTTGAGCTGCGGCGCATCATCCATCCCAACGCCGTGCTGCCCGTCAAAGTGAACGGCAAATCCATCTCGACCGGCGGCGTCTACAAGCACACCACCTTCATCTTCATCTACTTCCTCACCTTCATCGTCGGGGCGGTCGTGCTGTTGGCCATCGGCACCGACTTCGAGACCGCCATGGGCGCGTCGGTGGCCTGCCTGAGCAATATCGGCACGGGCATCGGGCAAGTGGGTCCGGGCGGTTCCTACGTCGGCTTCCCGCAATTCACCAAATGGATGCTCATGCTGCTGATGCTGCTCGGCAGGGTCGAGCTGTTCTCGCTCATCACGCTGTTCTCGCGGAGTTTCTGGAAAAATTGAGTAAAAGTTTCCTGTTTTTGCAAAGATGAAAACCTCTATCAAAATCATAGCGCTGATGTGTCTTCTTTCCGTTTTCGCTTGCGGAAGGAAAGCTTTCGTGGTCTCTTCAGATGCAAAGCAAGATGCTCAAAACCATTACGATAGCGGGTTCCTTTGCCTTCAGCAGGACAGCCTCTTGCAGGCGTTCCCGCATTTCATCCAAGTGGCCGAAAAATTGGAGGTCTTGCCCGACGACATGACTGACGAGGAAAAACTGCTCGTCTCGCGGGCCTACTACCAGATGGCGCATGTTTTCAGAAGGAAAATCGAGACCAACGCGGAGATTGACGCATTGCGTTGGGCGTTAAACTATCAAAGGTTGATCAACGACACCGTTTGGATGGCTCGGACAGGCCGGCAGCTGGCGGATGCTTTCGAAAGCGTCAAGGAAAACGATTCCGCAAGGTTTTATTTAAACAAGGTGATGCCCTGTTTAGACACGCTTTCCGACGACGTTTGGGATTACATTGGCGCCCGACATTTGTTGGCTGATTTGTATTTCGACGACCAGCAACTCGACTCCTGTTTGCAGGTGAAGCGCGAAATCATCGCCTTCAAGACACGGCGCGGCATGGACACCAAAAACGATTCGGTCAGCATGGGGATGAACCTGTTCTTTTCGGGAAGCCACGCCGAGGCGAAGCCCTATCTGCGGAAGGCTTTGGAAGCAGAGATGGGCGAGGTGGAGCGAGGCGCCATCATGTCGTTGCTTGAGCAAATCTATGAAGAGGAAGGCCAGGCCGACAGCGTCGCTTTTTGTCATGGTTTCAACAAATCATACGTCCAGGCCGAATCGGAGCGCGTGAGCGACGGGATGTTGGCCGTGAAGCAGTACGAGCGATACAAAAAGGAACGCGATGCACGGCTGCAAGGCTTGCGCGAGCAGAAACAAGCCCAAGTCGCGCAACGGAAGCGTCTCGTTTTTGGCGGGATAGCCGTATTGGTGGCGTTGCTTGTCGCGGCCTATCTGCTCGCTTTGCGCAAGCGGCATCGCAATGTTTTGAAGGACAAGGACTTTGAGGCGTTGGAGCTGAAGGTCATGGCCATTTACGGCGACCGGCTCAACAACAAGAAGGAGCGCATCGTGAAGGTGTTCGACGAGGCCTATCCCGATGCCATTGCAAAACTGAAGGCCGTCCATCCCGACCTGAATGCGACAGAGCTTGACATCAGTGTGCTTTCCATGTTTTCCTTCCGCACGAAGGAAGTCGCCGACCTCCTCGGCTTGCGCGAAAACACCGTCTCGAAATACCGCTCCAACATCAAGAAAAAGACGCAATCCGATTCGTTTGAGGCACTTTGGAAACCGTTTCTCGGCCAAACATAATTCGCTAAATTCGCATAATTCGCCGTTTCCTTTGTCGGCGAATGAAACGAATTTGACGAATTTTCAGGGATTTCCCTCAACTTTTTAGTGGAAAAATTTTTCGTAACCCGTTGAAATTCAATGCCAAGTTCAAGGAAAATAGTGGATTGGCAGGTGGAAATGGGTTTTCTTGTGGATTTTTGCTATAATTTTGTGCCCGAAACTCAAATCAAAGCACTATGAACACAAAACTTAAACTTACAGTCGCCATCGCCCTCGCGATGTTTTTCGGGGTTAAGGCTTTCGGGCAGGAGTGGGAGCAATCTTATGAATGGCTTTTTTCAGGTGACGAGGAATTTGATATGGTCAAGCCTTATGAAACTTCCTCGGGCAACATCCTTGTTTCGACAAACCATTATTATAAATGCGGTTGGGGCGATTTCTACGCGCCGCATCCCGCTTTGCGGATGTTTGCTCCCGATGGAACGGAATTGACCCAAAACCTGTTGTTTAAGCCTGCCTACTATGGGACGAGACCGTATGTCATTGAAAATGAGGTCGGGGAGATGTATGTGATGACTTCCTATACACCCGACCACGACTATACCTCGTTTAATTACTTCTTGAACTATGACAATCCGCCTGACGACGGCATCCTTGGCTTGTACAAACTCGACGATCAACTGAATATCGTGGAGGCTTACGAACACCACATCAAGATTGACACCTCAGAATATCGCGACCAGCAATGGGAAGACGTTCCGCTCGAACAATGCGGCGCATTGGTGCTGGTTCCTCCCATCGTCGAGGACAACAAGATTGTTGGAGCCTATATGAAGACTTACAGCAGGTATCCGACCAATCCGCATGGGCCCGATTCCCTGTTCGCTTTCCGCATGGATTTTGAAGGGCACATCCTTGACCTACAGGGATTTGAGCTTTCCTACATGGGCAGCGGCGGCAGTTGTCGGCATCTGTTGGGAAGGGAATTGTTTTTCAAATCTGGAGACGGATACATTTTTTATTGTCCGTTCCGTTTCACCGATGACGGAAACTATTACCATGTGGTTTATCTTGACCACGACCTCAACCTGCTGAAAGTGAGGCCGTATAGGAAAACCGACCCGCTTTCACAATACGACAACATGATTCAAGGGATTAAGGTGAAGAGGAGTCGGCACAACACCACTTATTTTACAGTGGAATTGGCATCCAACAATCCCGCGAAAGCCACGGATTACGATGTCAGGCTTTATGAGTTGGACGATGATATAGACGGAACTGAGCCATACGTTCCATCGTTGCAATACATTACCCGCACTTCTGACGATATGGATTGGCCTTGCGGCATCGAGTTGCTGGACGACAACAGCCTTTATTTCGCCTACACCTTGAATATAGGCTTTTGGGACAATCTTGATTCTTGGATGATGATAGAACACTTAAGCCTTAATTTCGACACGATTTCAACGCTTTATTACGACCACGAAGGGGAACGCATCCATAGCACCGCAACGAGCATTTTGGCCACTCGTGACGGCGGCTTGTTGCTTGTGTATCAATCCAAAAACCTTGACGATACCAACGAACGCTGGACGACAATTACCAAATTCTCCGCCGAATCGTTTGTCGGCATCGACGAAGCCCACGACAGTGGCTTGAAGGTGGCCATCGCTTATCCCAATCCGGGGAAGGATGTGCTGAATATCAGGACGGGATTGAAGAATGCGCGGGTGGAGGTGTATGATATGAGTGGGAGGATGGTACATAGCCAAGCCCTTACGGATAATGTGACTGCGATTGAGGCTGGGGATTGGGTAAAAGGGACGTATGTTTGGAAGGTGTTTGTCGGCACTTCGACAGGCTCAGTGACAGAAGCGGA
>CALFIT010000253.1 GCA_937877465.1 uncultured Bacteroidales bacterium | reverse complement strand
TGGAGGACGTGTCGTGGATCCACCCCGTGAAATACATGGGCGTGTGGTGGGAGATGATCTCGGGCAAGAGCACATGGGCCTATACCAACGACTTCCCCTCCGTCAAGCTTAACCCAGAACCCGATCATTCTGCATTCCGCATTCCTAATTCCGCATTTACCGATTACGAACATGCCAAGCCCAACGGCACCCACGGCGCCAACAACGCCAACGTGCGCCGCTACATCGACTTCGCCGCCGCCAACGGCTTCGACGGACTGCTCATCGAAGGGTGGAACATCGGCTGGGAGGACTGGTACGGCAAACAGAAGGAGTTCGTCTTCGACTTCCTCACGCCTTATCCCGACTTCGACCTGCCGGCGCTGAACAAATACGCCCACGAGAAAGGCATCCGCCTCATCATGCACCACGAAAGCTCGGCTTCCACGGTGAACTACGAGCGTTGGATGGAGAAGGCCTACACCTTGATGAACCAATACGGCTACGATGCCGTGAAGGGCGGCTATGTGGGCACAATCATCCCCTTTGGCGAAGGCCACTACAGCCAGCCCATCAACAACCACTACCATTACGCTGTCGTGGAAGCCGCCAAGCACCACATCATGGTGAACTCGCACGAGGCGGTGCGCCCGACCGGACTTTGCCGCACCTGGCCCAACATGATCGGCAACGAGAGCGCGATGGGCACCGAGTTCCGTGAGCGCATCAACCCCGGACACACCACCATCCTGCCTTTCACGCGCCTGCAAGGCGGCCCGATGGACTACACGCCAGGCATCTTCGAGACCGACATGGGCAAAATCGTGCCGTGGGGACAGAAGATGAAGACCACCATCTGCAACCAATTAGGCCTTTATGTGACCTTCTATTCGCCGCTGCAAATGGCCGCCGACTTCCCCGAGCACTACGAACCGTTCATGGATGCCTTCCAGTTCATCAAGGACGTGGCGGTGGATTGGGACCAATCGCTGTATCTTGAAGCCGAGCCGGGAGCCTATATCGTCACGGCGCGGCACCCGAAGCTGTCGTCGTTGAACAAGGCCGCCGAAGGTGTCGGCACCTTGCCCGACGGCAAGAAAGGCGTGATTTCCAACGCCATGCGGTTCGTCTACGCCATCCCCGATGAAATCCAACTGCTAACTGACAACTACCAACTGCCAACTCCCAAAGACGTGTGGTATGTTGGCGGCATCACTGATGAGAACGCCCGCGAGGTCGAGGTGAAATTGGATTTCCTGCAACCCGGTGTGAAATACGAAGCCACGATTTACGCCGATGCCAAGGACGCAAGCGGCCTTCCCGACGAGCATTACAACGCGCAAGCCTACACCATCACCAAGAAAACGGTGACAAGCAAATCGAAGATAAAGGTAAGGATGGCGCCTTGCGGCGGCTTTGCGGTTTCGTTGCGGTCGCTGTGATATTACAGCAGGTTTTTCGTCGACAACAGGCCGCAGGCCGCGTCGATGTCTTGTCCGCGCGAGGCACGTATGGTGGCGATGATGCCCTTTTCGTTCAGCGCGTCGCGGAACCATGTCATCGTGGCGGCATCGGGGCTCTTCAGTGCGATGCCCGGAACGGCATGATACCTTATTAGATTAATGCGGCACCGTGTGCTGCCCAACAGCCTTGCGATTTCCTTGACGTGGTCCTTGCTCGCGTTGAGGTCCTTGAAGATGATGTACTCGAACGACAGGCGGCGTTGGCCGTGCCAGTCGTGCTGCCTGACGGCGTGGATGACCTCCTTGATGGGGTAGGTCTTCTCGACGGGCATCAGCTTGAGTCGCTCGTCGTGGAAGGGGCTGTGCATCGAGATGGCTAAGTTGCATTTCGACTCGTCGAGGAAACGCTGCATATTGGGGATGAGTCCGCAGGTGGAGACGGTGATGCGCGTGGGGCTCCAGCCCAAGGCCCATTCCTCGGTGAGGATGCTGAGCGTGCGCATCAGGTTGTCGTAGTTGGCCAAAGGCTCGCCCATGCCCATGAAGACGATGTTGGTCAGCGTGTCGAACTCGGGCAGGCTGAGCACTTGGTTCACGATTTCGGCCACCGTGAGGTTCTTCTGGAACCCTTGTTTGCCCGTGGCGCAGAAGAGGCAGTCCATCTGGCAGCCCACCTGCGTGCTGACGCACAGCGTGGCACGCTCGCGGTCGGGGATGTAGGCCGCCTCGACGAAATGTGCCCCGGCAGGGAAGAGGTATTTCTTCGTGCCGTCTTTCGACACCTGCTCCTTGACGGGGGCTTTCAGTCCCGTCTCGTATTGCTCGGCCAACAAAGCCCTTGCGCTCTTGCTGAGGTTGGTCATGTCCTCGATATTGGCGCAACGCTTGTTGTAGATCCAGTCCACAATCTGTTTGCCCGTGAACTTGGGTAGCCCCAATTGGTCGACGACCTCCTGAATCTCGGCGGGCGTCTTGCCTAAAAGTATGCGTTTTTCTTCCATGCCGCAAAAATAGTGGATTTTTTGGTCAAAGACCTTGCATATCCCAAATTTTATGTATTTTTGCCGCGTCGTTTCGGAGTGTTCCGACCGACAACATGATGACAAGACGTTGTACTACGTCTTATCTGCGGTGCTTCGAATCTCGCAAATTCAACTATCCGCACGGTAAGGCAATAGGCGATGTCCTAAATGGAAGATAATACTTGTCTTTATGTGTAACTGATTGCTGGCAGGGCCTTAGGCTCTGCGACGGTTGTGTACCATAAATCTTTTTGTGTATCCTCCAGCGTGGGCTTCGTTATTGCTTATCCTCGGATAGTGGGCATGCGAGAGCCTCGAAGCACGGGATAAGCAATAGGACAGATTCCCACGTTTTTCGTTGTGTTTTCCGAACCCGAATTTTAAACAGCCGACTTAGGGAGTCGATCGGCGGAAAACAGAGTGTAAACCACATGACAAAACAAAACCAGAACGGTCTCACGACGAGACGAAGCTATGAGCCTCCGAGAGCAGAGGTCATAGCCTTAGACTGCCAAGGCGTGCTGTGCGGCTCAGCGATAAGCGGCAACAGCACCGAATCGGTATCACAAGGAACCTTCACATTCCCGTAACCCCCAAAACCTGAAAGCGATGTCAAGGAAAGGCAAACGCATCAATCAGCGCACGGTGTTGGCCGTCATGCTTTTGGTCATACTCGCGCTGCTGTTCTTCCTCATGAGTAGTTGCGGGGGAATGCCGCCAAAGGACGACTACGGCAACCCATCGGCCACGATGGGCGACGCACCAGCCGACATCCCGGTGGGCGGCTATCGCCAGCAGGACGACGATGCCCAAGAGTCGGCCAAGGAGCGGGCCGTGAGGGAGATGGACGAACGCCTCAATCGGGCCTACGACTTGCAAGACATCGAGTGAGCAAAACAACAACAAGCAAAACAGAACACAAAAAAGAAAACAACGAAAAAAAAATGAAAAGACACATTCTTAGAATCATGACCCTTTGCACGGCGGGCGCGCTCGCGTTGGCCTCGTGCAACAAGAACAAGGACGCCGAGGGCACCGTGCCCGAGAACGGCTTCCGCGCCAGCACCGAGCAGGGCGGCGGCGACAGCAAGACCCACTTGGACGGCACCGACGTGAAATGGGACGCCGCCGACCTCATCCTGATCCGTAGCCAAGAGAACGGCGGCAGGACGCTCACCTACGAGCTGACCGAAGGCGAAGGCACCCAAAACGGCACCTTCTACACCGGCGAGGAGCACGAGAACTTCTTCCAGCCCGACTACACGGCCATCTATCCCGCCTACAACAGCGACGAAGTGGGCAACAGCATCACCGGCGACGGCGCGGCCACCTTCACCCTGCCCGCCACGCAGACCTATGTGCAGAACAGCTTCGCCAAGGGCGCGATGCCGATGATGGCCGTCTCCGACGACCAATCCTTGGCCTTCAAGAACGTGCTTGGCGGCATCTGCTTCCCGCTGACGGGCGACGACCTGACGGTGACCAAGATCGTGCTGACCTCCAGCAGCGACACAGACTACCTCAGCGGCGTGTTTTCGGCCAACTACAACAACGGCCAGCCCACATTGACCTGCACATCGGGCAGCGGCAACAGCATCACGTTGGAATGCGACCCGGCCGTGACCCTCGATGCCACCACCGCCACCGACTTCATCGTCATGGTGCCGCCCGGCTCGCTTGCGAACGGCTTCACGGTGACGGCCTACAACGGCGAGAACAAGCTCTATGAGCAATCCACCAACTCCGCCCCTGGCACCGACTTCATCACGCGCAGCAAGATCATGAAGGTGAACGCAAACCTTCAGGTAGTGGTGACGCAGCTCAACGTGACCACGATAAGCCCCTCCTTCATCACGAAGAACACGGCCAAGGGCCTTGGCATGGTTGACAACGCACCCGTTTCATGCGGCATCCTTTATGCCAAGGCTACCGACCTTTCGACGCCAGCCGACGACCTCGTGGTTGGCGGAACGAACGTGACCAACCTCTCTGCCACGGCAGGCACCCGTTTCGATGCCGACCTTTCGGGCCTTGCCGAGGACGAGGTCTATTACGTTCGCGCCTACGCCGTGAACGAGGCTGGCACGGTGAGCTACGGCGACCCTGTGCCTTTCGCCACGCGCTACGACTACTACGGCAGCAACAGCGGCAAGAGTCGCCATGCCTTTTCGGTGGCGAGCGGCACCTCGGTGCG
>CALFIT010000252.1 GCA_937877465.1 uncultured Bacteroidales bacterium | reverse complement strand
ACACCCACATTCGCCGCAATCCTTCCGACCATTATCCGGTGTTCGTCAGGGTGAAATTTCAATCTTTGGAATGAAATCACTTGCTGAATCAGGGAAAAATGCTAATTTTGCGGCAATAAACTGAAAATTGGATAATAAAGATGAGTGCGCAAACCCAAACCTTGGTTTTGCTTATTGCCAACTACTTCAAGACACAACCAGTGTTGAAGGCATGGCTTTTCGGTTCATATGCTCGGGGTGAAGAAACGCCTTGGAGTGATATGGACATATTGGTCCAGTATGACCGGAACCAGCCTATCGGATTGTTCAAAATTGCAAATATGCAGTTGGATCTTGAAGACATACTGGGACGAGAAGTGGATCTTGTTGAAGAAGGGACGCTTCGTCCTTGGGCCGTCGAAAGTGTAAACAATGACAAGAGATTGATTTATGAGAGAGCATAAAAGAGACAAAGGCCGTTTGGAAGACATTAGGCAATATGCCATAAATGTTGAAACCATCATGGAAGGCATCTCCTTTGATGATTTCGTTGGAGACATTCGCATTTATTACTCGGTGATGAAGAATGTGGAGGTTATTGGTGAGGCGGCCAATATGCTGACGCGCGATTTCAGAGAAAAGCATACAGAATTGCCTTGGCGACTGATTGTCAAGATGCGGAATGTTTTGGTGCATGGCTACGCCCAAGTCTCGGACACGGATCTATGGCAGACTGCTTCAAATGACATCAAGCCCTTAAGAGAACAAATTGATAGGTATTTGTCTGAAATAGACTGGAATGCTTGGGAAAGCGAAGCAATAGAGTTCATGGAGATGGATAACGCCCAATACTCCAATGCAATTCAAACTGCACGTAAGATGAAGTCGAAAGGATATTCTGTTGATGACGTCGCTGAAATTACAGGACTTTCTGCTTTGGAAATCAACAAATTATAAGAGATCCGTTTTTATACACTCCGTTTTTTTATCTCGCTTAAAGTTTGTAATATAACTGAAACAATAATCAGCGCGATGCCGATGCAAAACGAGAAATTCAGTTCCTTGTACTCGCTGAAGATGAACATTGACAGGATGATGCTGTAAACCGGCTCAAGGTTGTAAGTGAGATTGACGGTGAATGCTGGAATCTTCTGCAACACAATGATTTGCAACAGGCAAAGCCCGATGGTACACACCACGACCATGAAAGCCAAATAAGCATAGTCCATCCCGACGGGATAGAGCCGCCCGACGGGAATGAACATATTATAAAGAGGTATGAGGCAAGTGAGGCCGACGAGACCGCCGACCATCTCCCAAAGCAGCATGTTCTTGGCTTCGTAATGCTTGCCAACGCGCTGGTTGACAATGGCAAACAAGGCATAAAGCGCCGACGACACCACGCCCAAGGCGATGCCCAAGCGATAGCGTGAGTCGAATTGGAAAATAAGATAGATGCCGAGGATGGTGAGCAGGCTGAAGAGGAACTCGCGGCCCGAAAAACGGTGCTTGTTGATGACAGGCTCAAGCAAGGCGGTGAAAAACCCGACCAACGAGAAGCACACCACGCCGATGCTGACGTTGCTGGCCTTGATGGAGGCATAGAAAAACACCCAATGCAGGCAAAGCAACATGCCCACGCCGCCCATCTGAAACAAGTTGTTCGGTTTGTAGTTGTTCAGTTGTTTGGTTATCACCAAAAAAAGCCACATCAGCAGGGCTGCCGCCGCCATGCGCCACCACACCAAGATGGCGGAATCCAAGGTGATGAGCCGCCCGAGCACACCCGTGAACCCTGCGATGAAGACGGAGAGATGCAGCAGCAGGTAGTCTTTTTTCATGGCTTCCTCCGTTGGCGCACGGCCTCAAAGGTGACGATGGCGGTGGTCACCGACACGTTGAGCGAGTCGGCGATGCCGTTCATCGGGATGATGATGTTTTGGTCGGCGGCCTCCACCCAAGCCTCGGAGATTCCAGTGGCCTCGGTGCCCATGACGAGGGCTGTGGCCTTGCGGAAGTCGGCATCGAGGTAGTCGATGGAGGCCTTGAGGTAGGTGCAGAATATTTTTATTTCATTCTTTTTCAGCCATTTGATGCATTCATCTGTGGAGCAGGCATAGACCGGCACGCTGAAGATACACCCGATGCTGGCGCGGATGGCGTTGGGGTTGAAAAGGTCGGTGGCGGGGTCGGCGATGATGACGGCGTCCACGCCGGCGGCGTCGGCGGTGCGCATCACGGCACCGAGGTTGCCAGGCTTCTCGACGGTCTCCAACACGATGACGAGTGCATCCTTCCGAGGCTTGAATTCGCTGAGATTGTTGTATTTGGGTATGGCCACAGCCAACAGCCCGTCGCTGCCTTCGCGGTAGGCAATCTTCTCAAACACTTCCTCGCTGACGGTCTCGGTGAATCCCGCCTTGATACCGACAGGCTCGCGCAGAAGTTCCTCGCACACATAGAGTTGCTCAATCTCGAAGCCGCATTGCTGCGCACGTTCAATCTCGCGTCGCCCCTCGATGAGGATGCGGTTTTGCTCGCGCCGCGCCGCTGCCTTTTGCAGGCGGACGAGGTTCTTTATCTTTTCGTTGGTTTTGCTGGTAATCATGTTCAGTTGGGAGTTGTTCAGTTGTTCAGTTGGCAGTTTTCAGTTGCGACAGCACCAACCCCACGACCACTACCAAGATGCCGACAATCTTGAACGCGGTCAGTTCTTCGATGGCGAGGAGGTAGCTGAAGATGGCGGTGAACACGGGAATCAGGTTGGAATAGACGTTCGCCTTGGAGGCACCCAACTTGCTGAACGCGAAAGCCCATAGCGAATAGGCTACCGCGCTGCAAAACACACCGAGGCACAGCAAAGGGCCGATGTAGGCACCCACATTGGCGAAATTGGATGGGTCGAAATGCTCCATGATGAAGAACATGGGGATGAAATAAACCATTCCGAAAATGTTCTGCATCCAAGTGATAGTCAGTGGTTTGTAGAGTTTTGTGAGTCGTATCAAGGCGATGGAGTAGCCTACCGCTACGACGACCGAACCGCAAAGGAAGAGAATGCCTTTGGGCGAGGCGGTGAGTTCGAGGTTCTTGTTGAGCAGCATGACGATGACGCCCACGAAGGAGATGATGAACCCCACGATGTTCATGGGGGTGAGCCGCTCTTTGAGGAAGACACGCGCCGCGATGGGGGTGACCAACGGAATCAACGCGATGATGCCCGAGCCGATGATGGGAGAGGAGTTCTTCAAGCCATAACCCTCGCAGATGAAATAGAGGAAAGGCTCGAATAGGGCGGCCAAGGCAAAGAGTTTCAGGTGTTCCCGCTTCACCTTTTCGTTGATGCGAAACGCGAAGAGGATGGCCGTGAGGAAGATGGACGCCACCACGAGGCGCAGGAAGATGGTCGTTGTGGGGTTGAGGCTTTGATACACCTGTGTCGACCAGACAAACGACATTCCCCAAAACACCATGGCGACGATGCCGGCGAGATGAACCCAATGATTCCTGTCTTTCATGCCGCAAAATTACGTTTTTTTTGAGGTTGGCAGCCCATATTGAACCATTTCGGCAAGATTTTTGTAGTTTTGTAGCCGCAAAACGGACAATCAATCACAAGTCTAATATTCAAAATTCCATCAAAATGAAGAAGTTAAGTATTTTCTGCATGACGGTTTTAGCGGTCGCGTTCATGGCCTCGTGCCGTGGACCGCAAGGCCCTGCCGGACAAGACGGCAACGCCAATGTCGCTTCGTCGACTGTGACGGTTTATCCCAACGACTGGCAATGGGTGAACGACTGCCAATGGATGGTCACCATCGACTATCCGGCCATCAACAACAATGTGTTCAACCATGGCGCGGTGCTCGTCTATATGGACGTGGACGGCACATGGGCGCAAGTCCCGTTCACCTTTTATTATCAGGAAGTCATTACCAACGAAGCAGGCGAGGAAGAGGTTTGGAACTTCTCGTCGTCCATCGAAGTGGCTACCTTGAGTGACGGTGGCGTGAATATCTTCTGGACCGAAAGCGACTTCTATGACGGCTATCGTCCCGACACGCACGACTTCAAGATTGTGGCCATCGAAGCCTCGGTCTATGCCAACCGCAGCGATGTCGACTACAGCGACTACAACGCCGTGAAGACCGCCTTCCAGTTAGCCGACTGATATTGTAATATCGGAATGGAAATCATGTAGAGACGCAAAATTTTGCGTCTCTACGTTTTTTTATTGCATCGCCAAAGAAAACCACATGAATCCCACATAGCCCAAGGTCAGCAAGGCACCTTCCCAGCGCGAGATTTTGCGGCCTTTGCCAGTGAAGACGAATAGCAGCATGAGGATGTTGGCGGCAAAGAGGATCATCAGTTGCTTGTTCATCATCGGGTCGAAGGGCAAGGGCGTGATGAGCGCACTGACACCCAAAACGATGAAGATGTTCATGATATTGGAACCCAACACATTACCGATGGCGATGCCTGAGTTTTTCTTGGTGGCAGCCACGATGCTGGTGATGAGTTCGGGCAAGGAAGTGGCCGTGGCGACCACCGTCAGGCCGATGGTGCTCTCGCTCATGCCCCAGTTGCGGGCTAAGATTTGGGCGTTGTTGGAGACCAATTCTCCTCCGGCATACAACCCCACGATGCCTACGACGAGTTGCAGGATGGTCTTGCCCCAAGGCATGGCTTCTTGCGTATCTTCGCCCGTCTCTTCGGGCGACTTTTTCAGCATGGTGAGCGCCAAATAAGCGAAGCCGCAGACGAGCAGCACGATGCCTTCAATCCAGTCGACGTCGATGGTTTGGTCTTTGCCCATGAAGAAGTCGTTGGCCATCAATGCGATGATGAGAGTGGCAAAGAACCCCACAGGGATGTCGCGGCGGATGGAAACGCGGCTCACGTCGATGGGCCAGACGAGCGCACTGACGCCCAAGATGAGCAGGATGTTCATGGTGTTGCTCCCGATGATGTTGCCGATGGCCAAGCCCGGACTGCCCTTGATGCATGAGAACACATTGACGATCAGCTCAGGCAACGAAGTACCGAAGGCCACGATGGTGAGGCCAATGATGAGTGGCGACAGTTTGGCGCGGACGCCCACGCTGGTGGCCCCGTTGACGAGCCAGTTCGCGCCCAAAATCAAGGCGACGAAACCGAGGGCCAATAATAATAGAGGTATTAAGGATTCCATTTTTAGACATTATAATTCCGTGCTCCAAAAATCTTGCTCCCCACGCGCACAAGCGTCGCGCCTTCCTCCACGGCAATCGGATAGTCGTCCGACATGCCCATCGAAAGCTCCTTGAATTGCGGCTGATTGGCGAAATAGTCCTTTTTCAGCGTGTCGAAAATCGCTTTCAAGTGCCTGAATTCCAATCGGATTTCGGCTTCATCGTCGGTGAAGGTGGCCATGCCCATCACGCCGCAGATGCGGACGTTTTGCATCGCCTTGAAGTTCTCTGAGTCAAGCAGTTGACGCGCTTCGTCCATGTCTAAGCCGAACTTGGTCTCCTCTTGCGCGATGTGGAATTGCAGCAGGCAATCGACCACGCGGTTGTGCTTCGCGGCTTCCTTGTTGACGGCTTCGAGCAGGTTGGCCGAGTCGATGCTGTGGATGAGCGTCACGAAGGGGATGATGTATTTGATCTTGTTGGTCTGCAAGTGGCCGATGAAGTGCCATTGGATGTCGGCAGGCAGGGCTTCGTGCTTGTCGCGCATCTCAAGGGCGTGGTTCTCGCCGAAGATGC
>CALFIT010000251.1 GCA_937877465.1 uncultured Bacteroidales bacterium | reverse complement strand
TCACCAGCCCGATGCTCCCCGGTCACGGCCAGGAAGGCAACCAAGACGCCAACGGCCCGCTCGGCAGTGGCATCGCCGTGCTCTTGGGCCTCGGCGGAGCCTACCTCGTGGCCAAGAAACGCAAGGAAGACTAAGACCTTTTTTGCGGCCTACAACCCCAAAAACACCGCCCTCAGGCGGTGTTTTTTTTGAAACTTTGCATAAAGCATCCTGACAAGAAAATTTTTTCTTACCTTTGGAGCCGCAAAATCAAAACTTTATCTGTATGAAGAAAGTATTAATGCTATTGCTGCTCGCCTTAGTAATCCCGATGCTGTCGGCTTCGATATCCATGGCGCAAACCATTCTCAACGCCCCTAATGGAACAAAAATCACTGCCGACCTTCAACACGAGATGGAAAACCGTCCCGACGAAAAGGTCAAAGTCATCATCGTCATGAACGAGCAATTCGACTCACAAAAGACAATGCAGCAAGTGCAACACCTCGGCAAGCAGCAACGACGCGATTTTGTAGTCAACGAACTTCATCAAGTATCAGAGCGAAGCCAGATTGATGTATTGCGTGACTTGCAACAAGGCCAAAAGGCGACCTTGGTCGACGACATTCAGTCCTACTGGATCATCAACGCCATAAGCTGTTCGATGACTAGGGACATGGTGGAAGCCGTCGCCAAGCGCCCTGACGTGAAGTATGTCATGAAAAACTTGGTCATTTACGTCATTGACGGCGAGGGCGAAGAAATGACACTCAACGACCGCGCCAACAACCAATGGAACGTCACCAAGGTGAATGCCGACGACGTTTGGGCTTTAGGCTACACTGGCGAAGGTGTCATTGTGGCCGTCATCGACACGGGGGTCAACTATAACCACACGGACATTGCCAACAATATGTGGGACGGCGGCTCATCCTATCCCTACCACGGATGGGATTATGTGAACAGCGACAACGACCCCAGAGACGACCAAGGCCACGGCACCCATTGCGCGGGGACCATTTCGAGTTATGGCACCAACAACAAGCAATGTGGCATTGCCAAAAATGCCAAGATAATGGCTTTAAAGGTGTTGGGATCTAACGGTCAGGGTGACCTGAATTTGTCATGGGAAGCTATCCAGTTTGCCGTTTCGCATAATGCTGATGTGCTCAGCATGTCGTTAGGCGTCGACGGCATCGGCGGCTATTGGGTCGAAAGAACGGTGATGGAGAATGTGCTCAACTGCGGCGTGGTAGCCTCGGTGGCTGCCGGCAACGTGGGAGAGAGTTTAAGTACATATCCCATTCCTAACAATGTCGGCTCGCCCGGCAACTGCCCTCCACCATGGCACAACCCCGACCAAACGTTAACAGGTGGCCAATCCGCCACCGTAACCGTTGGCGCAACGACAAGCAACGACGGCCATTCGAGTTTTTCGTCGTATGGTCCTGTCACCTGGGCTTCGGGCACCTACATAGGCAGTTACAGCGATTATCCTTGGACATCAGGCAGCAGCACCGAAGTGGGGCTTTTCAAACCCGACATCGCCGCTCCTGGTTCCAGCATCGTGTCGTTGAACTACAGCAACAACACAGGATACACAACAAAAAGCGGTACCTCTATGGCCACTCCTTGCGTGGCAGGCGTTATGGCACTGATGCTTCAGGTCAACCCCACGCTGACCCCATTGGAAATTGACTCCATCATCGAGACGACAGCTGTGGCATGTGGCGGACAAACCTCGAAGAACAACACCTTTGGTGCGGGCAGAATCGATGCCCTTGCAGCTGTCAACTATATGTTGGATGCCTGCACTGCACCCACCAACCTAACGGCTGCGGTCAGCCATGCCAATGTCGACTTAAACTGGACTGCCGCCTCTGGCGTCAGCACTTATCGAGTCTATCGCAATGGCAGCGTGATAGCCAACAACATCGCAACGACCCGTTTTACCGACGAAGAAGCACCCGCCGGGGTCAACACCTACTATGTGAGAAGCAATGGCAACAATAATCAAGCTTCTATCCCTTCGAACCTCGTGACCGTCACCATCACGGTCAACGCTCAAGCCAATGCGCCTACTAATCTGGTAGTCACCAACGTCAACGCCGACAACAACACCGTCGGTCTGACTTGGACCACCCCCGAAAAACGATCTGAGTCCCTTTACTATACTCTGGATGCTACAATCTACGACGGTACCGGCAGCGACGAGATAGTGGCAGCGCAAAAATTCCCGGCCGCTACGCTGCAAGCCTATGCCGGAATGCAGATTGAGCGTGTTTGTTTTGGCATCTATACCTCGGGGAGCGAATGTACGGTAAGCCTTTATGAAGGCGATGCCCTGATGCCTGGAATCTTATTGCATCAAGGAACCTTAAGCACCACAGAAGCCCAACAATGGATCGAATATGAGCTACCGTCGCCTATTGTTATCAATCCCGACAAGGACTTGTGGATGACGGTGACGACAACCGACTACATCCTTATGAACGAAGATTATTCTGGCGACGGAACCGGAAACGCTTTCTTTTATAGTTTCTCTTCTGGTGACTATTGGTTATCAGTCACCGATGCTGCTTGGGTCTTTATACTCGATTTGAACGATGCTGACTACACCTATAATGTATACAATGCCAATAGTGTAGTTTCGACGGGTTTGAACACGAATCAAGGCTCTGTTACTTTTGACGAAGGCATGAATGTTTATCAAGTGACGGCTGTTACCAATGGATACGAATCTCCACTGAGTAACGCCGTATGCCTTTTTAACCAAAACCTCCAATCCGGATGGAACTGGTGGACGCCTCTGCTGGACGTGAACTTAGCCCATCTTGAAGCCGCCCTCGGAAGCCATGCCTTGCTCATCAACTCGCAAAACGACGGCTTTGTCGAATGTGTCGATGGCTCGTGGAGCGGCACACTTAACGAGCTTGTCGCGGGACAGATGTATAAGATTGAGAATAGCTCAGCTTGCAACCTTGTGACTAGCGGCACCCGCCTTACCAATGTCGAAGTCACCCTCGTCCCAGGCTACAACTGGTTCGGCTGCCCGACCACAATGGCGGTCAGCCTTGCCGACCTTGCCATCACCCCCGCCGAAGGCGATACCATCACCGACGCATCCGGCATCACCGCCACCTACCAAA
>CALFIT010000250.1 GCA_937877465.1 uncultured Bacteroidales bacterium | reverse complement strand
AAAGAGCGCGTCCCAACCTTTCTCATTCCGCTGGATGGCTCTGGTAAACCGTATCAAAAAACGAGGAAAAGCAGTCCACGCCCTATAGTAATAATAAGGTGTGGACATTTGCCGCCTTTCGTCCCTTGATGGAATTTTACCAGAATTTACCAGTCGGAACCGCGTCGTCAAACGTCCGTTGCAAGATGTCCTTTCGCCGAAGCGATGCCGCAAAAGTAAGAAATCTTTCCTTACCTCGGCCAACACCCTGCGTTTTTTCGCGGACTGCTCACTCATAAACAGGGGGAACAGATGCTTTCACCTGCTCCCCTACTCCGTTTTGAGCCAAACCGTTCTTTAGCTGACCTTCCTCCAATAATGCGAGCCGCCGTTGCTGGCGGGGCATCCCCTCAGCGGGAACGGACCAATCATTGAGGTGGCCCCGCATTTGGAGCATTGCCACACGTTGTCAAGCAGTCCGTTTCGGACATTCATTCCGGTTTGGTTCTTGAAATCGTTGATATGCATTGTCTTATCCCTAAATCCGTGTCGGGCGCAACTTTTGGTTGAACACTTTGTTTCGGCAAAAGTAGCGGCTCTTCACTGAAGGGCAAAGGAATATAGTGAATTATAGTAAAAGATGATTTTTCTTAAACACGAATTGCCACCAATTGACCACAAATTATCAAAAACAATTTCTGAACAATTCGTGGATAATTAGCTTCGCTGAATCTATGATTTCATGGACATTCGTGTTGAAAAACAAGTCTATCCGCTGCGGAATGTGCCAAAATTTTCGACTTTCCGCAGGGGATAGAGGGCAAATCTGCCCTTTTCGTCATTTCTTGAATGCACAGATGGATGGGTAAAACTCCGACATCTTCCTTCTGAACTCGGAATCAGCTGAGTTGGCATAGCTGCTGTCGCGGTCTTTCACCCACTCGGGACCGTGGAAAAACCGTTTCATCTTCCGGTAGTCGCCACGGTCTGAGAAGTTCCTTACAATGTAGATGAGTTCGTAGGGCTTGTTGTTCTTTCCGTGCCATTCGATAACGGGCAACTCCTTTCCTTCGGGGCGACATCTTCCCGTCAAGCGGTAAGCGAACAAGGCTTTTACCTCGTTGTCATCTGCAATATA
This sequence comes from uncultured Bacteroidales bacterium, assembly GCA_937877465.1. Taxonomy (GTDB): domain Bacteria; phylum Bacteroidota; class Bacteroidia; order Bacteroidales; family F082; genus Limimorpha. The sequence continues at coordinate 2,364 of CALFIT010000250.1, read as the reverse complement.
ACCTTTGTCGGCCAGCCAGTTGATGAAGGTCACAAAGGTTTCCACGCCTTTTCTTCTCACGGCATCGCAAAGATAGAAATGCTCCTTCGGCTTCCCTGAATTGTGGCTCCAATCAAAGAAATCGTTAGGCAAGGTGAAAGGTTCTGAAGGTTGAGGTTGTTGAGATTCCTCGTATTCTTCCCTAAAACGCTCCACCAACTCTACGGCCAAAGGATGCTCCAAGACAGGCTCGATGATTCTGATTTCCCCCGGTTTCAGTTCCGCTTCCCAATCCCAATATTTGAATAATTGGCTCCTTAAACATGCCTCGCAGAATTGTCGGTAATCCCTGAACGATTCTTCGAGGTCATAATCTTCACCATCATCATCTGCGGCCTCAATTTCTTCGATGGATTCAAGCATTTGGTCAGCACTTCCCTTGATTTGTTGCTCGTCCAGTTTCTCGCTATGTTTCAAGGTGCTGGAGAGTGCGTCTATCATCATGGGAACCTCGGAATTGGGTATCTCACTCACCGAAAAAGCATCGTCCCAACAGCAGCGGCACAATCTTGAAATCCGGGTCAGGTCGCAGTTCTCCTTCTGAAGCAATGCCGCAAATCCGTCTGCGTCATCGTCAATCCAAAGAGCAAACAGTTTCTCCATCACCACCGAATCAACTTTCAGTACGCCAAGAAATTCCCTGACGGTTGAGGGAATCAGGTAATCCAGCACGGCGAAGATTTCAAGCGGAGTCATGGGCGGGTCATCGGTGTCGTTCTCCATCAGAAACGCCTTGTCCTCGATAATGAAGCGGTTGTTTACGATATAGGCGAGAGCATTGCCGAAGGGCTGGAATACTTCGGTGGAAAACTTCATCGTTTTCTTGGCTTCGTCGCTTACGCTATCCAAGCCCATGAAAGTTGCAACGGATGCCTGATAGTCCTCATCCAACGGCTCGGCGACGACAGCCTTCAGCCAGTCGTAATACTCCTTTTTTCTATTGACACCTTCTCTGTTGTTCATGCCGCAAAGGTACACATAAAATTTCCATTGACTGAAAAAAAAGAGAAACGGACTTTTACATCCGTTCCCGTTCTTTTACAGGTTAAATTCAACTGTCAGTTGGCGGTATTAATTCATCAAGGGCCAATTCCCTGAAATTTAGACGCAGTCAAAATAATGTTTGTGGGACATTCCATTCCCACACAAAATCAGCATTTTAGTCTAATTTAGGGGGTAAAATAGGGGGTAAAAAATTTTGAAAAAGAAAAACCCGCTGAATTTCAACGGGTTATCTTGATGTTTCGTGGAGATTACCGGACTCGAACCGGCCACCTTCAGATTGCGAACCTGACGCTCTACCAGATGAGCTAAATCCCCTTTCGCGGCTGCAAAAATACAACATTTTCGCTTACCATAGCATTCCTTTTTGAAATAAAATCCATTTCCCTTATTTTCCCTTGGAGATTGGGAATTAAAGCGTATTTTTGCACGCTTTTTATAATACCTACAGCTATGACCATCGAAGAATACATCGTTTTCAGAGTCAATGCGTTGCTCCATGCCCACCCTTCGACAGGCTCAGGAGCCCGCATCGTCATGCGCCTCGAAGGTGGCATGAGCAACTATACCTACGTCGTTGAATGCCAAGGCAAAAAATACACCTACCGCGTGCCGGGCAAGTTTGCCGAGAAGTTCGTCGACCGCGACGACGAATGGACCAACATCCAAGAGGTGGAAAAACTGGGGTTGAACAACGTCACCGAATATGTGGAAATCCGCTCGGGCGAGAAATTGGCCGAATATGTGGAAGGCACCATCATGAGCACGACCGACGTGGTGTCCTACAACGAGATGTCGGTTGCAGCCTTGAAGAAAATCCACGGCAGCAACATGAAGTTCAAGGATTACGATGCCTTTGGCAGGCTCGCACAATATGAACGCTATTGCACCGAGACGGGCTTCGGCTTCCCGCAGGAATACTTCGACCTCCGCAAGAAACTGGATGCCATCCGCGCCACGCAAACCAATGTGCCTATGGTGCCCTGCCACTGCGACTACCAGCCCACCAACCTCGTCATCAGCGGCGACAAGCTCTATGTGCTCGACTGGGAATATGCCGGCATGAACGACCCGTTCTACGACATCGCCTGCTACGGCAACGCGGGCTTCGACAAGGCCTTGGCTTTATTGGAGACCTACGTAGGCCACAAGCCTACCAAAGAAGAGTTGCAACGCCTCTATTTCCACCGCGCCTTCCAGTGCCTGCAATGGTACAACGTGGCTATCTTCAAGGACCGCGTCGGACTCAGCAAAGACCTCAACATGGATTTCAACGCCGTCGCGCTGATGTTCCTCGGCATGGCGAAAGACCTTTTGGCAGTT
>CALFIT010000249.1 GCA_937877465.1 uncultured Bacteroidales bacterium | reverse complement strand
TTTATTGTTGTTTGTATCGTTTTTATGCGTATTTTTGCGCTCGATATGACCTCCCTCGCTTCCCGTTAGTTCAGCGCACCAGGGGGGTCTTCGATTTTTGTTTTATATTGAATCCCTGCTTATGCTCTACACGAAGAAACCACTCACTGTTGATGAACAGATTGACCGCCTTGAACAAAGAGGGCTGAATTTCTCTGATAGGAAGTTGGCGAGAAACTATTTGCAAAACATCAGTTACTATCGGCTTCGAGCATACACATTCCCATTCCAAGACAACGACCCTGATGCCGACCACGAGTTTCTTGAGGACGACATCGATTTCAGTGACATTATCGATTTATACGTTTTTGATCGCCGATTGCGAAGTTTGGTATTCAATGAATTGGAAAAGATCGAAGTGGCTATTCGCACCCAATTGTCGTTGGTATATTCAAACAAAAGCCAAGATCCATTTTGGTATTTGGACAAAAGTTGGTTTTCCCGCACTTCAGAGGACAGTTTCTCGAGCCTGATTGACGATGTGACTGATGACGTGAAACGAAGCAACGAGGATTTTATCAAGCACTACAAAACAAAATACGACACACCTGAAATGCCTCCAACTTGGATGTCGTTGGAAGTGGTCTCATTTGGAACCCTAAGCCGAATGTACAAAATGCTCGACAAGTGTCCTGAAAAAAAGCAGATTGCCTTGGCTTTTGGCGTTGGCAATGAAGATGTTTTTGCCAACTGGCTTCATGCTTTCTCCAACTTGCGTAACTGTTGCGCTCATCATAGTCGCATCTGGAACAGACGTTTTGTTGTGCATTTGAAATTAGCATATAATACAAGTCGCCCTTTTCTAACGACAGGAAGCACGAGGACGATCAAGCCAAACAAACTCTTTGCTCTGCTGTCGGCAATCAAGTACGTTGTGGACATCCTTAGCCCTGAGAATTCCTTCAAGTACAACCTAATGGATTTGCTGAATGACCATCATCGCCTTTTGAAACTTAAAGAGATGGGATTCCCGTCAGACTGGCAGAATCTGCCCGTTTGGAAGAAATAAGCCAAAAAAGGTGCAGCTCGATGAGCCACACCTTTTTCTTCGTTTTTGGTTATCGTTGGTGAGTTAGTCTTACTTCACTTCCTCAAAGTCCGCGTCGGTAACGCTGTCGTCGCCGCCGTTGTTGTTTTGCGGGCCTTGGTTGGGGTTGCCGCCCGTGAAGCCGCCGCCTGCGAAGTTGCTGGGGTCAAAGCCGCCTTGCGGGCCGCCTTGGGCACCGGCGTTCTTGTACATCTCCTCGCTGGCCTTCTGCCACATGGCGTTCATCTCGGCCATGGCCGCGTCGATGCCGGCGATGTCTTGGCTCTGGTGGGCCGTCTTCAGCTTGCCGAGGGCGGCCTCTATTTCAGCCTTCTTGTCGGCAGGCAGCTTGTCGCCGTATTCCTTCAGCTGCTTCTCGGTCTGGAAGATGATGCTGTCGGCTTGGTTGAGCTTGTCGATACGCTCGCGTTCCTTCTTGTCGGCTTCGGCGTTGGCCTGGGCTTCGTTCTTCATGCGCTCAATCTCGGCGTCGGTCAGGCCCGACGAGGCCTCGATGCGGATGCTCTGGGTCTTGCCCGTGGCCTTGTCCTTGGCGGAGACGTTCAGGATGCCGTTGGAGTCGATGTCGAAGGTGACTTCGATTTGCGGGATGCCACGCGGCGCGGGCGGGATGCTGTCGAGGATGAAGCGACCGATGGTCTTGTTTTGCGCGGCCATGGGACGCTCGCCTTGCAGCACGTGGATTTCGACCGAGGGTTGGTTGTCGGCAGCGGTCGAGAAGACCTCCGACTTGCGGGTCGGGATGGTGGTGTTGCTCTCGATGAGCTTGGTCATCACGCCGCCGAGGGTCTCGATGCCGAGGCTCAACGGGGTGACGTCGAGCAGCAGCACGTCCTTCACTTCGCCGGTCAAGACGCCGCCTTGGATGGAGGCGCCGATGGCCACCACTTCGTCGGGGTTGACGCCCTTCGACGGCTCCTTCTTGAAGAAGTCGCGCACGATGTTCTGGATGGCCGGGATACGGGTGGAACCACCGACCAAGATGACATCGTCGATGTCGTTGACGGTCAGGCCGGCGTCTTGCAGGGCGCGACGGCAAGGCTCGATGGTGTCGTGGATCAGCTTGTCGGCCAATTGCTCGAACTTGGCGCGGCTCAAGGTGCGTACCAAGTGCTGCGGGATGCCGTTGACGGGCATGATGTAAGGCAGGTTGATCTCGGTCTCGCTCGACGAGCTTAGCTCGATCTTGGCCTTTTCGGCAGCTTCCTTCAGGCGTTGCAGGGCCATCGGGTCCTTACGCAGGTCGATGCCGTTGTCCTTCTGGAACTCCTCGGCTAACCAGTTGATGATGACTTCGTCGAAGTCGTCGCCGCCGAGGTGGGTGTTGCCGTTGGTCGATTTCACCTCAAACACGCCATCGCCCAATTCGAGGATGGAGATGTCGAAGGTGCCGCCGCCGAGGTCATAGACGGCCACTTTCACGTCGTTCTTCTTCTTGTCCAAGCCGTAGGCCAAGGCAGCGGCGGTAGGCTCGTTGATGATACGGCGCACTTTCAGTCCGGCAATCTCGCCGGCTTCCTTGGTGGCCTGACGCTGGGCGTCGTTGAAGTAGGCAGGCACCGTGATGACGGCTTCCGTCACCGTTTGTCCGAGGAAGTCCTCGGCGGTCTTCTTCATCTTCTGGAGCACCATGGCGCTGATTTCCTGCGGGGTGTAGTTCTTTCCGTCAATGTCGATGCGCGGGGTGTTGTTGGGGCCTTGGATGACCTTGTAAGGCACGCGGCGCATCTCGGCTTCCACCTTGTCGTAGGTCTCGCCCATGAAACGCTTGATGCTGTAGACGGTGCGCAAGGGGTTGGTGATGGCCTGACGCTTGGCGGGTTCGCCCACCTTACGCTCGCCGTTGTCGGTGAATGCCACCACCGACGGGGTGGTGCGGTGGCCTTCGCTGTTGGCGATGACAACGGGTTCGTTGCCTTCCATGACGGCCACGCATGAGTTGGTTGTACCTAAATCGATACCGATGATTTTTGACATTTTTTTGTTCTCCTATTTTTGTTTGTTACTTGTTTTGATTATACGTTGTTTCTGACGCGAGACGCGGGACTGCGTGACGCGAGCGTGTTGCAGTTGCTTCATCGCAACGGCCTGCTTTTGTCAATCTTTGTGCCAAACGCAAAAGACTGACAAAATGACAATTTTACGGTTTTTCTGCATTTTTTCGGACAAAA
>CALFIT010000248.1 GCA_937877465.1 uncultured Bacteroidales bacterium | reverse complement strand
GCATGCTCGACCTGACCCACATCAAAGCCGCCGAAGGCGACACGGTGGTCATCTTCGATGCCGAGCACGACATTGCCGACATTGCCAAGGCCTGCCAGACCATACCATACGAAATCATGACCCGCGTCTCGCAGAGGGTGAAACGTGTGTATTATCAGGAGTAGGACAGGGTTCCCACATTGGAAGAAACGGAAAAACCAGAAAGGCATTTTTCTCCGCTGCTGGTTTTTCTTGAACATTTTTCTTGTTTTTCAAAATGTTATTTGTAATTTTGCGGCAAAAATTCAAAATAGCATTTTGAAGATATGATTAGTAAGACTACATTAAAACAGATTCTGGCATCGAATCAAAAGGATATTGAGCAATATCAGGTTGTGCCTCGTGAGTTGCCTTCCGACGACTTTCCGAGACGCGTGTTCATCGGCGTGCGTAGGGCGGGGAAGTCATTTATGCTTTATCAGAAAATGCAGCAGATGCTTGCCGAAACGCATGACTGGGGAAACATGTTGTATTTGAACTTCGAGGATGACCGTCTGGCTGGCTTTGCGGCAGGCGACTTTGAACTGTTGCTTGAATGTCATGCCGAGATGTACGACCAACGCCCGATGCTTTTCTTGGATGAGGTGCAGAATATTGATGGTTGGGAAAGATTCGCTCGCCGGATGGCCGACGCAAAATACAAGATATGGATAACGGGGAGCAATGCCAAGATGTTGTCGTCGGAAATTATGAGCACCCTTGGCGGACGTTATCTGACCACAGAAGTCTATCCTTATGGTTTTGAGGAATACCTTAACGCGAAAGGTTTCCCGTTTGATGAGTACTCATTGCTGGCAACTGAATCGCGGGCCAAGATTCTGCGCCAGTGGAACGAATATCTGCTATGGGGAGGCCTGCCTGAATCGGTGGGGCTTACAGTGAAACGCGACTATCTCACTAGTACGTTTCAGAGGATTTATTTAGGTGACATTGTTAGCAGGAACAAGGTTTCCAACCCAAACCTTTTGCGATTGCTGTTGAAGAAAGTCGCAGAGAGTGTCATGCAACCTGTTTCATACAACCGTCTGTCCCATGTCTTGTCGTCAGTGAGTGGCAAGATTACGATGCCGACGGTGAGCAAATACATAGAGTACTGCGAGTCGGCTTGGTTGCTTTTGCGGTTACGCAACATCTCGGCGGCTTTTGCCGAAAGGGAGACTTTGTGCAAGTATTATTTTGTGGATAATGGCATACTGAACCTTTTTCTTCTCAATGGTGAAACGGCGTTGTTGGAGAACCTTGTAGCCTTGACGCTGTTCCGAAAATACGGCCATGACTTGGACAACGAGCGGGTGTTCTTTTACAATGATAAAGTTGAAGTTGACTTTTATGTGCCCGAGGACAAACTTGCCATCCAAGCCTCATATAGCATTACCCAGACGGACTCCACTTTTGAACGTGAGGTGGAGGCCTTAAAAAAACTTCCCAAGGTTCTGCCTTGCGCCCGTCGCCTCATTCTGACCTATGACGAAGCCGATACCATCGCCGATGATTTCGGGACCATTGAGGTTGTGCCGCTTTGGAAATGGCTTTTGTCATGAAAGTCCGAAATCATGACCCGCGTCTCGCAGCGGGTGAAGCGGGTGTATTATCAGGAATAGGATGGGGATTCGACATTGGGAGAAACGGAAAAGCAGGAAAAAGCACCGCCAAGTCTGACTTGACGGTGCTTTTTGTTCAACAAAGGAGCCCTTGGTTATTTCTCCTTACGTTTTTTGCCGACAAGGTAGGCAGCGCCGAGGCCAAGGAGCACAGCGATGCCGCCGCCGATGGGGCCATCAGCATCTTGGTTGTCCGACTTGCCATGGTTAGGCAACATAGGTGTGCCTGCATCACGGCTACCGTAGAAGCCTGGGCTCTCAGGCGTGGTACCGCGTTGGAACAAACCGCCACCATTCGGGTCGGCGAAGGAGGTCAGGCCCAGTCTGAGTACTATGACTAGTGTTATGATGGTCTTTTTCATTTTTTCTGTTATTTGATGATTATCTTTTGGGTTCTCACATCGCTTCCATTGATAAGTCTCAGCACGTATACGCCTGTAGGCATGTCGAAATGACGGTCGTAATTGCCGCTAAAGGTCTCGTTGGCTAGCACGCGTCCGGTTATGTCGATGACTTGCAAGGTGGCTTGGCCCTCGATTCCCAGGACCAGCAAGTGGCTGTCGCGCATGAAAGCGAAGTTATCTTCGTTGGTCGATCCGCCTTGGGCAAACACCACCTTGAAGCGCGAGGCGTAGTCGGTTGTCTTGGCCTCGAAAGTGTAGTAAGGTGTTTCGAGCAGGTCGATGTCGTTGCCCGTGAGGTTGTCGATGAGGTGGAGGTAGGTCATTTCAACATCTTTTGTGTCGATGCTGATGGTGTAGCGGCCATTCTCAGCAGTTTCGAAGTTAAGCGGCATTTCGCCTGTTTTTTCGCTTTCGGCAATCGCAAATTTCTTATCACCTTGAGGGATGTAGAGACTTGCACTTCTATGGTTGAATACGAACTTGGACAATTTGTCGCCTTCATTAAAGCTCACAATGGCTTTGTCGGCCTCAATAGAGGTCTCGTTTCGATTGGCCTTATGTTCAGCTACAGCGATTTGTAATGTACCTTGGTTGGGTTTCTGTCTAGGTGCCGTTTTACTGAATGTAACCGTTTCGTTCGTATTGCTTACTTTCACCATCAAGCCTGTGCAAGCTGGAATGGCTGTAGCTGACGATACTTCAACGGGAGTGATTGCCGTGCCACTTTCATTCATCACATAATAACTTCTATCAGCATAAGCACTAACTGGGAAAGGATTACCAACAAGGTTCCAACCTGCAAATGGTTTACCAGCATCAAAAACCAATTCTACCTCCTTCGTCTCGTCCTCGTTGAACTCTCCCTTGAAAATCAAGTTTACATCCTCCTTATTGGCATAAAGATAGCCTTGGCCATTGACAAGTTCAAAAGGATTTGCTTTGTAATTTCGCCATTCTTCGCCTATTGCGGATTGGTTGAACTGATACATGTCATGGTCTGATTCATTTATGGCTAGCATTTCGTCAACTTCGGTTGGAAGAACATTTTCAGCCAACGGAGAACTTATGAAATACCAATTTCCATCGCTTTCAGCATACCCGTGAATGAAAAGGGTTGAAATTGGTTGCATATAATCCTTATAACTTTCCCAATAGTAGTCTTGTTTATAAACTGCCAAAGACTCCGCTGGAACAAAAATTGTAAAACCTGGAGCTGAGCATGGTAGTTCCGCTTCTAAAACAGGTGGATTGATAGAAAGCACTGTAATAGTTGTAAGATTATCACAACCATAAAATGCATCAGACCCAATGGAGTTTAATGAAGCTGGCATAGTTATAGATACCAAACCAATATGCCCAGAAAACGAAGCTGTTTCAATTACATTTACTGTATTAGGGACTTTTGTGTTTTTACATCCTTGTATCAAGGTGTTTGTGCTTGTTTCTATAATTGCATTACAATAACCTCTTGAATCATAAACAGTATTATCTGTTTCTACAATTATTGTTTCGACATTGCTACAACCTGAGAAAGCCCCTATCCCAATCATTGTAACGGAACTCGGAACAATAATTGAAGTCAAATTGCTACAATCAGCAAAAGCCCCAGAACCTATCTCCCTAACCGAACCAGAAAACGTCACCGACGACAAACACGTAGCTCCTAGGAAAGCAATATCTTTAATAATTGTCACATCCTCTGGAAAAACCAAATCTGTCAACAATTCATCATTAATGAATAGATTATGGGCATACGAAACGGGATTATCCTCAAACGAGATATTACACCATTGAGAAATATCACCAGTATAAAAAACTGACGTTAACCCATAGCATTCCCCAAATGCGCTATACCCTATATATTCAATAGAACCAGGAATTGTAATTGTTGTAAGATTGACACAGTTTTCAAAAGCAGATGTCATGATATTCTTTACCGATTCTCCAATGCTTACCATTGACAAATATTGGCAGTTATAAAAAGCCTGGGCGCAAATTGTCTCTACTGAATTAGGGATAATTACTGTTGTTATATCATCGTGATTTGCAAATGCAATTCCTCCAATTCCTCTTGTACCATCTTGTATTTCAAGTAGCCCCTCCTCAATTTCGATATTTCCTTTTATTCCCAGACACCATCCATCTAAATAAACTATGCCATCGTTCTGACTATTGTACCATCCAGTACCTTGAAAGCAATTCAGCGTGATAAGTTTAATAGAAGAGCCTAGTGATATTGTATACAGATTACTACAACCCAAAAAGCACTGAGGATACAAATATTTTATGGTATTTGGAATCACTATAGACGTTAGTCCTGTACAGTATTGAAAAGCCCACATATTAATCCCAACGACTGTATATTCTACACCATTATGTGATACAGTAGAGGGAATGACTAGATTACCTTGGGGCTTGGGATAGTTTTCCCATCCACTTGCCCCTGGATATGTTAGCGTTACACACTGATCTATAGATGAGGATTCATAATACAGCATTTGCCCTGTTGGAGCCTCCGAGGCAAAACTATAAGCGAACCCTTTCCCCACCCCTGCAAAACTAACCAGCAGGGACACAAAGATGGCTTTGACCGTCCATTTCTTTAGTAAAGACTTGTCTTTCATTGTAAGAAACTTTTTTGCCCAATGACTCAAAAGGCGTTATCATTATCCATGCAAAGAAAGTGGAGCCATTCATCATGTCTCTATTTTCACTGTGAGGGCTGGACTTCCCTGTAATACAAAAAACCTCATGAATATGAATATGCTCCACAGTGGATATGTTGTTGAAACACAATCCAATGCAAGCAATCATTTCCCTGATTATTCCTTCGTATTACATTCTTGTGAAGTGTCCAGTTTCACAGTGATGGAATAAAGCGAAAATGCGCTTTCTCTGGCCATCTCGGTTTCTCTCGAAATGACGGTGCAAAAATAGGGAAAAATAAATAACGAGATGGAAAAAGGAAGAAAATTTTGTGATGTTCCCACATCGGAAGAAACAAAAAAACCGAAAAAGAGCGTTTTTTACGCTTTTTCGGTTTTTTTGATAGTTGTCGGCCCTTCAACAGGCTCAGGACCCTTAGCTTTTACCCGTTCAACGCCTCGGCGCCGCCCACGATGTCGATCAACTCGTTGGTGATGACGTTTTGGCGGGCCTTGTTGTACTGGA
>CALFIT010000247.1 GCA_937877465.1 uncultured Bacteroidales bacterium | reverse complement strand
TATGGAACAACTCATTCAAACGATAAGCGGCTATGTGTGGAGTCCTGCGTTGGTCGCGATTTGCCTCTTGGCGGGGCTTTATTTCTCCATCGGCACGCGCTTCGTGCAGGTGCGGCGTTTCGGCGAGATGGCGCGGCTGCTTTTCTCCACCGACAAGTCGCAGAAGACGGGCATCACCTCGTTTCAGGCGTTCTCGATGGCACTCTCGGGGCGCGTGGGCACGGGCAACATCGTGGGCGTGGCCACGGCCATCGGCTATGGCGGTCCGGGAGCCATCGTTTGGATGTGGATTATCGCGTTTCTTGGCGCGGGTTCGGCCTTCTCCGAGGCAACCTTGGCGCAAATCTACAAGGAAGAACACAAGGGACAGTTCCGTGGCGGACCGGCCTATTACATCGAGAAAGGCTTGAAATGCAAGTGGTTGGCGGTGTTCTTCGCCGCCATCTCGGTGCTGGCTTGCGGCTGGTTTCTGCCGCCGGTGCAGAGCAACGGCATCGCCATCTCGTTTGCCAACACGTTCCACGTCAGTCCCGCCGTGGTGGGTGCCGTCGTCGCCTTGCTCATCGGCTTGGTGGTGATGGGCGGCGTGAACCGCATCGCGAAGGTGGCGCAAGTGGTGGCGCCGTTCATGGCCTTGCTCTATGTGTTGCTCTCGCTCGTCGTGTTGGCCTTCCACATCCGCGAGGTGCCGGGCGTGTTCATGGACATGATTCGCAGCGCGTTTGGCATGAACCAGGCCTTGGGCGGCATCTTGGGCAGCACCATCGCGTGGGGCGTGAAGCGCGGCATCTACAGCAATGAGGCCGGACAAGGCACGGGAGCCATCGTGGCGGGCGCGGCCAAGGTGTCGCATCCCGTCAAGCAGGGCTTGGTGCAGGCGTTTTCGGTCTATATCGACACCCTGTTGGTATGCACTGCCACCGCCGTGATGATCTTGGCCTGCAAGACCTACAACGTATTTGATGCCTCGGGCAACCTGCTCATCGCCGCCGAGGGCGTTCAGTTGGGTGCGCCCGACGTGAGCTACACCTCCGCCGCCTTGGGCACGCTGATTGGGGCCAACTGGGGCGGCGTCATCGTGTCGATTGCCCTGTTTTTCTTCGCCTTCACGACGATTATGGCCTACTACTATTACGCCGAGACCAACCTCGTCTATCTCTTCGGCAAGGGTCGCAGAGAGCATGTGCTGATTTGGGTGCTGCGCATCGGCACGGTGGCGATGGTCTTCGTCGGGTCGCTGTATGAGGCTCGGACGATTTGGGACCTCGGCGACTCGGGCGTGGGCGCCATGGCGTGGGTCAACATCATCGCGATTTTGTTGCTGTCGCCCAAGGCGTTCAAGGCGTTGAAGTCCTACGAGCGCCAAAAGAAAGAAGGCAAGGAACCCGTCTTCGACCCGAAGGAAATCGGGATTGAAGGGGCGGAGTT
>CALFIT010000246.1 GCA_937877465.1 uncultured Bacteroidales bacterium | reverse complement strand
GGACTGCAATACGACCTCTCGTCGCTCTACAAAAGCACCCACGACATCCGCAAGGCGCGCCTCGAAACCCAACGCAGCCAGGAGGAAAAAGCCGTCGTCGCCGAAGGCATCGACAACGGCGTTCATGCCGTGTTCGTGAAGTATCAGGAAGCCGTCAAAAACCTTGGCATTTGCGAAAAGGCTTTGGCTTTGGCCAACGAAAACTACCGCATGACGCACAACCGCTACGACAACGAGTTGGCCCTGCTCACCGACATGCTCGATGCCTCCAACAGCAAGCTCTACGCTGAGTTGGAATGGGTCAACGCGAAAATCGACATCGTTTATTATTACCTCAACCTCAATTATTTAATCGGAAAACTCTAAGCCATGAAAAAGAAAACCAAGAAAATCGTCGCCAACATCATCGTCGTCGCCTTGTTATTAATCGGTATCGCGTGGGTCTGCGCCCAATTTTGGCACACCACGAAAACCACCTATACCAACAATGCCCAAGTCTATCAACACATTGCGCCCGTCAGCAGCAAGGTTCCAGGCTTCATCAAGGAAATCCGCTTCGACGAGTTCCAACACGTCGAGAAAGGCGACACTTTGGTATTGATTGAAGACGCCGAGTTCCGTCTGCAATTGGCTCAGGCACAAGCCAACTACAAGAACGCCACCGTCGGCAAGGCGGCCATGAGTACCAGCATCCGCACCACGCAAAACAACATCGCCGTCAGCGACGCCAGCCTGCGCGAGATGGAAATACGCCTGAAAAACGCCGAGGCCGACTACATCCGCTACAAGAACCTCTATGAGAGCGAGACCGTCACCAAGGCCCAATTTGACGGCGTGAGGACGCAATACGAAGCCATGAAAGCCAATTACGAGGCCATGAAGCAACAGCAGCAAAGCACCCGCCTCGTCAAGAGCGAGCAGACGCAACGCCTCGACCAAAACGACGCAGGCATCGCCATCGCCGAGGCCGCGCTCAACCTCGCGGAACTCAACCTCTCCTACACCGTCATCACCGCGCCTTGCGACGGCTACACCTCGCCCAAGACCATCCACGAAGGCGAGCTTATCCAGCCTGGGATGAACTTGGTCAGCATCGTCAGCGACGAAGACTGTTGGGTCATCGCCAACTACCGCGAGAAGCAGCTGCGCAACATCGAGATTGGCTCGAAGATGAAAATCACCGTCGATGCCCTTCCCCATCAAGTTTTCAGCGGCACCGTCACGGCCATTTCAAACGCCACAGGAGCACGTTATTCCATTGTGCCACAGGATAATTCCACAGGCAACTTCGTCAAGACGGAACAGCGCGTCCCCGTCAAGATTGCCTTCGATGCCGACAACGACGCCGAGGCCATGAAGCAACTTCGCGCCGGCCTAAATGTTGAATGTGAGATTGAGAAATAAATGGCTGAACATCAACAACAGGGCTTCTCCATGCCCATGTACAAGGACTTCGTTCCCGAACAACTCCGTTTCTGGATCACGCTGTTCTTTCCGCTCGTATTCCAAATGTCGGACGCGCTCTTCATGGGCCTTTCGGGACCGATTTCCGCCACCACCCCGCTCACGCCCAACGACGTGCTTTTCTGCGGCTTCTGCGGCATGATTGGCGTCACGGTGACCTTCCCCGTGCTGTTCCGATTCAAGTTCCGTTTCACCACAAA
>CALFIT010000245.1 GCA_937877465.1 uncultured Bacteroidales bacterium | reverse complement strand
GTACATCCTGAGATGACCTTCCTGTCGTCGTTCCTTTCCATCCTGAAGCGCGTGGGCACGGTCATTGGCCTGCCGTTTTTCGTGGCTTGGGCGTTGCAAGCATGGCTACCCAAGGTCAGCGGCTTCCTGAAACGCTACAACAGCCTCTCGTTCTATCTGTGGTCGGTCGCCCTGCTGTTTACCATCGGGCAGACCATCGACTTCATCTTCCTGCATGGCGAGGGCAACTGGGGCAGCATCGTTTGGTTAGGCATTTGCGCCCTGCTGTTTTGCGTCGTCCAGTTCGGCTTGGGCAAATGGATTGGCGGCAAATACGGCGATGTCATCGCAGGCGGGCAACTCCTTGGGCAGAAAAACACGGCCATGGGCATCTGGATGGCCAACCATTACCTCACGCCTTTGTCCTCGGTCATCTTGGCGTTCTATTCCATCTTCCAGAACCTTTTCAACAGCTGGCAGATCTGGTATTACGACAGACACAAAAAACAATAGAGACGGTGTGGTGCACCGCCTCTATATGTGTAGCGACAAAAAACCAGAATGTTACAACGAGTTGTAAGCCGGCGTAAACGTGTCGCCTTGCCTGAGGTCGCCCGTGGTGAGACCTTTCTTCAGCCAACGCATACGCTGTTGCGATGTGCCATGAGTGAAGAGGTCGCTTTGCACCTGACGGTAGCCGGCCTGCTTTTGCAGGTAGTCGTCGCCAATCTTCTGGGCAGCGTTGATGGCTTCCTCAAGGTCGCCATCTTCAAGCGAACCGAACATCTTGTTTTCATAATAGCCCCACACACCGGCGTAGCAATCGGCCTGCAACTCGATGCGGACACTGGTCTCGTTGTATCTCGAGTCGTTTTTGCCATATTGCGCCATCTGCTGGTGTTTTTCCGATAGCGTTCCCAGCAGGTTCTGGACATGGTGCCCCACTTCGTGGGCGATGACATAGGCGCAGGCGAAGTCGCCCTTGATGCCCATCGACTGCTGCATCTCGTTGAAGAAGTCGAGGTCGAGGTAAAGCTTCTCGTCGGCGGAGCAATAGAACGGGCCGACATCGGATGTCGCACTGCCGCAGCCACTGTTGACCGAGCCTTTGAAAATCACCATCGTGGGCGTGCGATAGGTGGCGCCATATTGCTTGAACACTTCCGTCCACACGTCTTCCGTCGAGGCAAGGACCTGTGAGGCAAACAGCTCAAACTCCTTTTCCTGTTCGGTAGGAACGTATTCAGTCGTCGTAACCTCGCTGCCGTTTTGTTGCATTTGCTCCATCACGGCGCTAGGGTCGCCACCCATCAAGCTGACGATCAAATAAATGATAAGTCCACCAAGGCCTATGCCTCCTGCGGCAACGGCCGTGCCTTTTCCGCGACGGTCTTCGACATTGGTGCTTGTTCTTCTGCCATCCATTTTCATAATTGTACGATTTTAGAGGTTAATGAGGTCGCAAAAATACAAAAAAGTAAGATTTGAAATAAAAATTCCCATTTATTTAATCACCAATTCCTTGATGATATTGTCGCACTTACCGACCTTCTCGATGCACCAGAGCAGATAGCGGGCGTCCATGCAGATGGTACGTTGCACCTTTTGCTCGAAGCTGAGGTCGCCACTCATGGCCTCCCAGTTGCCGTCGAAAGCCAGACCGATGAGGTTGCCCTCGCCGTCGATGACGGGACTGCCCGAGTTGCCGCCCGTGATGTCGTTGGTGGTGATGAAGTTGACGACCAACTCACCGTTTTCGTTGGCATAACGGCCATAGTCGCGGCGGTTGGCGAGGTCGCGCACGTCCTGCGGGATGTCGAACTCCCAGTTGCCGGGCACATACTTGGCCATCACGCCGTCCATGGTGGTGTAGTAGCTGTAGTTGATGGCATCGGCGGCCTTGTAAGGCTCCACGGTGCCATAGGTCAGGCGCATGGTGAAGTTGGCGTCGGGATAGAAGTTGCGGTCGCTCTGCATCTCCATCAGGCCTTTCATGTAGAGGCGTTCGCCTTCGTTGCCGAGGTTTTGGGCTTCCTCATAACGGGCATACAGCGTCTGGTACGATTCGATGATGTTCATCGCGAGGGCGAAAATCGGGTCTTTGTCCAGGGCTTTGGGCTTCTGCATCCACTTTTCGAGGCGGGCCTTGTCGGTGAAGACGGACTTCTCGAAAGCCTTGGCCACATAGTCGCTGAAGTCGCCGTTGGTGGCCACGCCGATGCGCAGGATTTCGCTCGGCATGAGGTCGTTGGAGATGTTCTTGTAGAAGAGTCCGAGCAAGGCGGCGGTCACGTCTTGGTCGAGAGGCATGCTGTAATCTTTGAAGAAGGTCTCCACTTGAGGCTTCATCTGCTCGGCAGCGGCTTGGATGTCGGCCTTGTCGGCCTTGTCCTCAAACATCTTGTTGATGCGCATGAACCTGCGGCTGAAAGCGATGGCCTCGCCACCATTCCAGCCGGCCTCGCGGTGATAGATGAACGACTTCTCAATCTCGTCGAGGATGTCCCATTTCTTCGCGATGCCGTCAAAGATGTCGCCATATTCGGCCTTGCGCTGCGGGTCGGCGTTGACCCAGTCCATGAAGTCCTCCTCTTGGGCTAAACGCTTCTCATACACATGGTTGCGCTTGAGTTGTTTTACCTGCCCGATGTAGTATTTCCAGTAGTTCGACACGCTGGCCTGCTTTGAGGCGTACATGATGAACACCTCTTGGTCGGCGTCCATGTGCTTGCGGTAGTTGTCGAGCTTGGTGGTGCGGCAGTCGATAATAGCAGGACCTTCTTCCTCGATGACGTTCTTCACGGTGTAGGAGGTCGAATAACGGTCGGTCGAGCCGGGGTAGCCGAGGATCATGGCATAGTCGCCGGGCTTCACGCCACCTAAATTAATAGGAAGATACCATTTTGACTTCATCGGGATATTGTCCTTGGAATACTCGGCGGGGCTGCCGTCGGGGGCGGTATAGACGCGGAAGATGTTGAAGTCGCCCTTATGACGCGGCCAGGTCCAGTTGTCGGTGTCGGCACCGAACTTGCCGATGCCCCAAGGCGGACAGCACACCAAGCGCACGTCCTTGTACTCGTCGTACTCGAACAGGATGTATTGGTTGCCGCTGTAGAACGGCACGATCTCGACGCGCACCTTGCGGTCGCCTTTGCGGTCGTCGCGCAACGCCCTTGCGTTCATGGCGATGAGATCCTCGCGCTCGGCCTCGGTGGTCTGCGCGGTGACGCCCTTCAGCACGGCTTCGGTCACGTCTTCCACCTTATTCAAAAATAGGACGGAGAGGCCAGCGTTGGGCAGTTCCTCGCCTTTGCTCTTGGCCCAGAAGCCGTCGGTGAGGTAGTCGTGCTCGACGGAGGAGTGTTTCTGCACATAGCTCAGGCCGCAGTGGTGGTTGGTGAGCAGCAGGCCTTCGGGCGAGATGATCTCGCCCGTGCAGCCGCCACCGAATTGCACGATGGCGTCTTTAATGCTGGGTTGGTTGAAGCTGAAAATCTGTTCAGCCGTGAGCTTGCAGCCCATGGCTTGCATCTCGGCCAAGTTCTGGCCATTGAGGGCATAAGGCAGCCACATGCCTTCGTCGGCGCGGGCCGTCATGAACGACAGCACTAAGGCCGCAATTAATGAGAATAGTTTTTTCATCATATAAAGTATGTTTGATTCGTTTAATACTGCAATATTACGAAGAAAATCCGAATCCGAGGCGGTTTGTTCGGGCAAAAGCACAAAAAACCCCTCCTGATGGGGAAAAAGGAGGGGAAAAACAATATAAAGATTATGAAAAAAATCCGACTTTATTTTTTCTCAATGCCCTTGACATCGAAAAACGATGCAAAGATAGGCATTTTTTTCGTTCACGGCACAGTTTTGGACATTTTTTTGGAAAATTTTTCCAATTTTTTATCCCATCAAGGGTGCAAAACGCCCTTTCGCGTCCACGTCGGAGCCGTGTTCACGCGCCAGCAATCACTGCTTGGCGGCCATGACCAACTGACCTCTGTAGTAAAGGTCGCCGTCCACATAGTAAGCACGGTGCATGACGTGCATGGTGCCAGTGGTAGGATCGACGGTCACGTTAGGAGTTTCTGCCTTGTAATGTGTTCTTCTCTTCGCGCCTCTGGTGTGAGACTGTCTTCTTTTAGGATGTGCCATTTTTCTGTTATTTTAACTAGTTAATTACCAATTGTTTATTTATCGTTCAAATCAATGTCTTTCAGTGCGGCCCAGCGTGGGTCGATGTCGGGGGTGCTTTCCTCGGCCTCGGTCTCGTCCTCTTTCGAGAGCAAGGCCATCACCTCGGGGTTGCACTGGCCTTCGGGGTGTACGCGGTGCATCGGGATGGCGAGGATGATGTATTCGTAGACCAACGAGCTGACGTCGTACGCGTTGAGGTCGGCGTCCACCACGGCCACGTCGTCCGACTCTTCGGCGTTCTCCGTGCCCAACTTGATGAAGAAGTCCTGTTGGCTCTCGATGGGTTGGTCGAACTCGTCGGCACAGCGGTCGCAGGCCACGCGCACGGTTCCTTTGACGTCGAAGTGCATGGCGAGCATCGTCTCCTGTCTGTCGACATCAAGGCCAACCGTCACCTTACCTTGCCGTATCTCGGAGTAATCCATCCCATCAAAGAAATCGTCGTTGATTTCGAAATGATAGGCGTGGCTGCCCAAGGCGAGGCCGCTGACCGGTATCAGGAATTCGTTCTTCTTTTCCATTCTGCCTAAAAATCGGGCTGCAAAAGTACGGAATTAATTTGAAACGATTGCAAAAGGGGAAGAATTTTCTTTTCGGTTTTCCGATTATTTGCTAATTTTGCGGGGTGAAAAAGCCTATAAACGGTTGAATCAACAAACTCTATATGGCAAAGACGAAAGAAATAACAAGTTTCGACAAGGACTATTACGAATGGATTGCCGAATTAAGCCAGCGTTATCGGCAAAGCAAGATAAAAGCCGCAGTAAAGGTTAACAGTGAAATGCTGAATTTCTATTGGTCGCTCGGCAAGGACATTGTGGAAATCCAGCGGATGTACCAAGCCGTGGTGGACAATGGGTTCACGAGTTTCGCGGAGGCATAAAGAATCTGAATGCTTGAAACGAAGCTGGTTATTTTGAGAAAAGAAAAACACTAAAATTACCAACATGACGGAAAATGAATTAAAGGAATTTTTGGTTGACAATTATCCGAAAGAGGATGAAAAATGCGACTGGAAGGAGATGAAAAACTTGAAGAACTCCTTCAATGGACACGAGGGGGAGGATGTGATGTCGTATGTATCGGGTATCGCGAATATGGAAGGAGGAGTTTTAGTTATCGGTGTCGTGGACAAGACGTTGGATATCGTGGGAACAGACCTATCGCAGTTCAATCTCGATACTAGTTCTGCTGTTTATAAAATAAAGGAGAATTGCACAAATGTATCTTCAGAGGGCTTAAACATTGACGAATACATCACTTCTGACACGCGCAAGGTGGTGTGGGTTATCCATATTCCCAAACATTTGCCCCGCAAACCCGTTTATGCACATAAAAAGGCATGGCAAAGGATAAAGGACAACCTTGTGCATCTGACACCAGAACGAGAAGAGGCGATTTTGAGTGAAGGCTTGTTGCAACAAGATTGGACGGCAAAAATACTTCCAAATGCCACTATTGACGACCTAGACCCTGCCGCCATACTGAAAGCAAGAGAAAAGTATAAAGAAGTGCATCCCAAAAAAGAAAAGGAAGTGGACGCTTGGGATGACAAAACGTTCTTGAATAAAGCTCACATTACAATCAAAGATAAGATTACAATTGCAGCCATTATTTTGTTGGGAAGAGAGGAGTCGGAACATTATTTGTTACCTGCCGTTTGTAAGGTTAGATGGTCGCTGAAAAACGAGAAGTCCGAAAACCTAGATTTTAAGGTCTTTTCAATTCCGATGATCTTGGCAATAGAGGATATAGGGCGTCAAATCCGAAACACCTCATACGAGTTCACAATCAGCGGTAACATATTTCCCGAGAAGATGCTACGCTATGATGAGTTTACTCTGAGAGAACCTCTTAATAACGCCATTGCTCACCAAGACTATGGCAAAGGTGCGAGAATTGAGGTGATAGAATACGAAAACGATCATTTGGTATTTCGTAACCATGGCATATTTCTTCCAGAATCTGTGGAAAAGGTAGTTCTAGATGACAGCCCAGAGTCGATTTACCGGAATCCGTTTCTGGTTGAGGCCATGAGAAATGTACACATGGTTGACACTGAAGGTGGTGGTATAAAAAAGTTGTATGAGCAACAGAAAAAGCGTTTTTTCCCCATGCCTGAATATGACACTTCGGGTGGAAAAGTGACCGTGAATATCGAAGGAAAAGTCATTGACGAGCAATTTGCGAGGATACTTGTCAGCGTGCCAGAACTATCTATGTCAGACTTAATCTTACTTGACAAAGTTCAGAAACAGAAACGTTTAACCGACGAAGAAGTGAAGTATTTAAGGAAGAAAAAATTCATTGAAGGTCGAAGAAACAATCTGTTCCTCTCTAAGAATATTACTCGAAGCACTGGTAATGTGGGTTTAAAATCCACTTATGTTAAAAACAAAAGTTTTGATGACGAGTATTTTCGAAGACTGATTGTCAGGTATATTCAGAAGTTTGGATCTGCTAGTAGGGCTGAAATCGTTATGCTGTTGAAAGAGAAACTTTCTGACACTTTGACTGACTCACAAAAAGAAAACAAGATTACAAATCTTTTGTCATACCTTAGAATCCATAATGTAATAAAAACAAACGGGAAAAAAAGATGGATCTTGGTTTAAGGAGATTTAAATGAAAAACGAGTATTTTAAATGTTAATAGTATGTACAAAACTATAAATCAATAATTTACAAATCTTATGGTTTAAACATACAATAAACAATAAATCGAATGACCAACTCTCTCGACATACCCATCAATGGAAAGCACGGAGGCACAAGGCTCTGCGTGTATCCACAATCCTCCAACGCGAAAGTGTTTGAGGAAGTGGAACCGCAAGACGGCGAGTCAAGATGGCAATTGGTGGAAGGCGAGGAATTTGAATATGCTTTTGAAGGCGATTACCATTTCAAGGAACACGAATTGGTTCGCCCTTCAAAAAGCTCACCCTCACGAGGCTGGATCAAAACAGGTATCTACGTCGGTTGCCTCACGTTGACCGTCACCAACGATGCAGGCTTTGAAGCCGAGGTCAGCTTTGAGGTGCGTTCCGTCAAAATGGATTACCGGACGGATTACAAGGCGATGCTCCACGAAATCACTAACCATTTCACCGATTTGGTGATGATGCAAGGCGCACCAGTTACCCAACGGTTTGAGGTGGATGTCAACGAGGACAGCCGCACACTTTACCAGCAGTTCGCTTTCATGAAATCGCTGATAGACAGCGAGGAATTTGAAGAGGCATTGAACAAGATTCTTTACAATCCCATCCACAAATGGACGGGAACGACCGTGGAGAAAGATATCTGTGCCGTAAAAAGAATCGGGCGACAGGAGCTGAAACAAATTGTTTCCAGCAAAAACAGACTACCGTTGAATGAAGGCGAATATATTGGCGACCACATCGGCAGTGTTCCTCGAAGACTGTCGGTTTTCTACAAGAGAGACACGCTTGATGTGGTGGAGAACCGTTTTGTGAAGTTTGTGTTGCAATCGTTCTCATCGTTTTGCAGCATAATCCAACAATGCAAAAACGCCAGTCCGAGGCTGATTAATGAAGCCGAACTGACAATGAACAAGTTGAACGGTTGGCTGAGCCGCGGCTTTTTCCTCGACATTTCGGATTTGCAAACCATGTCGTTGAACAGCCCTGCGCTGCAACGCAAAGAAGGCTATCGAGAGATATTGCAAGCATGGACTATGTCGAAACTTGCGGCACAAATCACTTGGAAAGGCGGTGACAACGTGTATCAAGCAGGCAAACGTAATGTAGCTGCACTTTACGAATATTGGGTATTCTTCAAATTGCTTGACATCGTCAAAGACACCTTCCAGTTGGAACTGACGGAGGAAGACGAAAAGAAATTGGTCAAACCCGACAAAGATAACATCAATCTTGAACTGAAGCAAGGTCATACAATAATGATTGGAGGTAAGTTCCATGAAGCTTCTCGAACCTTAAATGTGTACTTGTATTACAACCGTACTTTCAGCACATCCGACCAATTGGGAAAAAGCGGTTCATGGACGACAGCCATGCGCCCAGACTACACCTTATCGATTTGGCCTGGGAATATCAAAGAAGCCGAAGCGGAAGAGCAAGACCTTATCGTCCACATCCATTTCGATGCAAAATACAAGCTGAACAGAATCCTGCTCAACGACAGACTTCCTGACGAAACACACACTTTTGAAGATGACGACAACGACCTCTCGGAGGAAGACTTGCTGATGAATCGTGAAAAAAGGGACGAAGAAAGAGGCATCTACAAACGAGTGGATTTGCTGAAAATGCACGCTTACAAAGATGCCATACGCCGGACCAGCGGTGCTTATATTCTCTATCCTGGCACAGAAAACAAAAGACTCAAGGGATTCCATGAAGTATTGCCTGGATTGGGAGCCTTTTGCCTGTCGCCATACAGCATTGAAAAGGACTCGAAAGAGATTGAACACTTTTTGCGCGACATTTTAGAGCACATGCTAAACAGGGCTTCCCAACGCGAGCGCATTTCGTACCACACATACGAAATATACAACAGTGAACCATCGGTGGTTTGTGAATCCATGCCCGAACCTTACGGAATTAACCGCAACTTGATTCCAGAGGAAACGTATGTGTTGTTGGGCTCTTTCCGTGACGAGAATCATCTGAAATGGATACTTGGCAACAAGCTATACAATACGAGGACTGACACGGGAAACGGTTCTGTGCGGCTGAAACAACAGATTTCTTCAGCAAAGTACCTATTATTGCACAAGGACGAAAAACAAATCATGTTAAGATTAGGCGACAAAGGGCCTCGCGTCATGTCAAAGGAAAGATTAAACGCCATAGATGCAAATTCCTCCTACAAACCTTCATTGCCTTACTATGTTGTTTTTGATGTCGCTGCCAACAAACCTGACGAAGAGTTTACGGCTGTCAGATGGGATGTTGGAAAAATGATAAAAGACGGCATTATCAAGGGAGGCCGTCAGAGTGCTGCACCAGAAGGCGTTTCCTTGGCTGAGCTAATGAAATATGTAATGAAACACGACGAATAACATTTGCTATGCAAAACAACAATATAGAATCACTCTTCTCCCCGCAAGAACTCCAGTCGCCTTTCGACGCCATCAAGCAGACCGACAGCGATGGCCGCGAATGGTGGAACTCACGAAAATTGGCCCAACTGCTCGGCTACCAGAAGTATTGGAATTTCGAGCGGCTTATCGATAAGGTCACGCCGTTTCTGCAAAGGGACAAGGGCCTCGACCTGAAGGAACATGTCGTCGAAATCGAGGAAATGGCACAATTGCACAACAGCGGCTACCGCAACGTGAAATCCGTGTTGCTTTCGCGGACGGCCTGCCTTGCCATCGTGATGAACGCCGACCAAAAGAAACCATTGGTGAAAGCCGCCAAGGAGTTTTTTAGCGACAAGATGACTTCAACCGACCTCGCCACAAGCGTGGAAGGCAATGTGCTGATGTACCGTTCCACCACCGGTAAAGTCAACGTCACCGTCGTTTTCAACAACGAGACCTTTTGGCTCTCGCAAAAACGAATGGCGGAACTGTTTGGGGTTTCCGTGCAAGACATCAGCTACCATTTGATACAAATCAATGAAAGCGGCGAGGTGCAATTGTCCGAAGCAATCAAAAAAATTTTGATTCCGTCGGACAATTGCGACGAACAGGGCGTTTTTCAAACCATGCAATAACCCAAGCTCCATGCCCGACCGCCTCACCCCCGCACAGCGACACTACGTCATGTCGCGCATCCACGGCAAAGGCACCAAGCCCGAGCTGAAGGTGCGGCAATGGCTGTGGCGGCACGGCTACCGCTACCGCCTCAACGTGAAGTCGGTGCCGGGCAAGCCCGACATCGTGATGCGGAAATACAGGACGGCGATTTTCGTGAACGGGTGCTTTTGGCACGGTCATTTTGTTGAGTTTAGTGTTGAGAGTTTAGAGTTTAGAGAAGAAAGCTCCCAATGCTGCAAGATTCCGCAGTCGAACCGCGAGTTTTGGGTGAACAAAATCAGAAGAAACCAGGAGCGCGACAAAAGGAACGTGCAGCTTTTGCGCGACAACGGCTGGCAAGTCATCACCATCTGGGAATGTCAACTCACACCCAAACGATTGGAAAACACCATGTTGCAAGTGGAACTGCTGCTCAACGAGAACTTCCTCGCCATGCACAAGCCCAAATTGGTGCCTTATGGTCTCGACGAAGACTATCCCGTCACACTCGCCGCCGAGGAACCGGCACCTTACGGCCTGAACGACACGCCTACTTCATCCTGAACTCCAACACCCCACCCGACATGATCTGCTGGTGGGTGAGCGTGTAGTCCTTGATGGGCTTGCCGTTGA
>CALFIT010000244.1 GCA_937877465.1 uncultured Bacteroidales bacterium | reverse complement strand
CAAAAGTGAACGGATATCGCCGTTTTCACTGAACGGATATCGTCCGTTTTTTACAGCCTGATGGGACATTCCCCATATTTGTTGGTCCTATTTTCCAAGGTAAATCTTGCTGGCATATTGATAGGTATTTGCCTGCAAAGATAGTGATTTTTCTTCTGTTACGCACGATTTTACGCACGATATTTTAGAAAAATATTTGGTTGTTATTCAATGATTTGCAATCAAATTTCATTCGTTGCGAGACGGTTTATCGTATTGGGCACCGAAATGTTTCAAAAAAACCGTTCTTTAAAACCAAGTAAAATGCGATTAGGAATCGTTGGATCAAGGGAGTTCTTGGATTACTCTCTGCTGGCTGCCACGGTCGACAGCTTCGTGGAAAACTCTGACATCATCCTCGCCTTTGTCACGGCATCAAGCAAGGGCACTTGGGACACCATCCGAAAAGCCCAAGCACTGAAGAAAGTTGTCAGGATTTACAACGTCTGAGTCCCTTCGGGGACTTGGATGCCCCATTAAATCAAAGTGTAACTTAAACAGAAAGGATCATGGCATATTGCGAATGGTGCGGGAAGTACTATCCCGATGACGAGGGTTACATCGGCGGCCCTCGCTGGAACAGAAGACATTACTGCTCAAGGAAATGCTGCTTGGAGGGCGAGAGCAACCTCTCGAGCGCCGACGAAGCGGAGGACAAGCTGAACGTTGTCCAAAGGTTCGGGCGCTGGCTTAAGGACATCATTATCACGATTATCATCATTGTGGTTATCATCATAATCATTGGACTTATCATGTGAAACAAAAAGACGCTTTTGAAATGGACGGCGAGAAATTGGTGAAAGGGCTTGTGAGCGATGTTTGCGATAGGATGTCAGCCCGAAAAAAGTCGCTGCGCTGGCTGACCGAAAACAAAGAAATGGAGTCTGAGGAGGCTAAAGCACTTGTGGAAAAGGTAGACGAACGGTTGGACGATTGGGAAATAAGCTACATGTTGGCCATCGTCAGATGGGCTTACTACGAAGCCATAGACCCCGAAAACGAAGCCGACATCAAGCGCGTGAGGGATTTGCTGCTATCGTATTCCAATTACCTTTGGGAGCGCGACAATGACAGTGGCGAGAAGATCGAATTCGCCAATCTTTGCTTCAAACTCGTTAGAGACGGACAACGCGATAGAATACTTTGGACAATGGAAGAAACGGAGCGTTTGCTGCGTCCTTGGGCTTTCTAAGTTGCCAAAGATTTTACGCACGGAATTTACGCACAAGATTTTTCTCAGTTATGTCACTGATTTATATTGAATTACATTTTCATTGTGGTTGATGTGCAAGCCTCAATCGTATAATACGGCGTAACATTTCAAAAAACAACCCACTATGGCAAACAAAAAATCCCACAAAGAACACGAAAGAAAGAGAAAACAGCAACTGAAAGCCCGTGCCGACATCGACACCTTCCGCTTCCAAATCGAGTACAAAATCCGCCAACGCTTCCCCGAGCTGGGAGAAGACCACCCCGCCGTGGTCGCCGAAATGGATGCCATTTGCGCGGCAGGACTGGCCGAGGGAATGTCTGTCCTGGGCAAAATGGTGACGGGTATCCGCACCGAGATGGGAGTGAACCCCGAAGCCGACAAAGGCTCGCTCATCGGAGCAATCGTGCCCTACGTGCTCGGCATCACCATGGAAAACCCAATCGAGAACGGCCAGCTCGACACGACCTTGGCCAACGCTGCCGAAATCAAGACTCCGCTGCAAGTCAGGCTCTACTTCGACAACGAAGTCCGCAACCAGGTGGTGGAGTGGGTGAGGGGTCGCTACCCCAACGTGACGACGCGGCTCGGCCAGCCCATCGTGAAGCTGCCCAACGTGGTGGTCGAGTTCAAAAAAGTGGTCAAAGATGCTGAATTTCAATACTTACTGGAGCAATGAATAACACCAAAAACAATATAAACTTCATCATCCACCGTGGCTCCCACCAAATCGGTGGGAACTGCGTGGAGCTTGTGGCACCCAATTCCAGAATCCTTATCGACTGCGGATTGCCACTGGATTATGACGACCAAGCCCCTGAAACTCAAAAGGAGATTCGCGAAAACGCTCGAAAATGGCTCAATAACTGCGATGCCATTTTCCTTAGCCACTATCACGGCGACCATTACGGGCTACTCTGCGAAGCCCCCATCGGCACAAAGGTCTTTACTTCAGATGAAACTGCACTTTTGATGGAATTATCGGGAATCTTCGGTGAAGACCTTACACAACGCTTGGATGTACAGATCTTTGAAAACGGTGTTATCACTTTCAAAGATTTCCGGGTTACGCAGTATATTGTCGACCATTCGGCCTTTGGGGCTTGCGCATTCCTCTTTGAGGTGGGCGGCAAACGGATCCTCTACAGCGGCGACATCAGGCTTCACGGAAAGAAAGGCATCCTGTACAAGCACCTCCCACAACACGTGGATTACCTCTTCTTGGAAGGCACGAACTTGGGCAGGGGCCTAAGGCAAAAGACAGAAAGAGCCGTTGAGAATGAATTTGTCAAGCGTTTTTCGGCCTATCAGGACAACCTGCACTTGGTTTGGTGCTCCTCGCAAAACATTGACAGGCTGGTGGCCTTGTACAGAGCTTGCATCAGAACAGGCCGCACATTATGCATCGACCCATATACGGCCTACGTGTTGGAATTTGCCTATAGCGTTCATCCGACCATACCCACTGCAAAGACCCATCCCAACCTGTTGATTTACTACCCCTATTGGCTGACCACAATGATGATGAAGCGTGACAAAACCATCATTTTTGGACCGTACTCGAAAGAGAAAAAGATGGACAAGACTGATTTTGGCGCGAATCCTTCGAAATATGTGCTATTGTTCCGTCCAAAACTGCTTGGTTACCTGAAAAAGTATCTTGCCGACACGAAAGTATGTCTCACCAACTCTATTTGGGCGCAATATTGGGAGCAGGACAGACCTGAAATCAATAGCCTTAAGGACTGGTTGGCAGAAAAGCCAGAGCTTAGGCAGAAATTGTCCGACATCCATACCAGTGGCCATGCCGATGTTGCCTCGCTGCAACAGATTGTCGAGCATGTCCAGCCGAAATGCATTGTTCCCATACACACAGAAATGCCCGAAACGTACAAAACGCTTTTCCCAAGTTATACTGTCCTCAATGTCACTGACGAAACGCCAATAGAATTAATCAACACAAAGGAATAAACATGAAAATACTACACATTTCCGACACTCACGGCAAGCATCGTGACCTTACTGACTTGCCCGAAGCCGATATTATCGTTCACACTGGCGACTTTACCGAGGATGGCACCGAGGAAGAAGTCAAGGACTTCGTCGAATGGTTTGGCGGCTTGCCTTACAGTCATAAGATATTTATTGCGGGCAATCACGACTTATGCCTCTATGGCGCCAATATTGAAGGTCTGCCCGACAATGTACATTACCTTTGCAACAATAGTGTAACGATCAACGGCATCAAGTTTTATGGTGTTCCCATGTTCGTGGAGGACGACCTCGAAGGGAATTTCCCCGAACTGTTCAGCCGTATTCCTGACGACACCGATGTGCTGCTTACTCACCAGCCTCCATTAGGCATCCTCGATGAACAGGACGGCATCAACTATGGTGACTATTCCTTATACAAGCGAGTGATGGAGGTAAAGCCAAAGTATCACCTTTTTGGGCATCTCCACCATGTCGAAGAAGTGTATATGGTTTTCCGCAGGGTGCGCTTCTCGAATGCTGCAAGGAGAGGGGAGGGGTGCTTCCCAATTCTAAAAATCTAAAGTCGCCAACGACCTTAATCCCTCTCCATCTCCGCTGCATTGATGCCTTCCAACCGGTCATTGGCGCAGGCTTCCTTCTCCCAGCGCACGCACATGATGATGGAGTTGACGAAATAGACCATGTACATCAGGGCCAAGGCCAAAGTGACCTCGCGCGAGGTGAGGAACAGGTAGATGCTGGCCACGTTGATGACAATCCAGAGCCACCACTGCTCGGCAAACATGCTGACCATCAATATCATGGCGATGATTTGGGCCGAGGTGATGAAAGCGTCGACAAAAGAATGCGCCTCGACTTTCCGCATGACGAAACCCAAAACCACCGTGGCCGCCGCCAAGATGCCGACATACATCCACCGTTGGCCGTTTTTCATGTGTATCTTCTTGACTTCGTGCGTCGTGGCGTTCATGTTCCTCGACCAGGCCCGGAAGCCCACAAACTGCATGACGAGGTTGTAGACGCTGACCAACATGATGCCGAAGTTCCTCACGGTCAGGTTGATGTAAATCATCAGGCAGGCACTGATGACGCCGAAGAAATAGTTGGACAGCTTGCCCTTGCCGCCCAAGACCACGTTGATGACCCCGATGATGGCCGCGATGATGGAGCACACCACGCAAGCCCTGACCGCACCCGCCGACAGCGTGGGATGCGCTTCGCCGAAAGCCTCGGCGTTGGAAGTGAGCAAGGTAACGGTGGTGATGACAACACAGACGGTGACGAGCCAGATAATGTCGAAAGGCTTCCAGCCTTTGAGTTCGTCCTTGAGTAAGTCTTTGAAGTTCTGCATGATGAATCTAAATCAGAGTGTTGAAATTAGTGGCAAAGATAGCAATTAATTCTTGATGTGCCGCACCATCTCCCTCACCGCCCTGAACCCTTCCGGTATCGGGAACATCGCGAAGGTGTGGAACATGCCTTGGTATTCGCGGAAAGTGCCTGTCTTGCCGGCCTTTTCGTAGGTTTCCTTGAGGAACAACGAATCGGGCTTGAGGATTTCGTTGGAGCCGAAATAGACGCTGAGGTTGTCGATGCCGCTGAAGTCGCCGAAGACGGGGCTGACCCACGGGTGCTTGGCGTCCAACTCGCCTTGCCAAACGGCGTTCAGGGTGATGACGCGGTCGAGTTGGAGCATGGGGTCTTTGGCTTGCAACGCCCTCATTTCCTGTTCCTTGGTGTGGCTGAGGTCGACGCAAGGTGAGAGCAACGTGAGGCTCGCAGGCTTCTGCCAGCCGTTCTTGTGGGCTTCTTGGGCCACGACGAGGCAGAGATGCGCCCCCGCCGAGTCGCCAACGAGATGGATTGTGTCGTAATCGCCTGATTCTGAAATGTTTTTGTAGAAATCCAACAGGGTGGGGACGGCAAAGGAGCAAAGGTGTTCCGGCGCCTTGGGATAGACGGGCAGCAAGGCATCGCAATGGGTGCGGATGCAGAGGTCGTGCAAAAAACGCCAATGGAAGAACACGGGCGGATAGATGAAGGCACCGCCGTGGAGGTATAAGATCAATGGGCGGCCCTTCGACCCTTTCGACAGGCTCAGGAGCCGGGCATCATCGTGACGGAAGACTTGCATCTCGAAGCCATTGGAGGCGTCAAACCTTTCCTCGCTGAAGAAGCCCCTGAAATAGCGCGGCACACGCACGGGGCGACGGTTCTCGCGGCGGCAGTGCTCCAATTCGGCCTCCACCTCTTCGGGCGTGGCGTCGCGCAACTGCTTGAACATCAGTTTCAGATACCTCTCCGTAAAAACTCTTCCTGCGTTCATACCTTTTTCTGGAAAATCTTAAGGTCAAACATCGGCGCGGCGGCAAGGATGTGGTCGAAGATGTCGCTTTGGATGGCCTCGTAGTGGGTCCATTGCTTGTCGGCACTGAAGGCGTAGATTTGCAGCGGCACGCCAAACTCGGTGGGCTGCAGCTGGCGCACCATCGTGGTCAGCTCGTGGTTCAGCTTCGGGTTGTTGTCGATGTAGGCCTTGATGTAGGCGCGGAAGATGCCGATGTTGGTCTGCTGGCGACCGTTCACGATTTCGCTCGTGTCGACGTGGTGTTCGGCGTTGTATTGCCCAATCTCGGCCTCGCGTTGTGTGATGTAGTCCTTCACCAAGTCGTAGTGCTTGTATTTCTCCAACATTTCGGGCGTGCAGTAGCGGATGGAGTTCACGTCGATGTTGATGCTTCGGGCGATGCGGCGACCTTCCGAGTCCGACATGCCGCGCCAGTTGGTGAAGGGGTTGGAGACCATGTTGTAGGTCGGGATGGTGGTGATGGTGTTGTCCCAGTTTTGCACCTTCACGGTGGTGAGGTTGATTTCCTGCACGACGCCGTCGGCGGGGCCCATCACAATCCAGTCGCCGATGCGCACCATGTCGTAGCCCGAAAGCTGTATGCTGCCCACAAAGCCCTTGATGGTGTCTTGGAACACGAGCATCAGCACGGCAGAGGCCGTCCCCAAGCTGATGAGGATGTTTTTCAGGCTCGTGCCCATGATGAAGGCGATGATGACCAAGCCGCAAAGGACGAAAAGGATGATTTTCGCGACCTGTATCACGCCCGACAGGGGCTTGGCCTTCGACATCTCGAAACTGTTGTAGAAATCCTGCGACGTGTTGAGGATTGAATTGACGACCAAGGCGGCGACGACGATTTCGAATACGGTGTCGCAGCGCAGCAGGAAACGCACCGTGCTTGGATAGGAAGGCAGCACTTGGGGCAGGTAGGATGAGATGAGGATGGCCGGCACGAGCAGGCAGAGGTAGGCCAACACCTTGTTCTTGATGAGCAGGTCGTCGTATTTCGTGGTCGTCCGCTGGATGAGGCGGTAGACGGTCTTCTTCAGGACGAAGGTGACCAAATAGTAAAGCCCGACGCTGAGGGCCAACAGCGTGAGGGCGGCCAAGGTCTCGGCCATGCCCGTCGCGAGACCTTCGCCGAAATGCATCCTGAGGCCTAGGTTTTTCAGTATGTCGATGTATTTTTCAATCATATTCCGCTGCTTTGGTTTGTGTTATGTCAATGGTATCGAATTTGGGTTTCAAGTCGTTGTAAATCATTCTGTTGTTGTATTCCTGCACGAAATGGTGCAGCTTGTCGAACACGTCGGGGCATTGCAGCCGGTCGATGAGGTTGTCGTTGAGGAGCGAGTCGTTGATGGGCTTGAAGATGCCAAAAGGATGGCTGCCATCGGATTGCACGAGGTAGGAGCCGTCGCAATATTGGTAGGTGAGGTTGCAATAGCTGACAAAACTCGGCTCGCTGAGGGTGTCGAAGAGGTTGCGCCCAAACGAGAATAGGGTGTCGTTCACGTTGAGTGCCGAGAGGATGGAAGGCCCAAGGTCGATTTGCTGTGCAATTTCTTCGCAGCGCATCGGCTTGATTCTCTGAGGGTAATAGAACGCGATGGGGATGGAATACATGCCCCAAACGTTGCCGTATTCGGGCTGGAAGTGTTCGCTGTTGGAGTAGTCGGCGGTGATGACGAAAAGGGTGTTGTCGAACCAAGGCATCCGCGAGGCGGTCGCGAAGAAGTCGCGCAGGGCGCAGTCGACGTAATAGACGGTCTTCTCGAAGCCGGTCCAGAAATAGCTCTCCTTGGGCGGCTCGAAGTCTTTCGGCACCTTGTAGGGATAGCGCGACGAAAGGGTGTAGATGGTGGCGGCGAAAGGCCGATGCACGCGGTTGAGGGTCTTGGCGGCATATTGCAGGAAAGGCCCGTCGTAGATGCCCCATTGGCCGTCGTAGTCGCTGTCGTCGCCATATTCGATGCGCCCGAAGTAGTTCTTGATGCCGGCCCTCCGCGTGAAGCGGTCGAAGCCCAAAGTGCCGTTTTTCCCGCCGTGCATGAAGATGGTGTTGTAGCCCCGCTTTTGCAGGTGCTGGCAGTAGGCGTCGAAGTCGTTGTCGGCGTAGGCCGACCTCACGAAGTCGTTCTCCATCATCGAAGGGATGCTGGCCAAGATTGCGGGCAGCACCTCAAGGCTACGGCGACTGTTCGACATCCCGTTGAAAGTGAGGCTGTTGTCGAGCAGCGAGTCCAAAAACGGCGTGAGTTGTGAGCGGCGGTCGCGACTGTAGTAGCCCACCATTTCCTGCCCGATGTTCTTCAAGATGATGACGACCACATTGCTCGGAACGCTGTCGTTGCCCAAACTGTCGCATTCGACGAAACGGTTGGCGTTCAGGTCGTTATGGATCGGTGAGAAGTCGCTGTCATAATGCCCGTGGCGTTCGGTCAGCTCGGTTTCGTGGGTCGTGAGGAGGCAAAACGGCGTGTTGAGCAGGATAGGGGCGTTTTGCGGGTCGGTGTATTGCATGGCGGTCTCCATCGTGATAGGCTGGGCTTGCAGACCTCCGCGTGCGGCGATGACGGTCACTATCAGCATGACAACCAAGCTGATGGCCTGCCTGAGCCGCCAATGGGGTCGCTCGTGCTTTTCGGGCTCTTGGATCTTGGTGTGCTCGCTCACCACCCTGATGACCAATACGAAAAGGACGAAGATGATCAGCAGGTACCAATAGTCGAAAAACACCTGCCTGACCACGCCAAACGACACCTCGTCGGAATGGCTCAGCAGTTTGATGAAGTCGATGGTGAGATGCTTGCCGAAGAAATGGAAACAGATGATGTCCAAGAAGTTAAGCAAAATGGCGATGGCGTTGGCCACCACATAAAACACGTCGACGAAGGTCTGCACACCTTTATTATAGATGATGCGCGATGGGAAACAGTAGAAAATGACGTTGAGCAGGTTGATGCCGAACACGATGGGCAGGTCGAAGCGCATCCCGTCGAAATAGAGTGCAAAAGCCTGTCTTAGGTTCAGCTGGTGGAAAAACTGGATGTTGAACAGATAGAGCAACCAACGGCTGAGGCTGAGTGCCAGCAAAGTGGCCAACAGGCGGTAGACCAACAGCATGAAAGGCGACGAAAGCCACGCATGGAATTTCTCTTTTCTCGTTTGTCGACGCATTGTTTTGTTTCTAAACCGATGCAAAAATAGGAAAATTGGTGTATCTTTGCGCAATATTTCAACCAACAAAGATTCAAACCACATGAAAAAGCGTTCCATCCTCGTTTTGTTGCTCGTTTTCGCGGCATTGGGCCTGTCGGCTCAGGAGTCGTTCCCCGAATACGGCCGCCCGCTCGACATCCCGATCTATCTCTCCGCCACCTTCGGCGAAATCCGTCCCAACCACATCCATGCCGGTCTCGACATCAAGACGCAGGGCGTGGAGGGCAAGAAGGTGTATGCCGTGGCCGACGGCTACATCAGTCGCATCGGCGTGTCGCCTTATGGCTATGGCAATGTGTTGTATATCACGCATTACGACGGCTACACGAGCGTCTATGCCCACCTGCAACGCTTCTCGGGCGAGATTGCCAAATACGTGAAGGACTACCAATACAAGCACAAGAAATTCACGTCGCAGATCTATCCCGACAAGGACAGGTTCCCCGTCAAGAAGGGCGACTTGATTGCCTATTCGGGCAACTCTGGCGGCTCGGGCGGACCGCACCTGCACTTCGAGATCCGCCACACGGTGAGCGAGAAGCCGGTCAACCCGATGTATTTCGGCTACAAGATCGACGACAACGTGAAGCCGCTCATCCAGGGCGTGGCGGTCTATCCGATCGGCGACGAGACGACGCTCGAAGGCGGCATCAAGCCGATGTATTTCTCCGTGGAGGGCGGCAACGGCAAATACAGCCTCAAGGAACGCAGCATCGTCGAAGGCAACGGCGAAATGGCGTTTGGCATCTGCACCTACGACCAAGTGGGCACTTCGACCAACAAGAACGGGCCGTATCTCTACGAGCTTTTCTTGGACGACGTGCTGGCCTTCCAAGTAGAGGCCGACAGCTTCTCCTACAGCGAGCCGCGCTATGTGAACAGCCTCTTGGATTATCGCCATTACAAGCAGAAGAAGTCGAGCTATGTGCGCACCGAGACCGACCCGTTCAACAAGTTGCACATGATCCTGAAACGCAACGGAACGGTGACGGTAGAGGAAGGCGACACGGTGAACGTGTGCTTCAAAATCTCTGATTATGCGGGCAATAGCTCGCGCATCAGCTTCAAGTTGGTGGGCACGGCTCCCGTTGAGGTGGAGCGTCCCGTGCGCCGCCGCAGCGAGTATCTCGTCAAGGCCGACGGCTCGCTCAACAGCGAGGTCACCATCGAGGATTTCACCGTTTCGATGGAGCGGGGCACGCTGTTTCGCGACGAATGGATCCAGACGGGACAACGCGACGCAAAAGGCTGTTGCTCACGCATCTACCGTTTCGGCACCGACGAACTGACGACCTTCAAGCCCTTCAAGGTGCGCATCCGTCCCGACGAGGCTTGGGCCGACCATCCCAAGAAATATGTCGCCTATATCGACAACAACGGCAAGGTGTCGTCGCTTGGTGGCAAGATGAAGAACGGCGCGATGGAGACCGAGACGCGCAACATGGGCGAGTTCACCGTCAAAATCGACACGGTGGCCCCCACGGTGAAGGCCTCCAACTTCAAGGACGGACAGGATGTGAGTGCGCTCAAATCGCTGCGGTTCAAGATCTCCGACGACATGACGGGCATCGAGACCTACGACATCTACCTCGACGACGTTTGGGTGCTCGGCCAATACGACGCCAAGAACGCGCTGCTCTATTACGAGTTCGACGAGAAGATGAAGAAAGGCACCAACAATGTGAAGGTCGTCGTCACCGATGGCGTGGGCAACAGGAAAACCTTGAAAATGAAAGTGGGGTATTAAGTTAGTTGGCAGTTGGCAGTTAACAGTTGACAGTTGGCAGTTGAGAGTTTGGGGGATTATCTTGGGTAGAACTGATAGGCTCCCATGTCGGGTGCGCCGATGCGCGAAACGCCGTCCAAGTCATACGGCAATTCGTTGCCAAACAGCGGGTTGCCCGTTCCGATGACGGGCGAGGCGATGCTGTCGATGTGGAAATCCTTGGTGCTGACGAAGTAAGGCTCAAGGTTGAACAGGCAATGGCTAAACCCCGCCATGTCGCCGTTGAATTTCTCCGACTTGACAAGGCAATGGTCGAGCACGAAAGTGGAGTCGGCCTCAGCGCCGAATGAGGTCGTCATTTCGTTTTTCTGCTTGCCATAGACGATGCAGTTGTCCATCTCCATGTGGAAGGGATAGTAGTACAACTCTTCGTGCGAGTCAAGGGCTTGGTTGGCTATCTGCATGGCGATGTTGTCGCTGTGCTCGGTGGCGCTCCAATAATTGGCGATGGTGCCGTGTACGAAACGGTAGTCGCCGCCGAAGGCCCAGAAGTTGGCATAGCCGCAGTTGGCGATGACGAAGTTCTTGGCTTCAACTGCATAGAGGATGGAGAACAGGCCGTAGCCGCTCTGGTTTTCGACGATGGTGTTGTCGATGCGCAAGGCGCATTCGGTCACCTTCAGTGCCGACTGGCAGTTGAGTCCTATGGTGCCGTTGCGGATGATGGCGTGGCTGATGCGGTGGTCGGCACCGGCGCGTCCGTCCATCATCAGGATCTGTTCCCACTGGCCGGGCGTGTCGTTGTAGTAGGCCTCCAAGCGGTCGCCTTGCACGACGACGGGCTCGTCGGCAGTGCCGTCGATGACGAGTTGGCCGTCGCTCCACGAGAGGATGCCTCCGCCTTGGTGACAATAGATATGTGTGCCAGCCTCGATTTTCAAGGTGCCGTAGCTGTTGATGAGCGCGTAGCCGTAGATGACATAGGGCCGCTCCGAAGTCCAAACCGTGGTCTCAAGGCTGTCGGCGACGATATGGTAATGGTATGGGGTTTCGCCCAAAATCACCACTTTGTCGGCCACGATGTAGTTGGCATTCTGCCCCCAAGCCAACAGCTTGACGGTCTGCGTGTTGCCGTTGGTGACAAACTCTAATTCGTCTTCCACCACGAAGGGCGTGTTGAGGTCGTTGGGGTTGATGGTGACGCGCAGGAAGGCATACAGGCTGTCGTTGGCAGGGACGATCTTGTCGTAGAACTCGGTGGCCGTCTCGCCGTCGAGGTTGATGCGGAAAGGGGAGGCCTCGCCACCCGAAAGCCGCACGGAGCTGACCTTCAGGTCGTCGCCATGCGTGTTGTATACTTTGAGTTGGTGCGTGGCCGATCCCAACGAGGTGAACACCGTGTCGAACAAGACGGTATCTGCTGAAAACGAGAGTTTTAGGCTCGAATCGGGGTTGACTTGGTTCTCCTTTCTGCACGAATAGCCGACGAGGAGGAAAGCCGACAATATGATGATGAGTTGACGTCGTTTCATACGGATGGATTTGAAAAGGCAAAGGTAAACTTTTATCTGATACGGACGGAATCGGATTTTATTGTATTTTTGCCGAAAATTTAGGCAAAATGAAACGTTTCGGAATCATCGCATCCATCTGTCTGATGCTCTTTGGCTTTGTAGGGAAGGCCCAAGCCCAGCGGCTTCCCGAGATACCCGACATGAAAGGGCGGGTTATCTATGGCGGCAATCTCGGCGGCGGCATGTATGGCAACTACCTCAGCCTCTCCATCGCCCCCCAAATCGGTTACCGCATCTTCAATCCGTGGGAGGTCGGCGTGCGCGGCATCTACGACCTGACCTGTGACTTTAACCGGACCTACGGCAACACCTATTCCCATTATTTCGGTATTGCGCCTTACACCAACTTCCAGATTTACAGAGGCTTGTTTCTCCACGCCGAAGACGAGGTGATGTATGGCATCACGCGCTGGAACCACGCTACCGCAGGAAGCCGATGGTTCAACAGCGTCTTTGTGGGTGGCGGCTACAGGCAATACACCTACAGCGGCAGCTTCGTCTATTTCATGGTGCTCTACAACCTCAGCTGGGGCGGCCTGCCCAATGGCGGCCTTGAAACACCCTATGCTTCGCCTTTCTCGATACGTGTGGGATACTGCTTTTGAGAGTTGGGAGTTGATAGTTAGCAGTTAGCAGTTGATAGTTAGCAGTTGATAGTTAGCAGTTGATGGTTAGCAGTTAGCAGTTGGCAGTTAACAGTTGATAGTTAGCAGTTGATAGTTGGGAGTTGGGGGTTAACGGAGGTGGATTCTTTCCAAGTCGCGCTTCGAGTCCTTGGTTTTCAGCGTTTCGCGCTTGTCGTAATAGTGCTTGCCTCGCGCCAAGGCGATGTCCAATTTGGCCAAGCCCTTGTCATTAATGAATAAGGTGACAGGCACGATGGTGAAGCCTTTTTCCTGCACCTTGTTCTTCAGCTTGCGCAACTCGCGGGCGTTGAGGAGCAGCTTGCGGTCGCGCTTCGGGTCGTGGTTGTTGTAGGTGCCTTGGGCATATTCCGCGATGTGCATCCCGATGACAAACAGCTCGTTACCCTTGAAACTGCAATACGAATCCGCCAAACTTGCCTTGCCGCCACGGATGGACTTGATCTCAGTCCCCGTCAGCACGATGCCCGCCGTCAGCGTCTCCACGAGGAAGTACTCAAACGAAGCGCGTTTGTTCCTTATCTTGATATTGTTGGTGCTTTTCTTGTCCATAACGGCTGCAAAAATACAAATTTCTTGTCGATTTTTGTATTTTTGCCCCATGAATACAATAGGACACATCTTCAGGCTGACCACTTTCGGCGAGTCGCACGGCACGGCCATTGGCGGCGTCATCGACGGCTGCCCCGCAAGGTTAGAACTTGATTTCGATTTCATTGACAATGAGTTGCGTAGGCGCAAGACGGTGCAAACCGAAACCGCTTCGCAACGCCAAGAGCCTGACCGCATCGAATGGCTTTCGGGCTTGCTCGACGGGGTGACTTTAGGCTCACCCGTCGCCTTCATGGTGCGCAACGAGGACGCGAAGCCGGAGGATTACGAGGTCTTGAAGGACGTTTACCGTCCCTCGCACGCCGACTTCACCTACGAACAGAAATACGGTCTTCGCGACTGGCGCGGTGGCGGTAGGGCCTCCGCACGGACCACTTTGCCGATAGTGGTGGCAGGTGCCGTCGCCAAGCAGGTTATGAGGGAAAAAGGCGTTGAAATCCAAGCCGAAACGGTTTTCATGGGCGACGCGGAACAGGCTCAGCGAGAAGGCGATACGGTGGGCGGCGTCGTGGAATGCCGCATCATGGGCTTGCCTGCGGGCTTGGGCGAGCCGATGTTTGGCAAGTTCTCGGCAGAGTTGGCGCACGCCATGTTCAGCCTGCCAGCCGTGAAAGGTTTCGAGATTGGCGACGGCTTCGCGATGGCGCGGATGAAAGGCTCGGAGGCCAACGATGGTTTTGCTGTAAAGAATGGCAAAACCATCGTTGCGACCAACCATTCTGGCGGCATCCAAGGCGGCATCACCAACGGCAACGACGTGGTTTTCCGTGTGGCTTTCAAGCCGATACCGAGCCTTGCAAAACCTCAGCAAACCGTGAACAGGGCAGGGGAGGCGTGCGAAATCGCCATCTCGGGACGGCATGATGTTTGCGCTTTGCCACGCGCCGTGGTTTCGGTGGAGGCTTTGGCGGCCTTGGTGACGGTGGATGCGCTGATGATGGCTAATATGCAATAACCCCCACCATCCCCGAAAGCACAATCAGCAATATCGGGTTGGCCTTGAAGAAATAGGAGGCCACGAAAGCCAAGACGCAGATGATGACGCTGATGTTGTATTGTCCGCGACCGAAATCCACGAAGTTCTGCGTGTTCATCATGGAGAGTCCGGCAGCGAAGATGAGTCCGGCGATGGCGGGCTTCAAGCCTTTCAAGGTGTTGTCCATCAAGGCGTTGTTCTTCTTGCTCATAAAGAGCTTCAGGATGAGATACACCATGACGACGGAAGGCAGGCACAGGGCAAACGATGCCAGCAGCGAGCCGCCGAAGCCCGCCGTGGTGTAGCCCACATAAGTCGCCAAGTTGATGGAGATGGGACCGGGGGTCATCTGCGAGATGGCCACCATGTCGGCAAACTCGGTCGTGGTCATCCAAGCGTAATGCTCCACCACCTCGTGCTGGATGAGCGAAAGCATGGCATAGCCGCCGCCGAAGCCCAACACGCCGATTTTCACAAAGACCCAAAGCAACTGCAAGTAAATCATGGCTCGGCCTCCTTTTCTTTAGCTTTCTTGTTGATTATCAATGCGTACACAAGGCTTCCCGCGATGGCGGCGAGGATGACGTAGGCGGGCGAGACCTTCAGCCACCAAATCAAGAACACCGTGGCGATGGGGATGATGGCGGTCTTCCAAGTGACTTTTGCCGACTTGATCATGCGCAGCGAAGGGGCGAGGATGAGAGCCACCACGCAGGGACGGATGCCCTTGAAGATGCGCTCCACCACAGGCTGGTCGCGATATTCGCGAAACACCGTGGCCAACAGCAAGATGATGACGATGGAGGGCAAGATGGCGCCGAGCATGGCCGAAAATGCGCCTTTGGTGCCCGCCACGCGATGGCCGACATACAAGGCCGTGTTGACCGCGAACACGCCCGGCAGCGACTGCACCACGGCGATCATGTCCCAAAACTCGTCGGTGGGGATCCATCGCTTCTGGTCGACGACGGCCTTCTCCACCATCGAGAGCATGGCGTAGCCGCCGCCGAGGGTGAAGGCCCCGATTTTGGAGAAAGTCAGGAACAGTTCAACAGGTTTTTTCATGGCGCAAAGGTAAGAATTTGTTTCGTATGAAAAAAATTAGTACGTTTGCGGACTATTTCAAAAACAAGAAACCATGACACTACTCGACGCTTCAGTAATGACTTTCGACCGGCCCGAAGCCTGGCAATGGTTGATCCAGTTCTGCATTCTCGCCACGGCCTTGCTTCTCGGCAACGTGCTGCGCACCAGCGTTCCCTTCCTCAAAAAGAGCCTGCTGCCCTCGGCTTTGTTGGGCGGCCTGCTGCTCCTTATCTTCAAGGCGTTTCCGGGTTGCCGCGACGTCATCAACAAGCCGATGATGGAAATCGTGACCTATCACGCCTTGGGCTTGGGCTTTGTGGCCTTGGCCTTGAAAAACAACAAGATAGAATCGAAATCCACGCCGATGAAGGTGATCGAGACGGGCGCGTTGACGGCCTCCACCTATGTCATCCAAGGCATCGTGGGCCTGCTTGTGACGATTCCGTTCTTCCTCTTGGGCAGGAAGCTGTTCTACGCGGCGGGCCTGTTGCTGCCGATGGGCTTCGGTCAGGGGCCGGGGCAGGCCCTGAACTTCGGCAAGATCTTCACGGGCTGGGCCGCGCAGCAGGGCATCGACTTCCCGGGTGCCGACTTCGGCCTCTCCATCGCGGCGATGGGCTTCATCGTGGGCAGCGTGGTCGGGGTGGTCTATATGAACGTCTTGCGGCGCAAAGGCAAGCTTTCGAGCAAGAAAATCGCTGACGCACAGGTGAATAAGTTGGAGGACTATGAGGGACAGAACGAAATTCCCGATGCCGAGTCCATCGACAAGCTCTCGGTGCAAATCTGCATGGTGCTGTTCGTCTATTTCCTTGTGTATCTGTTCACTAACTGGATCCAAGGCATGGACTTGGGCGATTTCGGCACCAAGACGCTGAAACCCATGCTTTGGGGCTTCAACTTCCTGATTGGCACGCTGTTCGGCATCCTGTTCAAGTGGATATTGGGCCGTTTCAAGAAAGTGAAAATCCTCAAGCGCGAGTACATCAACAACTACATGCTCAACCGCATCAGCGGTTTCTGCTTCGACATCATGATTGTGGCGGGCACGGCGGCCATCAGCTTCGAGGAGTTCGGCAAGTTCGTCCTGCCTTTCGTCATTGTCGTCACCTTGGGCACCGTCGTCACGTTCTTCTATGTGTTGGCCATCTCGAAGCACCTCTATCCCGACTACAAGTACGAGGGCTTCTTCTCGATGTTCGGCATGTTGACAGGCACGGCCTCCAACGGCATGATCCTGCTTCGCGAAATCGACCCGAAGTTTGAGACGCCTGCCGCCAACAACCTTGTGTTGCAAACCCTTTCGGCCATCGTGCTCGGCTTCCCCGTGCTGCTGTTGATGGGCTATGCCCCGCAAAGCCTCAAGGCCACATGGATCACCTTGGGCATCTTGGTCGTGTTTTGGGTCGCACTCACCGTTTTTATGCTAAGGACGAAGATCTTCAGGAGGAAGAAAAAAGAGGAGTAGACACAAAAAAAGCCCCGAACAATCGGGGCTTCCTTTTCGTTGGACGACTGTTAGTCTTTGAGTTCCTTGATCTTGGCCTTCTTGCCGCGCAGACCACGAAGGTAGTAGATGCGTGACTTGCGGACATCGCCTCTCTTGTTGACTTCGATGTTCTCAATCATGGGGGAGGCAATCGGGAAACAACGTTCCACGCCAATGTTGTTGGAAATCTTGCGGATGGTGAAGGTGCCGGTCTTGCCTTGGCCGCTGCGCTTCAGGACGATGCCCTGGAACTTCTGCAAGCGTTCTTTTTGTCCTTCAACAATCTTGTAGGTCACCGTGATGGTGTCGCCTGTCTTGAACTTCGGAAAATCTTTTACAACGATTTGATCTTCAACGAATTGAATTAATGCGTTCTTGCTCATTTTATATGATTTTTATATATTTTTCTCCAAAAAGCGGCTGCAAAGGTACAAATTATTTCAATACGAAACGATTATAATTCGCTTTTTTTGAAATTTTCGTACATCTCAGGCCGACGTTCCTTGGTGCGCAGCAAGGCTTGCTCCATCTTCCATTCGTTGATTTTCATGTCGTTACCCGAAAGCAGGATTTCGGGCACCTCCCATCCCTTGTAGTTGCGCGGTCGGGTGTAGACGGGCGGCGACACCAAGCCGTCCTGAAACGAGTCGGAGAGGGCAGAGGTCTCGTCGCCCAAGGCTCCGGGGATGAGGCGCACGAGGCTGTCGACCAACACGGCCGCACCGAGTTCGCCGCCCGAAAGCACATAGTTGCCGATGCTGATCTCTTTGGTGACCAAATGCTCACGGATGCGCTCGTCGATGCCTTTGTAGTGGCCGCAAAGGATGATAAGGTTCTGTTTCATGGAGAGTTGGTTGCACAAAGGCTGGTCCAAAAGC
This sequence comes from uncultured Bacteroidales bacterium, assembly GCA_937877465.1. Taxonomy (GTDB): domain Bacteria; phylum Bacteroidota; class Bacteroidia; order Bacteroidales; family F082; genus Limimorpha. Next base: position 3,413 of record CALFIT010000244.1, on the reverse strand, counting down.
TCGCCGTCGGGACTCATGTAGATGACCTCGTCGTAGTCGCGCTGGCTTTTCAGGTGGCTGATGCAGTTGTCGACAGGCTCGATCATCATCACCATGCCCGCGCCGGCGGCAAACGAGTAGTCGTCCACCTTGTGGTGCTTGTCGGTGCTGTAGTCGCGGAGGTTGTGAAGCCCGATTTCCACAATGCCCTTGCCGATGGCGCGTTTGATGATGCTTTCGGTGAAGGGTCCCTCGAACATTTCGGGGAAGACGGCGATGATGTCGATGCGCATAATCCGGTTTTTTGAAAATTTCGGCAAAAGTAGTGAAAATCTCCCTTTTTTCTTTATTTTTGCGCGTTTTTATCATCAAATCATTAAAATCAACCTTATGAGAAAACTATCGTTTTTACTGTTGTTTTTTGCCGTGGCGACCTTCGCCGAGGCACAAGTGGCTCCCAACGTCTATTGGGTGCAGTTTAAGGATAAGGACAACTCGCCCTATTCCATCGACAATCCGGAGGCCTTTTTGAGCCAACGGGCTTTGCAACGCCGTGCCAACCAAGGCATTGGCATCGACGAGTACGACATTCCCGTCAACCCGCAATATCTTCAGGCCGTGGCCGATTGCGGCGCCGAGCTGCTCAACCCCTCGAAGTGGCTCAACGGCGTTTCGGTCTACACCACCAACAGCAGCGTCATCGATGCCATCAACGCGCTCGATTGTGTGTCGGCTGTGCGCTTTTGCCCCAACGACCCCGAAGCCCAGGCTTGGAAGGAACGCTGGATGGCCAACGAGACGAAACTTGCTGAAAGTCAGCAGCGTGCCATGTATGGCTATTATGGCGGCGGCCAGACCCAAATCACGCAACTCCGTGGCGACGTGCTTCACGACAACGGCTTCCAAGGCGAAGGCATGATTGTGGCCATCCTCGACGGCGGCTTCCGTGGCGCCGACACGCATCCTTGCTTCGACAACATGCGCGAAGAAGGCCGCCTGTTAGGGACGCGCTCGTTCCTGCGCGGCCATCCGTCGGTCTACACGCAAAGCACGCATGGCTGCAGCTGCCTGAGCACGATGGCGGCCTATGTGCCTAACACCTTTGTGGGCACCGCACCCAAGGCTTCCTATTTCCTGATCCATACCGAAGACGGCGACTACGAGAACATCATCGAGGAATACAACTGGGTGTCGGGTGCCGAGTTTGCCGACAGCCTCGGTGCAGATGTTTGCACGACTTCGTTGGGCTATATCGACTTCGACATGAGCCAGTGGGACCACCCGCAGTCGCACTTCGACGGCCACACCGCGCCCATGTCCATCGGTGCCGAGATCGCCGTGAGCCGTGGCATGGTCTGCCTCAACGCGGCGGGCAACGAAGGCAGCAGCTGGGGCGGTGGCTGCACCCTTGGCATCCCTGCCGATGCCGAGCATGTGCTGACCATCGGTGCCGTCGACGGCAACGGCAACCGCGCCTATTTCAGCTCGGTAGGCCCCACCTACGACGGTCGCATCAAGCCCGACGTGATGGCGATGGGCGAGGACACCTACGTTGCAAGTAGCAGCGGCTATTACAACGGCAGCGGCACCTCGTTTGCCACGCCCGTGATTGCCGGTGTGGTGACCTGCCTGCGCCAGGCTTTCCCTTATGCCACGGTGCAAGAGCTTTGCGACGTCATCCGTCAGTGCGGCAACCGTGCCAACAACCCCAACAGTCAATACGGCTACGGCATCCCCGATTTCAGCCAAGCTTTCGACCTGCTTCATGTGGACGAGCTTCCCGCCGAGGCCAAGGAGATCGTCGACCTATATCCCAACCCCTCGCAAGGCGAGGTGCATGTGGCCTTGAAGGAAGGCGCAAAAGCCGAAGTCACGGTTTACGACTTCATGGGCCGTCGGTTGTACGGCTACAGCTTCAACGGGTTGAACCACACCACGTTGGAGAACTACCTGAACACCTTGGATTCGGGTGTCTATTTCATCAACGCCGTTTCCGAACAAGGCAGCCAGACCCTGAAGCTCGTGGTGACGAAGTGATAGGATTCACGCATTTATAATAAAAGGTGAGCCTCGCAAGAAGCTCACCTTTATTATTGCAGGATAGGAAAGAAGGCTTACTTCTTCACGAACTTTGCCACATGGTTGCCGATGCGGACGAGGTAGAGTCCGGCTGGCAATTCGCTGACGCTGATGTCGTGGCATCCGTCGATGGTGAGGGTCTTGACCCGTACGCCGATGGCGTTGTAGATGCTGACGTCGGTCGGCTCTTCAAGGCCTTCGATGTGGATGATGTCGTTGGTGGGGTTGGGGAAGAGTCTGATGGACTCGACGCCGTCTTCCTCGATGCCGGTGCCGTTGAAGAAGGCCGCAAGCACGATGTCGTGGTCAACAACGACTTCCTTGGGGTTGACGGTGCTGTCGTCGCTCCATTTCACGAACTGATAGCCGTCGGCAGGGATGGCCGCCAAGGTCGCCGTGGCGCCAGCGGCATAGGTGCCGGCACCCAAGACGAAGCCTTGGCTCTCGTCGTAATAGACGGTGATGTTGTAGGTCAAGGTCGGTTCTTGTGAGAAATAGGCCACATATTCGGCGTCTTCAGTTACGGTGATGGTGCGCGGGTTGTTCATGTCGCCGTCTTGCCAACCGGCGAAATAGAAGTCTTGGTTAGGAGTCGCACCGATGTTGACCCTCGTGCCGCCAGGATAAGTGCCGCTGCCGTAGGTGGATCCGACGAAAGCATTCTCAGGTCTTACGATGATGGTAAAGGTCTCTGCGACTGTGAAAATGGCTTTGAACTCAAGGTCGCCAGTCACCACTACGGTGCGCGGGTTGTCGGTATTGCCGTCGTCCCAGCCTGTGAACATGGCTCCAGTGACGGGGATGGCGCTAATCTGGATGCTGTCGCCTTCCGGGTAGGTGCCACCGCCGGTCACCGTGCCTAATTCAGGGTCGTTGGCGATGACGGTGACGGTGTATTGTGGTGTTCCAGTATAGTGGAATTTTGCTTTATAATGTGCGTTTTGGGTCACTGTTATCGTACGCGGGTTGGTGATGATGCCGTCCTGCCAGCAGATGAACATGTAGCCTACGTTGGGCGTGGCGGTCAACACTGCGGACTCACCGTAGTTATAGATACCGGCTCCGGTGACGGCACCGCCTTCAACAGGGTCGCATTCCGTCGTAATCTCGTATTGCAGCGGGGTGAAGACGGCGGTGTAGGTGGCATCGCCTTCGACGAAGATGCTTCGCGGATTGGTGAGGATGCCGTCGTCCCACATGTCGAAGATGTAGCCCGTGTTGCTGTGGGCGACGAGATGGATGGTCTCGCCGTAGTCGTAGGTGCCGCCGCCGTTGACGGTGCCCGACCCTTCAGGCGTGACTTGCGTGGTGATGACGCATTGCCTGATCTCGAAATGCGCGGTATAGGTCTGGTC
>CALFIT010000243.1 GCA_937877465.1 uncultured Bacteroidales bacterium | reverse complement strand
ACCTACCCTACCAAATACTCCCCGATGGTCATCGTGTCGCGGTCGAACTGCACACCTACTTTCACAACCTTTTGGCCTTCCGTTTCGTAAGGCAGGAAATAGCCCTTGCCGTTGATTTGGTCCAAGGCCTGTTGTGCCGTGCCGTTCACCTTCAGCTCGAAGATGTAGGTCGTGTCGGGCATCTGCACCACGAAGTCGATGCGACCGCCGGCGCACTTCACCTGCGTGGCGGCATGAATGTTGAGCATGTTGAAGATGAGCCAGAAGGTGTATTCGTAGAAGTCCTCGTAGTTCTTCACGTCAGCGAGTTTCTTCTGGAAGCCTTCCACGTAGGGTATGCCCGCAAGAAACGCCTTCAGCTCCTGCATCGCCGTGTCGATGTCGCTTTTGTAGAGCGCACGCCAAAAACGCAAGGCAAAGCCATTGGCCTCCCTTCGCTCCAGTCCGGTATAGGTCGGGATCAAGCCCGAAACCAAACCTGTGCGGATTTCCTTGTTGGGTATGGCGAGGATGTAAGAATCCGTGAGCTTCTCGTATTCCTTGATGGTGAGGTAGCCGCTTTGGTAAAGCAAGGGCAACGCATCCGTCATGGCCTCCGTCGGTTGGTCGAAATCGGTAGCCATGGCCTCGATGCGGTCCATCGCCATGATGTCCGTGCGGAACTTCTGCATCTGCCGGATGAGGAAGGTCGGGGTGCCGCTCTCGAACCAGTAGTTGGTCACTTTTCGCTGGTTAAAACATTTCAATAGACTGAAGGGATTATAGATGTCGGGCGAGACATCGGCAAACCGGTAGCCGTCGTACTGTCGCTTCAGCCTTTGCCACATCTCATCGAAGGAGTATCCCTCGTGCTCGGCAAGCATTTCGATGTCCACCCTCATGTCGGTGAGCAGTTCCTCTTCGGTGATGCCGCAGATGGCAGCGTATTTCGAGTCCATCGAGATGTTAGTCAGGTTGTTGATGGTCGAGAAGATGCTCAGTTGGCTGAACTTGGTGATGCCCGTGATGAAGCAGAAGCGAATCATGGCTTCGCTTGCCTTCAGAGGCTGGTAAAGCTCCTGCATCACGCGACGGAACTCGGGCAGTTGAACCTCCTCGTGAAGCACGTCCAACAGCGGAGCGTCGTACTCGTCGATGATGACGGCCACCTGTTTGCCCGTGCGCTCGTAGGCCCGACGGATCATGCCGCCTAAAAGTTGGCCTGGCAACAACTCATCCTCTTCCCGGCCATATTGTTCCGTCAAGGGCTTCATCATAAAAAGCAAGGCCTGTCTCAATTCGTCTGCCGTTTGCTGGTTCTTGGCCCAACTTACATCCAGATGGATGACGGGATA
>CALFIT010000242.1 GCA_937877465.1 uncultured Bacteroidales bacterium | reverse complement strand
TAGAGCAGGAGAAGATACCCTTTGAATACGCATTGAAAAGAATTCCGTAATCGAGAATCAATAACATCGCGACTGATAAAAACGTTATTGAATAGAAACAAAAACATATGGCACTACCAATTAACATAGAAGACCTGCTGAACAAGCGGAAGATAGAAGGGAATAGAATCGAGTTCAAGAGGAGGTGGAACGTTACGGAAGTCGAGCGCAGAGCAAGCTTGATTGGTATGCCGAGATGGAGTATCGTCATAGAATATAACCCCGTGGAGACAGCTATGGTAAGTACTACGGAAACGACTACGGAGACAACTACGGAGAAAATTATTAGAATAATCAAGGAGAACCCATACATCACTAATAAAGAGCTGGCTGCCTATCAGCCGTTTCGTCCTAAGGGCTTCGGGGCATAGGGATATGTTTTGTGGAGTATAGGATGCTTTTTTTTCAAGCCTAAAATCTACATTTCCTGACAGGAAAACCACAAAAAATGTCTATTTTTGCACTTTTAAGTTTGTTGCCTCTTTAGCGAATGATTATATGATAGCATTCATTGACACGGAAGTCAATCCGCGGACGAAAAAAGTCGATGATTACGGTGCGTGGAGGGAAGACGGTGCATTGCTTCACTCTCATTCCAAATCCGACTTCGATGCCTTCGTGTCGGAATGCGATAGCGTCTGCGGCCATAATATCATTCGCCATGACCTGAAATACACGGCGCTGAGAGGCAATCCCACGATTATCGACACCTTGTTTCTCTCACCGCTCTTGTTTCCCAAACGGCCCTATCACCATTTGGTCAAGGACGACAAACTGCAGGTTGACGAGCTGAACAATCCGGCGAATGATGCCATGAAGGCTCGCGATTTGCTGAACGACGAAATCGCCTCATGGCACCAGTTGCCATCCGATAGGCAGGAAATCTATTATCAACTGCTGCATAACAAGCCCGAGTTTGAAGGGTTTTTCAAATATGTGGGTTATTCCGCCGCTTTGCGGCCTTCTTTTTTGGGCAGGATCTTGCGCCCCCAGTCAGAACTGACACAGCTGATTCTCAAGGAGTTTGAAGGCAAAGTGTGCCAACACGCCGACTTCGGCGCATTGCTCAGGCAATATCCCATAGAATTGGCTTATTGCTTGGCCGTGATAGGTGCCGACGACATCTTCTCCATCACGCCTGCTTGGGTGGCACGCAATTACCCGCAAGTGGTGAATGTGATGAAGTTGTTGCGCGACACCTCGTGCGGCGACTGCGATTATTGCCTCCAACGCTTGGATGCCCACAGTGGATTAAGGGAATTCTTTGGCTACGACGAGTTTCGCACTTTCGACGGCGTCCCCATGCAGCAACAAGCGGTGGAGTCGGCCATTCGCGGCGAGTCGTTGCTGACGATATTCCCCACCGGCGGCGGCAAGAGCCTCACCTTCCAGCTGCCTGCGCTGATGGAGGGCCGAAACACGCACGGGCTGACCGTGGTCATCTCGCCCCTACAATCCTTGATGAAAGACCAAGTGGACAACTTGGCCGCCCGAGGCATCAGCGAAGCCGTGACCATCAACGGACTGCTTGACCCCATAGAACGGGCCGCTGCCATCCAACAGGTGGCCGAAGGCACGGCAAACCTTCTCTACATCGCCCCGGAGATGCTGCGAAGCAAGACCATCGAACGGCTGCTTCTCAACAGGAATGTGGTCAGATTTGTGATTGACGAGGCGCACTGCTTCTCGGCTTGGGGACACGATTTCCGCGTCGATTACCTGTATATCGGCGAGTTCATCCGCCAACTGCAGGAAAAGAAACCATTGGGCAGGCCTATCGCCGTCTCGTGTTTCACGGCAACGGCCAAGCAGAAGGTAATCAGCGACATCTGCGACTATTTCAGGACGAAGTTGGGCTTGGAACTCAAGATTTTCGCCGCCAAAGCCGAAAGGAAGAACCTGCGCTATTCCGTGCTTCATGCTGAAACCGCCGACGAGAAATACAACCTTTTGCGCTCGCTGATACTGGGGCACGACTGCCCTACGATTGTCTATGTGTCGCGCACACGCATCACAGGTGATTTGGCACAGCATTTAGCCAATGACGGCATCAAAGCGGTGCCTTTCAACGGCAAGATGGAGGCCGCCGACAAGGTGAAAAACCAGAACGCCTTCATGAGCGGCGAGGCGCAGGTGATGGTGGCCACCTCCGCTTTTGGCATGGGTGTCGATAAGAAAGACGTGGGGTTGGTGGTTCACTACAACATCAGCGACTCGTTGGAGAATTATGTGCAGGAGGCTGGACGTGCAGGGCGTGACCCAGAGATGCAGGCCGAATGTTTTGTGCTCTACGACGACAGCGACTTGGACAAACATTTCATACTCCTCAACCAAACAAAACTCAGTATCAGCGAGATACAACAAGTCTGGAAAGCCATCAAGGAACTCACGGCCAAACGCGACCAGGTCAGTTGTTCGCCATTGGACATCGCACGACAAGCCGGATGGGGTGAGGAAATCGACGACATAGAGACCCGCGTGAAAGCCGCCATCGCGGCATTGGAAGATGCGGGATTCATACAACGTGGCAGCAACTCGCCGCATGTTTTCGCAACGGGCATAACCGTAAAGAACATGGACGAAGCCCGTCGCAAACTGACCGTCTCCCCGCTTTTTGACGAGCAGTCACGCGAAGAAGCAGCACGAATCATCAAGTCGCTCATCAGCGCCCATGCCACCGCCGAAGGCCGGGGAGCCGAAGCCGAAAGCCGTGTGGATTACTTGGCCGACATCCTCGGAATGAGCAAGGCCACGGTGATCCGGAACATCAACCTGATGCGACAGGAAGGCCTTTTGGCCGACAGCCGCGACATGCAGGCGTGGATAACCAAAAGCACTTCACAACGCAATCTCGACATCATCCTCAAGTTGGAACAGTTTCTTTTGAATAAACTCCATGAAGAAGCCATTAGGTTGAACTATAAGGAGTTGAACGAAGAAGCCCATAAAGCCGGCCTTACCTACTCCAATATCA
>CALFIT010000241.1 GCA_937877465.1 uncultured Bacteroidales bacterium | reverse complement strand
TACGATTAATTTCCGAGCGGGGAAAGGATTTTTTGTTTTTGTGGGCCATTTGCCATAATTTCCGTATTTTTGCCGCTCGTTTCGCGAATGGACACTGGTCGTTGGCGAAATCGTTCAATGTAATGAAAACCAAGTGGTTACATATATTATGGCTGTGCATGTTCTGCCTCGTGGCAAACAACTGCTGCGTGTCGTCGGGCAGCGACGGCCTCGCCAAAGCGCTGAAAAGCATGGAGAAAGGCATCGCCTTGCCTTACCATGAGGCCTTGGACCAGACCGTGAAACAGATGGACGGCAAGAGCCTGCCCCGTACCTTCACGCTACACGAGGCCTTCGTCGACTCGGCCTTGGCGCAACGCGCCATGCCGGCGGAGCTGCGTTACCTGCCCTACGCCCTCAGCGGCATGAGGGCCGACTACAGCCAAGGCGACCGCTGCGGCTACTGGGCCTTGCCGACGCTCGTCGGCCTTCGCTACGGACTCCAAATCGACGAGCGCCGCGACGAACGCCTGTCGGTGGAGGCATCGACGTTGGCCGCCTTGGACTATCTCGACGACCTGAACAAGAAATACGGCGACTGGTGGCTGAGCATCTTGGCCTACGCCAACAGCCCCACCGCACTCAGCCACGCCATGGCACGCCACGAGGCAACGCCCGCCCTGTGGGACTACTACGCCCTGCGGCTGCTGCCCGACACGGAAGTCATCCGCCGCTTCATCGCCTGCGTCTACTTGGGCAACCAAGGCCGCCTCAGCTTCAGCGCACGCGCCGTCGAGCCGTCAGTCGTCAAGGCCGTTGAGCCTGTCGTAACGCCGACTCCCGCCACAACGGGCCCCTCGACAAGTCCGGCATCGCCAAAGGCTTCGGCAAATTCAAGCGTCCCAAAGGCTTCGGCAAGTCCTGAGTCCGTCAAATACAAAGTCAAAAAAGGCGACACCCTTTTGGGCATCGCCGCCCGATACCACATCAGCGTCGCCAACCTGAAACAGTGGAACAACCTGAAGACCGACAACATCCAAATAGGCCAAACCTTGACAATCAAAAAACAATGAAACCGCGACACATACTCATATTCATCCTTTCCGTGATGCTCCTGCTTGGAGTCGTCTGGTATGTCTTCCCTGCCGAGGGCATCACCATCGGCGGCAAGACCTTGCGCTTCGCCTCCTACGCCGACGACAAGGCACCGGCGCGGGAACAAGTGGACGTCGACGCCGTGTTGCACAAGGTGAACCAGAGCTTCGAGATGACCGTGTCCGACAACCTGTTGGACAGCATGCGTTACTATCGCGGCTACTTGAAGGAGAACCCCAACCGCATCTATTTGCCCAACGACGACTACACCTTCTTCGACACGCTGTTTGCCCAATTCGAGCAAGCCTCGTCGACGGGCACGACCTGCCGCATCATGCACTACGGCGACTCGCAGATTGAGATGGACCGCATCTCGTCGGTGCTGCGCCAGAAGTTGCAGGAGCTGTTTGGCGGCTCGGGTCCCGGCATGATCCCCGCCATACAGCCCGTGGCCACCATCTCGGTGTCGCAGCATGCCTCGGGTCTTGCGCGTTACATGGTGTATGGCGATGCCATGCGGGCCTCCCACAACCGTTATGGCGTGATGGCACAATACGGCCAGGTGAGCGGCAGCGGCAGCATCACCTTCGTGCAGTCGAGCCACAAGCAGGCCTTTGCCAAGGCGAAGGCGATCTCGAAGGTGTCGGTGCTGATAGGCAACAACAGCGACGGCTTCACGCTCAGCCTGAAATGCGACACCCTCAGCGTAGCCCCCAAGGTGCTGGAGGGCAACGAGGGCGTCACGCTCGTCGGCTGGACGCTGCCGGCCCACGTGAAGCGCGGCACCATCAGCTTCAAGGGCAACGCCGAGGTGTATGGCGTGCTGCTCGACGGCGAGCCGGGCGTGGCCCTCGACAACGTGGCCCTGCGCGGCTGCTCGGGCAACATCTTCACCCGCATCAACGAGAACACGCTGCGCCAGTCGTTCGACCTGCTCGGCACCAAGCTCATCATCCTGCAATTCGGCGGCAACCGTATGCCAGGCATCACCTCGACGAAATACATCGCCCCATACATGAACGAATTGGAGACCCAGATCCAATACCTGAAACGCCTCGTCCCCGAAGCCACCTTCCTCTTCATCGGCCCTGCCGACATGGGCAAGAGCGTTGGCGGCAGGATGGCCACCTGGCCCGGACTGCCCGAGCTGAACGACTCGCTCCGCGCCATGACGCTGCGCAACGACGTGGCCTATTGGGACATGTTCAACGTGATGGGCGGCGAAGGCTCGATGGCGCAATGGGTGAAACACAACCCGCCCATGGCCGGCCCCGACTACATCCACTTCACCTTCCGTGGCGCACAGGAAATCGGCTCCAACTTGGCCAAGTCGTTCACCACCTACTACGACTTCTACAAGCTGCGCCAACACGTGCCGAGCGAGAAAGTCATCGAGTTCATCAACCTCGACCGCGTGGAAGACTCCATCCGCACGGCGGGACGACTCCGACTGCCATTCTATCAACCAGCTTATTCGAAGAAATGAAGAAGTCGTTGGTTTTCATAGGGTTGATGTTGCTCGGCAGGCTCCTCACGGCGCAGTCGCTGCCTTTGGTGAAGCCCGTGCCCGACCTCGCCTTCGCCCATTTCGACCGCAACCAAATCGTGTATCCGGGCGACAGCTTGGCCATGGAACGCTTCTTCCAAAAGATGGACTCCGTCGTCTTCCTCGGCGAGGGCAACCTCAGCATTATGCACATCGGCGGCTCGCATGTGCAAGCCGGCGTGTTTACCCAACAGTTTCGTGACAACTTGCTGAGTATCAGCACGGAACTGATTGGCGGACAGAACTTTGTCTTTCCCTTCACGGCGGGAGGCACCAACAACCCGTCGCACTACATCGTGCGTTCGACGGGCGAGTGGGCCTACTGCCGCAACGCCGTCCGCCGCGAGACCGACAAGCGGATGGGCTTGGCCGGTGCCGCCATCACCACCACCGACCCCGAAGCCACGGTGAGCATCATGACGCGCGAGAAGAACCCCACCGCACTCACCCCCGACTTCGACTTCAACAAGGTGACCGTCATCGGCTTCTCGGAGACCGAAAACGTGGTGCCCGTGGTGAGCTACGACGGCACGACGATAGACGGCCTTTACGACGAGTGGAAGTCGGCCTACACCTTCGCGCTGCCCACTTTCACCGACTCGATCTGCATCCTGTTCGACAGCGTGGCGGGCGAGTTCACCCTGCAAGGCGTGCTGTTGGAAAACGACATGGCCGGCATCAGCGTTCACGGCGTGGGCGTCAACGGCGCCAGCGTGCCGTCGTACCTGCGTTGCGACGACTTCGAGCGCGACCTCGAACTCATCCGCCCCGACCTCATCATCTTCGGCATCGGCATCAACGACGCGGCGGAGAAGGACTTCACCAAAGAAGGCTTCATGGACAACTACGACGAACTCATCCAGATCATCCAACGCGTCAGCCCCGACTGCGCCCTGCTTTTCGTGACCAACAACGACAGCTACAAGCGCGTGAAGGTCAAAAAGAAGACCGTCTACGAGGTCAACCCCAACGGCAAAGTCGTGGAGGAAGCCTTCATGGAGATGGGGCGGGAATACAACGCCGCCGTGTGGGACCAGTTCGACATCATGGGCGGACTGAAGTCGATGCAGGAATGGGAGAACGCGGGCTTGGCCAAGAAAGACAAGGTACACTTCACCAACGAAGGCTACAGACTGATTGGCGACTTGCTGTATAACGCCTTGATTACAAGATATATGGAGCATGTCAAACAGAACGCAAAACGACCGTAGGCCATGACGCCCGACTTCGACATCATATTGGACTTCCTCAAGCAGGTCTTCTCGTTCGACAAGGCCCATCCCTTGCTGTTCACCCAGTTCTATTTCTGGGCGTTCTTCGCCTTTGTGTTCGCTTTCTTCTGCCTGTTCAAGAACAAGTGCCTGCTGCGCAACACCTACCTGTTTTTCGTCAGCCTGTTCTTCTACTACAAGACCAGCGGACTCTTTACCTTAATCCTGATTTTCATCACCTTATACGACTTCTTCGCGGGCAAGTGGCTGCATTCGCGAAAGAAGGACGGCAGCCGCAACTTCGTGTTGGCGTTGAGTGTCATCGTCAACCTGTCGACGCTGTTCTACTTCAAGTACGCCTATTTCCTCACCGACGTGCTCAACAACCTGACGGGCTTGGAGTTTCGCGTGTTCGACGTGTTCTCGTGGGTGGGCAACCAAATCACGGGCGACAACCGTTTCAGCGTCGACACCATCCTGCTGCCGGTGGGCATCTCGTTCTACACCTTCCAGGCCATCAGCTACATCATGGACGTCTACCGCAAGCGCATCGCGCCCGTCGGCAACCTGTTCGACTTCGGTTTCTACGTCAGCTTCTTCCCCCAGTTGGTGGCGGGTCCCATCGTGAGGGCCAACGAGTTCATCCCGCAGCTCCACAAGAAATACTTCCTTGGTCGCAAGCAGTTCGGCATCGCCGTCTTTTGGATTATGAACGGCTTGGTGAAGAAAATCGTCTTGAGCGACTACATCGCCGTCAACTTCATCGACCGCGTGTTTGAACAGCCCTTGCTATACACGGGTTTCGAGAACCTGATGGCCTTGTTCGGCTATTCGCTGCAAGTCTACGCCGACTTCTCGGGCTACACCGACATCGCCACGGGCGTGGCCATGCTGATGGGCTTCTACCTGCCCAAGAACTTCAACTCGCCTTATAAGGCAAAGAGTCCCAACGAGTTCTGGAAACGCTGGCATATGTCGCTTTCGCGCTGGTTGCAGGACTACCTCTACATCCCGCTCGGCGGCAACCGCAAAGGCACCTTCGGCTCGTTCTGCATCATCATCGTGATTGCCGCCATCGCCGTGTTCCTGTCGGGCAGCTGGTGGGTGGGTGTCGCCCTCGGCTTGTTGGCCGTGATTCTCGTTTTGGTGGCCATCTTCAAGCCCGAAAAACGCCGCAACATCACCACCGAGATCAACCGCATGGACACGATGCTGCTTGGCGGCCTCTGGCACGGCGCCTCGTGGAACTTCATGATTTGGGGCGGACTCAACGGATTGGGGATGGTGTTCTACCGTTTTTGGAAAGACTGGAGCGTCATGGGACGCGCCTTGTTCTTGGCCTTGGTCACCTTTGGGCTGCACCTGCTTTGCGTGTATGCGCCGCAGCCGGTGTTCAACGTGCTGTTCGTGTGGTGCGCCGTCGCCTTGGCCGGCAATTTGGTGCGTTTGGCCTACCACCTCTGCGGCGGCAAGAAGCCGTGGCAATGGCTGAACGACGCTTGGGCCGTTTTCCAGACCTTCACCTTCATCACCTTCACGCGACTGTTTTTCCGCAGCGGCTCCAACTTAGACCCTGCCGTGGCCAACGAAACGGCTTGGAACACAGCCAAGAACATGGTCAACCAGATGGGCAGCCATTGGGACCTGAGCAAGATTCCCGACATCGTGATGCACTACGGCAACGTGTTCATTCTCATTGTGATAGGTATGGTAATCCATTGGTTGCCGGAGAACTTCAAGCGGCGTTATCGCATTTGGTTCGCCAAGATGCCCTTGCCGCTGATGGTGTTGTTCTGCGTCATCGTTGTGTTCGTCATCTACCAGTTCATCACCGCCGACTTGCAGGCGTTTATCTATTTCCAGTTTTGAATTTCTTAATGCGTCAAGATCTCCAGTCCTGTCTCGGTCATGAGGAAGGTGTGTTCCCATTGGGCTGAGGGCAGTTCGTCGTCGGTGATGACGGTCCAGCCGTCGGCGCTGTCGACGAAGACCTTCCATGTGCCCATGTTGATCATCGGCTCGATGGTGAACACCATGCCGGGGACGAGCACCATGCCCACGCCTTTCTTGCCGTAGTGCAGCACTTCGGGGTCGTCGTGGAACTTGAGTCCGACGCCGTGGCCGCAGAGGTCGCGCACCACGCTGAAGCCGTTCTTGTGGGCGTGCTTCTCGATGGCGTTGCCGATGTCGCCGACGAAGCCGTAGGGCTTGGCGGCCTCCATGCCCACGTAGAGGCATTCCTTGGCCACGTCGACCAACTTCTGCTTGCGGGCCGTGGTCTGGCCGATGACGTACATGCGCGAGGCGTCGGCGAAGAAGCCGTCCAAGATGGTGGTGCAGTCCACGTTGATGATGTCGCCTTCCTTCAGGATCTCCTTGGCCGACGGGATGCCGTGGCACACCACCTCATTGATAGAGGTACACACGCTCTTCGGGAAGCCTTCGTAGCCGAGGCAGGCCGGGATGGCGCCGTGCTCGACGGTGTAGTTGTAGACGAGTTCGTCGATTTCGAGGGTGCTCATGCCCGCGTGGATCTTCTCGCCCACGAGGTCGAGGATGGCCGTGTTGATGACGCCGCTCCGCCTGATGCCTTCAATCTCCTCCGGTGTGCGGATGAGGTTGCGTTTGGGCACCAATGCGCCGCGAGCCTCCATCGCCATCACCCTTCGGTCCAATGCTGTCGGTTCTTGTCCGGCCGGGACACGCCATCTCTTACGCCTTGTAAACATATTTCAAGAAATTTGGCCGCAAAAGTAGTGTTTTTTTTCGTATCATTTAGCAATCACGATACCCAACTCCTTATTAATCTGCTTGCGAATGTCGTCAAGGTCTTTCTTTTGCTTCAGCAGGATGAGTTGGTTGTCGGGGTCCGTCTCGGTCTTCAGCTCCTCTTCGATGGCCTTGCGGCGTTCCTCGACGATGAGGTCCTTGTAGCGATAAATCGACGACACGACCGTGGCCCGCAGCATGTCTTCCTCGCGTTTGACGAAGATGCCGTATTTCTCCCACTGGTCGAGCTTGTAGGGCGACGAGAGGAGGTCGGCGGCCAACTGGGCGATGGTCTCGTCCTCGTGCGACACGAAAAACGAGTCGTCGGGGAAGTAACCTTCGTCGATGGCATGGTCGAAGATGTCGAAGATCTTCCGGTTGACGATGTTGGTGAACACGAAGCCGTCGTTCTTCAGGTCGTCGACGATGAATTGCGCCACCGCGACGGGATCGTAGACCTTCTCCCCGTTTTCGTCCTCGCGTTCGTCCATAATCGTATCCTTGCCGTACATCAGCAGCAGCTTCACCAACTCGCGCTCTTGGTAATAGCCCGCAGGCAGTTGGTCCTCAACGGTTTCCTCTTGCTTGGGTGTTGTGGTGGTTTCCGAGACGGAAACCACGACATTGTCGTCGACGCCCAACGATTTCCTGAACTTCGCCCTCAGGATCTTGTTCAGCTCGTTGGTGAGCGTCTGTTCGGGCATATCCAACAGGCGGCTGCATTCCTTGACGTAGGTGATGCGGAAGATGCTGTCGGGGATGACGGAGATGGTTTCCACGATGTCGCGGATGACCTGTCCGCGCTTGATGGGGTCGTTTTCGGCGTCTTTCAGCAGCAGCTCGGTCTTGAAGCGGACGAAGTCTTTAGCGTTGTCTTTCAGGTAGTTGCTGACATATTCCACCGAAAACTCCTTGCCGAAGGTGTCGGGGTCGTGTTCAGGTGGCAGCACCACGATGCGGACGTTCATGCCTTCGCCGAGGATCATGTCGGTGCCGCGCAGGGCCGCATGGATGCCCGCCGAGTCGCCGTCGTAGAGCATGGTGATGTTCTTCGTGTAGCGTTTGACGAGGCGTATCTGCTCCATCGTCAGCGAGGTGCCGCTGCTGGCCACCACGTTCTCGATGCCGATTTGGTGCATCCGCAGCACGTCGAAGTAGCCTTCCACGAGGATGCACTCGTCGTTTTTCGCGATGGCGTTCTTGGCGAAGTAGATGCCGTAGAGCGTGTCTTTCTTGTGGTAGATCTCCGACTCGGGCGAGTTGAAGTATTTGGCTATCTTCTTGTCGGTGAACAAGGTGCGTCCGCCGAAGCCGAGCACCTTACCCGTGAGGCTGTGGATGGGGAACATCACGCGGCCATGATAGAAGTCGTACAAGCCCTTGGCGCCTTCCTTCGTGAGGCCCATTTCGAGGAGCAAGTCCTCCTTGTAGCCGTTTTGCAGCGCGTGCTTCGTGAAGCTGTCGTCGGGCGTGGGGCAGTAGCCCAATTGGAAACGCTCGATGATGGGGTTGAGGTAGCCGCGCTCGCGGAAATAGGCCAAGCCGATGGTCTTGCCCTCGTCGGTGTTCCACAGCGCGTCGGTGAAGTACTTGTTGGCGAACTCGTTGATGTTGAACATCTTCTCGCGTTGGCTCTGCTGCATGATCTCCTCGGCGGTCAGCTCCTTTTCCTCGATCTTGATGTTGTATTTCTTGGCTAAGTAGCGCAGGGCTTCGGGGTAGGAGAGGTGCTCGTGCTCCATGAGGAACTTGGCCGAGTCGCCGGCCTTGCCGCAGCCGAAGCACTTGAAGATGTTGCGGGCGGGGTTGACGCTGAACGACGGCGTTTTCTCGTTGTGGAAAGGACAATTGCCCCATAGGTTCGACCCTTTTTTCTTTAAGGTGACGAACTCGCCTACAACTTCCTCGATATGAGCGGCTTGCAGGATTTGGTCTACGGTTTCTCTTGGAATGGCCATTCGCAAAAATTTTCGGCAAATTTAATTGTTTTCGGCGAATATCGTTGTTTTATGTCGGCGAATGAAACGAATTAGTCGAATTTTTGTCGCATCTGCGTAATTCGCTTCATTCGTGAAATTCGCCGATCTTAATTATCCTTCGCCGAATCCATCACCATTTCTTGGTGACGGGAACTCTCTTGTGTTCCAAAGACTTTTTCCCGAAATTGATCAGCAAACCTAACGACAAACCGCTTGCTTTCAAGTAGTTGTAAACTTGTGCATAGTGTTCGTCCGTGATGTCGGTTACTGCCTTCAATTCTACTATGATGGAGTCGTAACAAACGAAGTCGGCCCTAAACTCTTTGTCCAAAAGTTGGCCTTTGTAAGTTACTCTGAAGGTTTTCTCCCGCTCGTAGGGAATGCCGCGAAGGTCGAATTCCAATTCCAAGGCTTCTTGGTAGACGGGTTCGGTAAAGCCGCAGCCGATGATTCTGTGGACTTCCATAGCAGCCCCGATGATGTCGTAGGATTCTTTTTTGTATAAAATCAAGTCTTCCATATAGTTATGTTTTTGTTGTCTGCAAATAGTGTTGTTTCTTTTGTCGGCGAATGAAACGAATTAGGCGAATTTTTTTTGTCGCGCCAGCGTAATTCGCTTCATTCGTGAAATTCGCCGATTTTATTCTTAGCCGTTAATGCGCCGCTAACCAGTTGTCGCCAGTGTTTATCTCCACCACAACGGGCACCGAAAGCGGCAAGGCGTTCACCATCTTGTCGTTGACGATGGCTTTCAGCGCGTCGAGTTCGTCGAGATGAGCGTCAAAGACCAATTCGTCGTGTACCTGCAATATCATCTTCGACTGCATCTTCAGCCGTTGCATCTCTTGGTGGATGCCAATCATCGCTATCTTGATCATGTCCGCCGAGCTGCCTTGTATGGGCGCGTTGATGGCGTTGCGCTCGGCGAAACCGCGCACGACGCTGTTCGAGCCGTTGATGTCGCGGAGGTAGCGGCGGCGACCCAAAATCGTCTCCGCATAGCCGCGTTCACGCGCCAAGGCGATGCTGCGGTTCATGTATTCCTTGATGCCCGCATACTCCTCGAAGTACTTCTTGATGATGTCGGCGGCCTCGCTGCGCGACAGCTCCATCCGCTCGGCCAGACCGAAGGCCGACATGCCGTAGATGATGCCGAAGTTGACCGCCTTGGCGCGGCTGCGCTGCTCCTTGGTGACCTCGCTCATCGGCACATGGAACACCTTGGCAGCCGTGGCCACGTGGATGTCGTGGCCGAGGTTGAAGTCGGCAACCATGGCGGGGGCTTGGCTCAGGTGGGCGATGATGCGCAACTCGATTTGGCTGTAGTCTGCCGCAAGAAGCGTGTATTGTGGACTGCGCGGCACGAAAGCGCGACGGATCTCGCGACCTTTCTCAGTGCGCACGGGGATGTTTTGCAGGTTCGGGTTGTTGGAACTCAGGCGACCCGTGGCCGTAACCGCTTGGTTGTAAGAGGTATGGATCAGGCCGTCCTTCGGATTGACCAAGGCCGGAAGCGCGTCCAAGTAGGTCGATTTCAGCTTGGTGAACGAGCGGTAGTCCAAAATCATTTGGATGATGGGGTGCTTGTGCGACAGTTTTTGCAGCACCTCCTCGCCCGTGGCGTATTGTCCCGTCTTGGTTTTCTTGGCTTTCTCGTCGATTTTCAGGCGTTCAAAGAGGACTTCGCCGAGTTGTTTCGGCGAGGCAATATTAAAAGGTGTGTCCGCCATTTCGTAAATCCGTTCCTCGATTTTGCGGATTTCTCCACCGAACTCCTCGCTGATTTGCTGCAAGTTGTGCGTGTCGATGCGCACGCCGTTGGCCTCCATGCGGCTCAGCACGGGCACAAGCGGCATCTCGATGTCGTAAAACAGCTTCTCCACGCCGTTTTCCTTCAACAAGGGTTGCAGTTTCTCGTAGAGTTGCAGCGTGATGTCGGCATCTTCGGCGGCATATTCCTTCACCAACTCCACAGGCACTTCGCGCATGGTCTTTTGTTGGCGGCCCTTGCCAATCAGGTCTTCGATGGGGATGGTGACATAGTTGAGATACACCTCGGCCAAGTAGTCCATGTTGTGGCGTTGTTCGGGTTCGAGGAGGTAGTGGGCTATCATCGTGTCGAACATCGGGCCTTTGACTTCGATGCCGTATTGCGCCAACATCGAGATGTCGTATTTCAAGTTCTGCCCGATTTTCAGCAGGGTTTCGTCCTCAAACAAAGGCCGCAGCAGTTCCAATCTTTTTTGGCATTCCTCGCGCTCGGCGGGCATGGGCAGATACCAAGCCTCGTGCGCTTTGATGGCAAACGAAACGCCCACCAGTTCGGCGTTGTAAACGTCGATGTCGGTCGTCTCGGTGTCGAAGACGAATTGCTTTTCTTTCAGTAAAAGTTTGACCAGAGCCTTGGTTTCATCTTCCGTTTCCACGAGTTTGTAGTCGTGTGCAACGGTCTTGGCCGATGCCTTGTCGGAAAACTCCAATAGCCCCGTGTCGCCCTCGCCGCCTTGGTGGAAGAGGTCGGGAGTGTCTGATGAGGAGAATAGGTCGAGGTCTTTGCTTTCTTTTGCCATCCCGTCATTGCGAGGAACGAAGCAATCTATGGATGTCGTATTTGCATGAGTTTTCTTGTAGTCCTCCAGAAACCTCTTGGCGAAAGTCCTGAACTCCAATTCCTCAAGCAAGGCCATCAGCGCGGGCAGGTCGGGTTCCTTGGCACGCAGTTCCTCCTCGTCAAACTCGACGGGCACCTCCAAGTTGATGGTAGCCAACGCCTTCGACATCAGTCCTTGCTCGGCAAACGCAATCACGTTCTCTTTCTGCTTGCCTTTCAGCTCGTCGGCGTGGGCGATGAGGTTTTCCACGCTGCCGTATCTCTGCACCAATTGTGCGGCGGTCTTCTCGCCGATGCCGGGGATGCCGGGGATGTTGTCGGCGGCATCGCCCCAAAGCCCAAGGATGTCGATGAGTTGCTTCGGCTCGTTGATGCCGTAGCGTTGGCAGACTTCTTTCGGACCCCAAACCTGTGCCGGCTCGCCGAACTTGGCCGGTTTGTAGAGCAAGACGCGGTCGGTGACGAGTTGCCCGAAGTCCTTGTCGGGGGTCATCATATAGGTCATAAATCCTTGTTGCTCAGCCTTTTTCGACAGAGTGCCAATCACGTCGTCGGCCTCATAGCCTTCCACGCCATAGATGGGGATGTTGAAGGCCTCGATGAGCCTTATTATATAAGGTATGGCGTCGCGCAGGTCGTCGGGCATCTTCTCGCGGTTGGCCTTGTAGTCGCTGTATTCGGCCTGCCGTTGCGCGGTGCCGGCCACGTCGAAGGCCACGCCGATATGCGTCGGTTTCTCTTTTTGCAGGATCTCGTAAAGCGAGTTGAGGAAGCCCATCACCGCCGAGGTGTTGAGTCCTTTCGAGTTGATGCGCGGGTTCTTGTTCAAGGCAAAGAAAGCCCTGTAAATCAATGCGTAAGCATCCAAGAGGAAGAGTTTTTTCTCCGTGTTTTCCATAGGGTTGGTTTTTATGGTGTAAAAATACAAAGAATAACTTGAATGGGGACGTTTTTGTCGGCAAAACGCCAAAAAAACGAAAAAAATGCACCGTATTGAAAAAAATTGTACTTTTGCCGCCGAAAACGAGTTTTATTTATTCACTAAAAATTGAGAACTATGCAAGAAATTTTGAATGAAATCGTTCCGATCATTGCCGAGAAATTGGGCGTTGATCCTTCGGAAGTCACTATGGAAGCAAGCTTCACCAACGACCTTGGTGCCGATTCGTTGGACACCGTTGAACTGATGATGGAATTCGAGAAGAGCTTCAACCTCTCCATCCCGGATGACCAGCAAGAAAGCATCCAAACCGTCGGTGATGTCGTGAAACTCATCGAAAAGATGCGTGCTGAAAACAACTGATTTTCAGTTTTTGGAAAACGATAAGATTTAGATGGAATCGAAACGCGTAGTCGTCACAGGCCTTGGAGCCATCACCCCTATTGGAAACACCGTCAAGGATTTCTGGGAAGGTTTGGTGAGCGGCAAGAACGGAGCAGGTGAGATTACCCGTTTCGATTCTGCTTTGTACAAGACGCATTTTGCCTGCGAGGTGAAGGGCTACAACCCCGACGACTTCTTCGACAAGAAGACGGCACGCAAATACGACTTGTTCGCCCAGTTCGACATTGTGGCTGCCGACGAGGCCATTGCCGACTCAGGCATCACGCCCGAAAACACCGACTACGACGATGTGGGTGTGCTGTTGACCTCCGGCATCGGCGGTGTCAACCATTTCTTCAACGAGATGAAGGAGTTCTTCCTCAATGGCGACGGCACGCCGCGTTTCAGTCCCTTCCTCATCACCAAGATGATAGCCAACATGCCGGGCGGTGTTGTTTCCATTAAGTACGGCTTCCGCGGTCCCAACTTCGCCACGGTGTCGGCTTGCGCCTCATCAGCGCACGCGGTCATGTCGGCTTTCGACATCATCCGCTATGGCAGGAGCAAGGTCGTCATTGCTGGTGGCGCTGGAGCCGCCATTGGCGAGTGCGGCATCGGAGGGTTTAACGCGATGAAGGCCCTCTCGACGCGCAACGACGACCCGCTGACGGCCTCGCGTCCGTTCGACCTCAACCGCGACGGCTTCGTTATGGGCGAAGGTGCGGGCAGCCTCGTACTCGAAGAATATGAGCACGCCGTGGCGCGTGGCGCGAAGATTTATGCCGAGGTGGTCGGGGCAGGAGCCTCTGCCGATGCCTACCACATCACCGCGCCGCATCCCGATGGCAAGGGCGGCATCCTGAGCATGCAACGCGCCTTGGACGACGCGGGTCTCGCCCCCGAAGCCATCGACCACATCAACACGCACGGCACCTCGACACCCGTGGGCGACGTGGCCGAACCTATTGCCATCAAGGCCGTGTTTGGCGAACACGCCTACGACATCAGCATCAACTCCACCAAATCGATGACGGGTCATCTGCTCGGTGGCGCAGGCGCCATCGAGGCCGTCGCCAGCATCTTGGCCCTCAAGCACGGCATCATACCGCCTACCATCAACCATTTCGACGACGACCCGCAAATCGACAACCGCCTCGACTTCACCTTCAACAAGGCACGCCATCGCGAAATCCATTACGCCCTCAGCAATTCCTTTGGCTTTGGCGGACAAAACGCCACCTTGATCTTCAAGAAGTACTGATTTTTAGGTTCCTAAAATGGCGCTGTCATCCCTTTTTTCCCACTTAGACCCCGACTCACAGGCCCTTTCCGACTACATCCGCAACACCTTTGGCTTCCGTCCGAAGAACATCGAGCTTTATAAGTTGGCTTTCACCCACAAGTCGAAGTCGACGGAAACCGTGGGCACCTTCCACCTGAGCAACGAGCGGCTTGA
>CALFIT010000240.1 GCA_937877465.1 uncultured Bacteroidales bacterium | reverse complement strand
GAAAACGCTCTCGGAGGTGAAAAGCCATCGCGAGAACGGATTCTACAACACGGCTGTCAACAGGATGTATTATGCTTGTTACTATGCTGCAAGGGCCATCTTGACAGCTTACCATATTGAGGCCAAGACGCATGAAGGTGTAAGGCAGCAGTTGGGACTGAATTTTGTGCTGACTGGAATGCTGACGCAAGAACAAGGTAGGTTTTATAGCAGGCTGTATGCAAAACGCACGACGGGCGATTACGATGATTTTATCCGCCACACGTTGGAAACCGTAGACGAACTCTATCCTCAAGCCCAATCGTTCGTGAATGCCATAGCCGATTTGTTGACGGTTTGGTTTAACGGCCAAAATAACACAAACTAAACTACAGCCCGCCTAACTCCCAGCCAAAAACACCAATCGCCTAACTTCTACCTCCAACCTCCTAACACCAAACTTCCAACTACTCTAAACACTAAACTCTCAACTCTAAACCAAAAAAAATCTCAATCCCCTTGTATCAACCAAAAAATGATTATATTTGCAGCGCGTTTTTCGCACGTTCTTTCGACGTTACAATTCACTTAATACTAACTAAAAATTTCAATCAAATGAAAAAAGTATCTTTACTCATTGCGATGATTGCCTTTGTTTGCGGCAATGCTTTCGCTCAGTTGAGCTATGATTTCAACGACGGCGTGGCCGGCGCTAAGATCGCTCAAACCTACGGTGATCCTTGGACCACTTGGAGCAACGCTCCCGGCGGCTCAGAGGATGGTGTGTTTGATGAAGCTGGTGGCTCGATGGCCGCCCACTTCACCTATGGCAACGACCAAGTCGTCCAACTTGGCGACCACTCGACGGGCGTTTACGACCTCGAATTTGATGCCTACGTTCCTGAAGGCAAGAATGGTTACTTCAACGTGCTGCACCACTTCGCTGGCAGCAACAGCACTTGGGCCATCCAGGTTTACATGCACATGACCAACGACGGTCAGAACTCGACTCAGGCCCCTGGCCACGGCACGGTTCACGCCGGTAGCAACGGCACCTGCGACCTGCCTTGTGTCTACGACGCTTGGATGCACTTCCGCGTTCATGTCGATGCCGACAACGACGTTGCCCAACTTTACTTCAATGTGGTTGGCGAAGCCGAAGAACTCTATGCCGAATGGCAATGGAGCTTGGACAGCTTCGGCGAAAACGTTACCGACCGCGTCCTCGGTGCCATGGACTTCTATCCGCCTGAGAATGCCGCCACTTCCGAGTATTATCTCGACAACCTTGAAGTCACGCTGCAAAGCAACGACGAGGTGCTGATCTTCGATCCTTTCGAGGAGTACACCGTGGGCAACAAGATTGCTGTTGAAGGCATTGCTGCCGGTCACGACTGGTGGACCACTTGGAGCAACGCTCCCGGCGGCGCCGAAGACGGCGTTGTGGCCGACTTCGACGGCACCCAATGCGGTCACCTCACCTATGGCAACGACCAAGTCCTTCTCCTTGGCGACGAAGAGAATGGCAACTATGACCTCGAGTTCGACATCCTCGTCCCCGAAGGCAAGAACGGCTACTTCAACATCCTGCACCACTTTGCCGGCAGCAACAGCACTTGGGCCATGCAGTGCTATCTGCACATGACCAACGATGGTCAGAACTCGACCCAAGCCCCCGGTCACGGCACCATCCATGCTGGTAGCAACGGTACCGCCGACGTGCCTTGCGTGTATGACGCTTGGATGCACTTCCGCCTGAATGTCGATACCGACACCGACATCGCCCGCTACTACTACACCGCTCCTGGTGAAGATGAAATCCTCGTCTGCGAATGGCAGTGGAGCTTGGACAGCTTCGGCAACAACGTGGTGGGCCGCACCCTCGGCGCCATGGACTTCTATCCGCCTGAGAACGCCGCCACTTCCGAGTACTATCTCGACAACTTCAGCTTCAAGAAGATCGGTGGCGAAAGTGCTCCCGTGCTGACCATCGACCCCATGGAAATCCACGAGACCCTCGGCGAAGACGACATGACCACGGTTGACGTCACCATCGACAACAGCGGCAACTCCATAGGCGACTGGGCCGGCTGGCTCGACTTCGGTCAAGGCGGCGAAGGCACCCAGACCACCGACCTTTACTACCACAATGGTGAAGAAGGTAACGGCATCGGCTCCTCTGCCGAATATCTCCGTGAGATGGGTATCCGCCTGCCTGCCACGGCTTACGCCGGCGCTGCCATGGGTATGAAGATCACCTCGGTGAAGTATTACATCGGTTCGCAATACAAGTCGGCCGACAACCACTACACCTTCCGCATCTACGGCCAAGGCCTCCACAACCAACCCGGTGAACTCCTTGCCGAGAAGACCCTCACCTCCACCCAATTGGGTACTTGGCTCGAAGCCGAGTTTGACGAAGACGTCTATATGACCGGTCAAGCCATGTGGGCTACCGTCGAGCTGCTCCAAGCCGCTAATGAATATCCCATGACCATGGACGGTGGTGAATATGGCGAAGAACAAGACGGCAACTGGCTCAGCACCAGCGGCAATAGCTTCAGCCACTGCTATAGCGCTGGCAGCTTCGGCGGCGCATGGCTCATCACCGTCAACTGCCAAGGCGAACTCATCCCCGCCACTTGGGCCTCCATCAACAAGACCGAAGGCTCCATCATGGGCGGCCAGAGCGATGTCATTACCCTCAGCCTCAACACCATCGGCCTCGAAGAGGGCAACTACGAAGCCACTTTGGTCATCAACACCAACGATGAGGAACTGCCTCACGTCGAAATCCCCGTCACCCTCTATGCCGACATCACTGCCGTGGAGGAGAACGCCGAACAAATGGCCAACATCTATCCTAACCCCGCCACTAACGTTGTCACCCTCGAAGGCGACAACCTGAGCGCGGTGGCCATCTACAACGTGGCCGGCCAGTTGGTGCGCATCGAGAAGCTCAACGGCTTCAGCACGACCCTCACCCTCGACATGGAAGCCGGAGTCTACTTCTTCAGCGTCTATGACATGAGCGGCAACAACAGCGTGCAGCGCGTGGTCATCACCAAGTAAGAAAAGGTTCCCTTGGGAACAACGAAAAAATCCGCTCCTTTCTTGGGGCGGATTTTTTTGTTTGTCGGGTTCGGTGACCCGCTTTGCGCAAATACTATCTTGTCAGTTCAGCCATGATAATACCTCCAGCCACAGCCGCGTTGAGCGATTCGGTGACGCTGTCGCCCACGCGAGGGATGGTCACGGGATGCGTGATGCAAGGCAACACCTCCGCTCGGATGCCGTGCGACTCGCTCCCGATGACGATGATGCCTTCGGGCTTCTCGCGCATCCCAAACAGGTTCTCGCCTTCAAGCAAAGCCCCGTAGATGGCCTTGCCTTCGCTTCGGGCTTGCAGGAGATAGGGCGGGAGGTCGGCCTCCCAAACCTTGACCCTGAACAGCGAACCCATCGTGGCTTGGACCACCTTGGGGTTCCAAATCTCCACACAGTCGGGGCTGCACACCATGTCGCCGATGCCGAACCACTCCGCCGTGCGGATGAGCGTGCCCATGTTGCCGGGGTTGGCGATGCCGTCC
Source organism: uncultured Bacteroidales bacterium (assembly GCA_937877465.1). Lineage (GTDB taxonomy): Bacteria > Bacteroidota > Bacteroidia > Bacteroidales > F082 > Limimorpha. Next base: position 10,408 of record CALFIT010000240.1, on the reverse strand, counting down.
AAGGCCAACACGAAGCGCGAGGAGGTCCTGATTTCGCCTTGCGTCGGGATTTTCGCCACGGCGAGGATGCCCGGTGGCGTGTCTAACCCGCTCATCTGTTCCATCTGCACCGTGCTGACGGGTTCGGCGCCGGCAAATGCGGGATGGCCGGACAAAAAGGCCTCGGTGGCGTAAAGCCCCACCGTCTCGAAGTCGGAGCTGAGCAGCTCTTCGACCATCTTGCGGCCTTCCACGACGAAAAGCCCTTGCTCCTTGCGGAACTTCTGCTGCTTCAGCGAAGCTATCGTTTTAATGGTGTTCTTGGTAATCATAAGGGTTCCTTTTTTGACGCAGAGCGTCCACAAAAATACGAAAAATGGCTGCCCCGTGCATTGGGACAGCCAAAATTTGTGAAAATATCAATGGTTGCTTATTCGGCGAAGACATTGAAGTCGATGTCGACGGCCACCTCTTTGTGGAGTCTCAGCTTGGCGGTGTATTCGCCCACTTCCTTGATGGCGTCTTCGTTGAGGACGATGTGCTTGCGATCCACCTCGATGCCGGTGGCTTCCTTGATGGCATTGGCGATCATGATGGTGTTGACCGAGCCGAAAATCTTGCCCGTGGCGGCAGCCTTGGCGGGGATTTGCAGCTTCAGGCCTTCGAGAGCCTTGGCCTTCTCAAGGGCTTCGTCCTTGATTTTCTGTTCCTTGTGGGCTTGTTGGCGCATTTCCTCGGCCAAGATCTTGCGGTTGCGCTCGGTGGCGAGGATGGCGTAGCCTTGCGGGATGAGGTAGTTGCGGCCGTAGCCGGGCTTCACGCTTACGATGTCGTTCTTATATCCTAAGTTGTTGACGTCTTGTTTCAGAATGATATCCATGTGTTGTCCTCCTTCAAATTATTTCAAACAATCTGCTACGAATGGCATCAGGGCGAGGTGGCGGGCACGCTTGACGGCTTGGGCAACCTTGCGCTGGTATTTCATTGAAGTGCCGGTGATGCGGCGAGGCAGGATCTTGCCTTGCTCGTTGACGAACTTCAGCAAGAAGTCGGCGTCTTTGTAGTCGATGTACTTGATGCGGTTCTTCTTGAAGCGGCAGTATTTCTTTCTCTTGGTGTCCACCGCGATGGGAGTCAAGTATTTGATGTCGTTGTTGTTGTTCACTTGTGCCATTTTTCTTCTTTTTTAGTTGTTCGACATTAGGCTTGAGCTTCGGCAGCGGCGGCTTCGGCTTTCTTGTTGCGTTTCTTCTCGTTGTAGGCGATGGCGTGCTTGTCGAGCTTCACGGTGAGGAAACGCATGACGCGCTCGTCGCGCTTCAGTTCGGTTTCGACATCGGCGATGACATTGCCCTCGGCCTTGTACTCGATGAGTTGGTAGAAGCCCGTGGACTTCTTCTGGATGGGATAGGCGAGCTTGCGCATGCCCCAGTTCTCTTCATGAACGATCTCTGCCCCGTTTTTGGTCAGCTGATCTTCATACTTCTTTACCGCTTCCTTCATCTGTTCGTCAGACAAAACGGGAGTTAAAATGAAAACGGTTTCGTACTGATTCATAACTGTTTGATTATTAAATGTTTAATTTGTAATAGTTGTGTGCTTCAATAGCGGGTGCAAAGGTACGGATTTTTTCTTAATCTACAACGGTTTACACGAAAATTATTTTGAATGCCGTGCATAGATTCCTGTCAGCCCGACCTTTTATGTCATTCCTTGCAGAGGCATGCGCGACTGGAATCTATAAAAGGTCGGGCTTGGAATGACATGCACAGCATTCAAGAATCCTACTGAGCATGAACTCCGCCGCGTGGCCGTCGCCGAAAATTGGGGGAAAATTGGTGGCGGGATGGCTCTCGAAGTGCTGCCAAGCCTGCATGATGCGCCCTTCGTCGGCATCGGTGAGGATGGCGTTGCCAGTCTGCACGATTTCCACCCATTCGGTTTCGGGCCTGAGGATGATGCAAGGCTTCTTGAAGAAATAGGCTTCTTTCTGCACGCCGCCCGAGTCGGTCATGACGAGCTGGGAATGCCGTTCTAAAGCAATCATCTCCAAAAACGATACAGGTGGTATCAGCTTGATATTCTGGCTACTGTAAATTTGTTTTTGCAGGTTTTCGTCAAGGTTGGTCTTCAAAAGTTTGGCTGTCCTGGGATGTAGCGGCAGCACGATGGGGCTTTCCTCGGCAAGTTGGAGCATGGCCTTGAAAATCGCGCCAAGCCTTTCGGGACGGTCGGTGTTGGTGTCGCGATGGATGGTGGCCAAAATGTATGGCTTGTCAACTAACTCCAATCGCTTGATAATGTTGGTTTTCGCTTCGGCGATGTCGGCGAAATGCAGGCTGTTGTCGTACATGATGTCGCCGCAATGGTAGACCTTCGGGTTGTCGATGGTATAGGGTCTTTCATTGCCCATCGGGAACCCTTCGTGTTTCAAGTTCTCCAAGCCTGCTTTCGTGGGCGTGAAGAGCAGGGTGGAGCAGTGGTCGCACACGATGCGGTTGATTTCTTCGGGCATGGCCTTGTTGAACGAGCGCAGCCCGGCCTCGATGTGGACGATGGGCACATGGATCTTGGCGGCGGCAATGGCACCAGCAAGGGTCGAGTTGGTGTCGCCGTAGAGGACGATGAAGTCGGGACGCTCCTTTATTAATATGTCCTCGATGCCTTCCGTCATGCGGGCGGTCTGCACGCCGTGCGAGGCCGAGCCGACGTTGAGGTTGTAGTCGGGACGTGGGATTTGCAGCTCGTCGAAGAACACCTGCGACATGTTGTCGTCGTAGTGCTGCCCCGTGTGGACGATGACTTCCCGTATTTGGTCGGCGTAATGGTTTCGGATGGCGCGACTCAGTGCGGCGGCCTTGATGATTTGGGGACGAGCCCCGATGACGGTGACGAGTTTCATGGGTGTTGGGTTTTCAGAGGTTCATTTCTCCGTTGTCGCGGAAGCTGTAGTAGTGTTCGTTGCCGATGATGATGTGGTCGATGATTTTGACGTCCAACAGTTTTCCGGCTGAGATGAATTTCTTGGTCAGTTGGCGGTCCTCCACGCTGGGCGTGGGGTTGCCCGAGGGGTGGTTGTGGGCCATGACGAGTGCGGTGGCACCCATGCTGATGGCGTTGCGGAAGATGACTTTGGGGTCGGCGATGGCGTGGGTGACGCCGCCGTTGCTGACGCATTCGGTCTTCAGCACGTATTGCTTCTGGTTGAGGTAGATGATGATGAAATGCTCTTGCCGCATGTCGTCGACGTAGGGCAGGAGGCGTTCGTAGCAGTCGGCGGAGTTTCCAAGGGTGGTTTTCTGGCTGGCTTCGGCGCTACGGCGGCGTTTGCCCAGTTCGAGGGCGGCCATGATGGTGATGGCCTTGGCTTCGCCGATGCCCTTGTGCCGCATCAGGTCGTCCAAGGTGAGGTCGGAGAGGGTGATGAGGTTGTTGCCGACGCTGTCCAAGATGACGCGCGACAATTCCACCGCCGACATTTCATTGTTGCCCGACCCGATGAGGATGGCGATGAGCTCGGCGTTGCTGAGCGCTGACTTGCCTTTGGCAATCATCTTCTCGCGTGGGCGGTCGTCTTCGGCCCATTCCTTGATGGATTTCTTCTCGGTGCTCATTTCGTTGAGGTTGTCAGGGGCAAAGATACGGATTTTCGGGTTGCTTCAACCAAAAAAGCCTCTCCTAATGATAGAAGAGGCACCAACATGTATGAATAAAACTTCCAATTATGCCAATTTGTTCGTGAACTTCGTCAGCTTCGACTTCAGGTTGGCGGCTTTGTTCTTGTGGATGATGCCGCGCTTGGCCACCTTGTCGATGATGGAATACAGCTTCGGGAGCTGGCTTTCAGCTGCCGACTTGTCGGTCAAAGCCCTGAATTTCTTGACTTCGTTACGCATGTTCTTGGCGTAGTAACGATTGTGCAAACGTCTTTTCTCTGTCTGACGGATTCTCTTGATTGCATCTTTGTGATTTGCCATATCTCTTATTCCTTATTGCTTATACTTTCCTTTTTATTCGGGCTGCAAAATTACAACTTTTCTGTGAATTGCCAACCGATTATTTGAAATTTTTTCTTATCGATAAATAAAACTCTGATATTCAATACACAATACAGCCAAATCCCCAACTCTAAACTCTAAACTCTCAACTCCCAATCTGGATTGCTTCGTTCCTCGCAATGACGCAAAGCGTCGACCGAACAACTCTAAACTCTCAACTCTAAACTCTCAACTCCCACAAACGCCATCTTGTCTTCGTTGCCGCGATGGATGATCTCGCCGAGGCGTATATTAATAAAGGTGTTGCGCTCGGCGGGGCCTTTCAGTTCGATGGGGAGGTAATGCTCGCCGTAGCCTCGTGCGATGCCTCTGCCGTCGATGCGCTCTATGAGCATCCGCTGTATTTTGCCTTTCATCTGCTCGAAATACTTGGTCTTGTTCTCCAACGAGATTTGCCGCATCACCTCGCTGCGTTCCGTCTTGATGCTTTCGTGTACTTGGCCGGGCATCGTGGCGGCCTTGGTGCCGTTGCGTACCGAGTATTTGAAGGTGTGGATGTGACTGAATCCGATTTCGCGGGCGAAGTCGCAGCTTTCGTTGAAGGTCTGTTCGGTCTCGCCGGGGAAGCCCACGATGATGTCGGTGGTGAGGTTGAAGTCGGGGCGCACGGCCGTGATGCGCTGGCACATGTCGCGGAACTGGCCGACGGTGTAGAAGCGGTGCATTCGTCGCAGGGTGTCGTCGGAGCCGCTTTGCAGGCAGATGTGCATGTGCGGGGCCAACTTCTCGTGTTGCAACAAGGCTAAGAAATGGTCTGAGAACTGGTCCGGCTCGATGGAGGAGACGCGCACGCGGAAGTCGCCGTCGATCGACAGGATATTCTCCACAAGTCGCTCGAAATTAGTGTCTTCGTAATGGTAACGCCCCATGTTGACGCCGGTCAGCACGACTTCCTTGAAGCCGTGGCCGACCACTTCGCGCACGTTATTGTAGATGTCGTTGGCGGGACGGCTTGTCGCCCTGCCGCGCACCATCGGGATGATGCAGTAGGAGCAGAAGTTGTTGCAGCCGTCGTGGATCTTGATGAGGCTACGGGTGTGGAAGGTGTCGAAGGCGGGCTGGTAGCTGAACAGGTCGCGGTCGTAACCTTCGGGGTCGCTGTGTCCGTTGCGGAAATGCTCGTCCACGATGTCGAAGAGGGCCGATTTCCGTTCATTGTCAATGACATAGTCGGCAATGCCCGATTGCAGCAGTTCCGCTTTCCTGTGGTTGACCATGCAGCCCGTGACGACAACCAGCGCCTCGGGGTGTTTCCTCCTGATTTGGCGGATGGCTTGGCGACATTTCTGGTCGCTCGTGTTGGTGACGGTGCAGGTGTTGATGACGAAGGCATCGGCATCCTCATCGCTTTCGGCGATGGCATAGCCCGCCGCCTTGAAGCGCGAGGCCAAGGCATCGGTTTCATATAGGTTGACGCGGCAACCCAATGTCTTAAACGCAATCTTCATCACCTCTTATTATTTCCTCATCTAAACTCTAAATTCTAAACTCTAAACCAACTCCCCCTCAATCGACAGCGGCGAAGCCGAAGTCACCTTGACGTTCACGATTTGCCCGATGAGGCTCTTGTCGGTGGAGGCGAAGCGGATGACGATCTTGCCTTCGGTGTGGCCGGTGAGGTAGCCGCTCTTGCGGTCGTGGCTCTCGACGAGCATCTTCACCGTCGTGCCAATCAGGTTCTGGTTGTAGACGAGGCTGTGTTTCATCAGTTCCTCGGTAAGGCGGTGGTAACGCTCGCGCTTCACCTCCTTGGGCACGTCGTCTTCCCATTGCGAGGCCACGGCGCCCGGACGCACGCTGTATTGCGCGATGAACGCCATGTTGTACTTGAACTCCTCCATTGCCTTGCGCGTGTTCTCAAACTCCTCCTCGGTCTCGTGCGTGAAGCCCACGATGATGTCGGTGAAGATGGTGGCGGTGGGCAGCTTCTCGTGGATGGTCTCGATGATGTGGCGGTAAGTGGCCAAGTCGTGGTGGCGGTTCATGCGTTGCAGCATGTTCTCGTCGCCGCTCTGGATGGGGATGTGGATCTGCTTGCCGAGGCAGTCGTATTGTGCCATCACCTCGATGACGTCGTCTTTCATGTCGCGGGGATGCGGCGCGGTGTAATACACCCAAAACTCCTTGCCGCTGTCCTTCCCGAACTCGCCGATGCGACGCAAAAGCTCCGTGAAGTCAATCTCTTCGCCTTTCTTGTCCAAGCCGTAGGAGTTGACGTTCTGGCCCAAAAGGGTGATGCTCTTGTAGCCTTTCTCGACCAAGCCTTTCAGTTCGGCCAAGATTTCCTCCGAGGGGCGCGACACCTCGCGGCCACGGGTGTAGGGTACAGCGCAGTAGGTGCAGAACTTGTTGCAGCCGTTCTGGATGGGGATGAAGGCCTCGAAATCAGATGTTTGCGTCGGCGTTATCGACCAAAAACGCTCCATGTTGGCCGACGGGTTGATCTTGTCGTCCTTGTGGAACAATGGCGCGACGGGCTTGATGACGGGCTGTATCTCAATCTCTTCTCCGTATTTCAGCGAGGCGGGGGTGACGATGCCGTATTGACGGATCATGTCGGGCAGTTTGGGCAGGTCGTTCATCGGGAAGACTAAGTCGAAGAGCTTGAGGAAACGCAGGCGGTCGGCGGGCAGCACGCAGCCCGACACGAAGGTGATGACGCTCTGGCGGTGCTTCATGGCGTTCCATTTCTCGATGCGGCCATACACCTTGTCGATGCCTTTCTGCCTGACCGAGCAGGCGATGATGCCGAGGATGGTGGCATCGTCTTCGTTGTCGGTCTCGACGAAGCCCATGCCGCGCAGCACCGTGCGCACGCGCTCGGTGTCGCTGAGGTTCATTTGGCAGCCCAAGGGGAGAAGGAAGTATTTCATTCAGTTGTCAGTTGACAGTTATCAGTTTGCAGTTGTTCAGTTATGGGGCTTGATGGAGCCTCGAATTGGGCTGCAAAAATACGAATATTTGTTCAGCCGTAAACCAAATCTATGATGTCTTGGAGGATTTCGTTGCTTTTGTCGAAAACCGGAGCGGTTTTGGTGCTGCATCCTCTCAGCAGTCTCTCCGCTTGGTCAACGATCTCAGTGTCAAGGCAGTCGGAGGCAATCTGAGCCTCGGTGATGACGGATTTTGCCTCGTCGATTTTGAGGGCTATCTCCACGCCGCCCCAAAGGAATCGGCCTTTTTTGGAGGTCTTGAATTGCTCCCAGCGGCCAAAGAGGAAATCTTGGGACGAGATTTCCGACGCGATGGCTTGCACTTCGGGCGTATGAATCAAGGTGTCGAAATCCAGGACCTCGGCTGGGCCGCCATAGACCTTTTCGAAGGAGCGGACGAGCGGCTGCTTGATGTTTTCGGAGGTCAGTTCGGGTGCGGCCTCGCTGAGGTTGACGACACGGCTGGCCACGCTCTTCACGCCGTTTTTCAGTAGCTTGGCCTTATCGACGATGAGATAGCGTTGCATCATTGCGCCGTCGGTCTTGATGAGGATGGTGCCGTGGTGCAGGTGGTTGCGTAGCCCTTTCGCGAAGGCGTTGCCGGAGAACTTGCGCCCTTGGTAGGTGAGGTCGTTGCGCCCCGAAATCTCGGTCTGCAAGCCGTAAGCCAGCAAAGCGTCTTGGATGACAGACAGTTGCTTCTTCACGTCATACAGCCGTTTGTCGGCGATGAACGAGAAGTTGATGTTGCCCAAGTCGTGGTAGACCGCGCCGCCGCCTGTGCCGCGCCGCATGAGGTGGCCGCCCTCGTCCAAAAGCAGCTGCACGTTGCATTCGGAATAAGGGTTCTGGTTGTAGCCGATGACCACGGTCTGCTGGTTTTTCCAGAGGTACATCGTGACGGTGTCTTCCGCTTGGTTTTCAGTGAGATATTGCTCAACGGCGCGGTTGAGGAAAGGGTCGTATTGGTTGCTGATGACGACTTGTAGCTTCATGGTGTAATAATAGAAAAGCCCACCTTTTGGCGGGCTTGGTTGGTAGTCTCTCCGGGATTTGAACCCGAGTTACCAGGATGAAAACCTGACGTCCTGACCAGACTAGACGAAGAGACCAGTTTGTGTCGTTTTTTGACGGTGCAAAAGTAGACAAAATTTCCGTACCAACAATGCTTTTCGCGAGAAATTTGTGTATATTTTTCTAAAATGCTGTTTTTTAATAAGATAGAATCGCTGTTCTATTCGAATATCAGCGACACTTGGAATAGTTTGTTGCGCAACTGGTCGATGGGGGCGGTGTAGATGAAGGCCTCGCTCTTCACGATGTCGAGGATGCCGTAGCTCATCTTGACCTCGACACCCATCTTGAACCATTGGTTGTAGAAGTCGAAACCGGCACCGAGCTCGCCCGCCACGTCGAAACGCTTGGTGACCAAGTTGTTGATGAACTCCTGGCCGTCGGCTCCCGTTTCCTTGTTGTCCTTTTGCGACGCGAGGTCGAGCTTAGGGTTGATGCCGCCCATGACGTAGGCGCCTATGTTGTTGTAGCGTTTCGAGCGGTATTTGACGTTGAGCGGAAACTCCACGAAGGTCGTGCCTATCGATTTGGTCATGGATTTCATGTCGATGCTGCCGTCCTTGCCCTTGATGGCGATGTCGTAGCGCAGCTTGCGCTCGCTGAAACTCAGCGAGGGGATGAGTCGCAGGTCGAAATACCGGCCGAGGCGTTTGCTCCCGATGATGCCCACAGTGAAGCCGGGCGTCTGCTGTGTCTCCACGTTGTAGACGTAAAGGTTTTGGGTGGTCGAAACGCTGTAAGGCCCGCTGGGCCAGGCATCGGCGGCCAAAGGCATGTTCTGGTAGTCTTCCGTGGTCTTGACGGTATAGCTCATCTGGTTGAAAGCCAACAGGAAACCGAAATGATACGGCTCGTTCTCGTAGTTGGCCAAATATCTGACGGCCCTTCTTTGGGCTTGTGCTGGAACGACTATAACGCTGAGCATGAGTGCGATAGCCAATATTTTCATTGCTTTTTTCAAGTTACGCAAAATTTTGATTGTCATTAAAACGAGGTTCGTCCGCTTTTATTGCGGGAATCGGGCTGCAAAAATAGGAAAAAATGGAATATCAATGGATTTTGACGGCGGAGTATAGCATGGCGATGCCGAAAGCGAGGCTTCGGACCTTGACGTTCCCCAAATCGTTCTCGGCCAACAAATGCATGAAATCATCTGGCTTCGGGAAATGTTCCACAGACTTGGGCAGGTAGGCGTAGGCACCGCCTTCTTTTGAGACCCATTTCCCGATTTTCGGCAGGATGTGCCTGAAATAGAAGCTGTAAAGTTGCTTGACAGGGAACTTCTTGGGCATCGAGAATTCCAAGATGAAGGCTTGTCCATCGGGTTTCAAGACCCGACCGATTTCCGAAAGGCCTTTGTCCAAAAGCTCGAAGTTGCGCACGCCGAAGGCACAAGTGATGGCATCGAAACTGTCGTCGCCGAAAGGCAAGGAAGCAGCGTCGCCTTGCAACAGTTCTATCTGGTTTTCAAGGTGTTGCTTCTTTACTTTCGCTCTTCCAATGGCAAGCATCTTTTCTGAGAAATCCACGCCTGTGATGTGGGCTTGTGGGTTGTGCCGTGCCAAGGCGATGGCCAAGTCTGCCGTGCCAGTGGCGAGGTCGAGGATGGTTTGGGGCTGGCTTTTCGCAACGAGTCGGGCCGTCTTGCGCCGCCACAGCTTGTCGATGTTGAGCGAAAGCCCGTGGTTGAGCCGGTCGTAATGGGGCGAGATGCGGTCGAACATGGCCGCGATGGGAGAGGCACTCATCTCAAATAAGGGCTTAGCTTTTCGATGACTTGCTCCGGCGCGATGCCGTTCATACAGGCGTAGTCGCCGCGCATGCAGGGCTTGTTGCCGTACACAGAGCAGGGACGGCATGGCAAATCCAGCTGCACGCAGTCGCTTGTTTTTTGCTTCCAGCCCATGAAGCCGGCATAAGGATGCGTGCCACCCCAGATGGAAACGACGGGCGTCCCGACGAGCGAGGCCAAATGCATGTTGGCCGAATCCATCGAGAGCATCACGTCCAATTGGCCCATTAGGGCAAGTTCGCCTTTCAAACCATGCTGACTTTTGGCGGGTTGTACGTTTGGGTATTTGGCGCAAAGCTCCGCAATCTGCCGTCTTTCTTCTTCACCGCCGCCAAAAAGGAAAATGGTGGTGTTCTCCCTTTCGTTCAAGGTCCTGATGACTTGCTCCATTTTTGTCATTGGATAGACCTTGGCCTCGTGCTTGGCGAAAGGCGCAATGCCAATCCAATTCTCCTCTGTCGCTTTTTGCGTTTCGCAAAAACAGGAATAGTCGAGTTTGGTGAACTGCGGTTTCGTCGGGAAGCCCAATTGCTCCAGCACTTTGGCATAGCGCTCAAAAGAGGTGGCTTGTT
>CALFIT010000239.1 GCA_937877465.1 uncultured Bacteroidales bacterium | reverse complement strand
CTCCAGAACCGTGGCACGCTCAACAACGGAGATATCACCATCCCCGTCACCTACACCGAGGCCAACGAATGGAGCGGCCTGTCGGGCTACAACCTGCTCGGCAACCCCTACCAGAGCTACTTGGACTTCACGGCATTCGCTTGGGAGAACAGCAGCCTGTGGGATGATGAAAGCAAGATGACTTACGGCATCTATGACCCAGAGCTAGACGAATACGTGCAAGGCACGGCCGGCGAACAGCCCTCACGAGGCGCATTGGCAGCCACGGGCGACATCAACATGCACCAAGGCTTCTTCATCCGCGTGAACAAATCGACGGGAGGCAACGGCGAAGCCAAGTTCACCAACGCCATGCGTAGCAACGAGCCTGCCGCTGGCACGCATTTCCGTGGCAGCCGCGCCAGCTACCCCTTGATCAACTTCATCCTCAACGATGAAGATGGCAACGACAACATCGCCGTCCTCGAAGTGGGCCGTCCCACATACGGCGGCGCCCAGAAGCTGCGCTTGGGTTCGTGTAAGGGCCGCATCTCGCTGCGCCACGACAACGAAGACTACGGCATCCTCTTCAGCGAAATGACCGAAGGCTCACAACCCCTGTGGTTCAGGGCCGAAGAAAACGGCATCTACACCCTAAGCTGGAACACCGCCAACGCCAACTTCCAGGAGCTCACCCTCGTCGACAACATCACCGGTGTCACCGTCGACATGCTCACCCACGACAGCTACCGCTTCGAGGGCCTCGTCGACCAATACAGGTCGCGCTTCAAGGTGGTCATCGGCAAGTTCACCGGCATCGAAGAACAAGAAGACGGCGCTTCGACAGGCTCAGCGACCTTCGCCTTCTTCGACGGCTCGGAGTGGGTCGTCAACGGCCAAGGCAGCTTAGACGTCGTCGACGTCATGGGCCGCACGGTCTACAGCAGCCAGCTGACCGACAGCCAAAGCCGCGTCAACCTCAACAGCCTCGCCCAAGGCGTCTACGTGCTCCGCATGGCGAGCGGCAACGAACTGAAAACCCAGAAGATCATCATCCAATAAAACCACGACACAACAATGAAAAAGAAGACATTTTTGATCATAGCCACCATGATGCTCATGGCGGCTCCAACCAAAGCCCAAATCGTCATCCTCGACGACGACGAATTCAACAGAGCCACCACCAACGAACCATTGAATGTCGAGATGCCGGGTGTGTACAACTCGGGCGAAGACTGGTATCTGCCGCTTGGCGATGGCGCCGTGCTGTTGGCAGGCTTGGCTGGCGCCTACCTCCTCGGCCGACGCAAGAAGAAAGAGGAATAAGGACCCCACAGGCGCCCCCACGAGGCGCCCACCAATGGAAAAGGCGGAGCGGTGAAACCACCACTCCGCCTTTCGTTATGCTTGCGTACGACTTATTTCTTCTTGATGAGCGAAACAAGCCACAGCAGCACCACGGCACCCACGACGCCCACCAAAAGCTGTCCCCAGAAGGAACCGCTGACGGAGAGACCGATGATGCTGAAGAGCCAGCTGCCTAAGAATCCGCCGACCACGCCGACGATGATGGCCCAGATCAAGCCTAAGCCGTAGTTCATGAGTTTACCGGCGATGACACCTGCCAATGCGCCGATCAGGATAGAAACTAACATTCCCATGGTTGTAGTTTTTTTAGGTTAATATTAAGGTTAACTGTTCTTTTTTCTGTTCATCAAGCTGGCCACCTCGGCGTTTTGCGCCTCGATGTAGTCGAGCACTTCTTCCCTGCCCTGCCGCGTCTCCGACGAGGTGACGAAGACGGGCGGCAGCTCCTCCCACTCTTCCAGCAGCCGCGCCTTGAAAGCCTCCACGTTCTTGCTCACCTCGGCCTTCGACACCTTGTCGGCCTTGGTGAAGACGATGCAGAACGGCACGCGGTTCTCGCCAAGCCATTCGATGAAGCCCAAGTCGTTGTTTTGCGGCTCGATGCGGGCATCGACGAGCACGAAGGTGCACACCAGGTTGCGCCGCCGCGTGATATAGTTGTTGATCATGACGCGCCATTGCTCGCGCGTCTTCTTCGAGTGCTGCGCGTA
>CALFIT010000238.1 GCA_937877465.1 uncultured Bacteroidales bacterium | reverse complement strand
TATCGATTTAAATTTGCCGCAAAATAACGAAAAATCCGAAAAATGGGGCTTTCCATTTTTGCGGATTTTGTTTCAAAATTCGGATAAATTCAAGCGTGAATGCCATTAGTTTCAACCACTTCCCTACCCACCACACTCAAGGCGATGTTTGTGCAATCTTTGGCGCGCGGACTTCCGTTAATTATTATAGTTTTCATATTTCTGATTTAAAGCTAATTAGCTTTAATTAATAACGATATATAGGTAGTTTATTACTCGCTGACATTAAAGTTTTACGGGAAGTACGGGAAGCAAAACTTTTTTCTCGTAAAGGAAACGATAGTTTGGACAATACTCTTTTTGCTTTTTATCGTAATTGAATGCAATTGTTAATGGTAAGGCCATGTTGGGTTTAATTTGTTTGAGCTGAACATATCCGAATTTGTCCGACCAGAGAATATCACCATCAGGATATAGTATATTGGCATCAGCGAGCAGTGCTACATTGTTGTGAATATACTGCTGCATACTTGCTTTATCGAACCCGTCCAACTCTTGAATAGCCCTGTCTAACCGTTTGAAGACATTCGTAGGAGTGTTCTCGTTAACTTTGACATCAAGAGCTTTTTGTATTGTCAACAAGGATGCTGCTTTATAATTTGATGCCCAATCCCGATAATCCTCATTACCCTCATTTATCCAGTCGCATATAGAGAACACGGCAAGACAAAGTTCAAAGGCATACTGTTTGTATGACTCATTCTTTTTCTTGATAACACTATTCTCTTCTGCCAGTAGTGTGGATTTCATCAGATACAATGCAAACAGAGAGGTAAGGCGATAGAAGTATTCAGTAGCCGTTTTTTGATACAAAGCAGACCTCTTCAATTCTATTAGTGAGCGTTCCTCGCTTTCACTACTCTCAATAATATACCTGTAACTGAACGTTCTGTATAGGAAGAATACGGCAGTCATGTATTTCTTCAGAGTTTCCATCAGAGGAATTTCATTTTTGACTACCTTATCGGATAGGGCAATGCTTTCAAGATGAGTGATGTATTTGTCAAACATCTTTTTTATCCGTTGTTCAGTTTCTGAAGCGTTCTTTTGAGTTCTGACAGCTGTCTTCTGGGACTTGCTTTTCTCTATACCTTCAGATTTCCGCACATCTTCCGTTTCTTCTTCGTCGATATCCTCATCCTCCTTCTCCTTTGAACTTCGGGATATATACGAAATCATACTATCAAAGAGCATTGAGGATTGGGATGCCGTTTTTTCGCCCTTACGCATACCTCTGTCACCTGTTATACCAGTGCCGTCATCTTTCAAGTAATCAGCCACAGAACTGAAGGTATAACCGTCTTTATCCTCTATCGTTTTATCAACAATAGTTAAAGTACTGCTCTTTGCTGATAGCTTAGTTTCTGTATCGTTCAGTATTTGCTCTATGAAACGCAGAACCTCGCCGTTTATGAACTTTCCGGCTTCGATTTCTCTGTATCTTTTCCGCTTGTATTCAGATTCTGGAGATGGGTTATTCACTTCCATAATCTCAGTTGGGATAACAAATTGACGATTGGAAATCAGTTCTCCTTTACTATTTGTTATCTCTACATATAGCGGATTTACTGCATCTTTGAATACTCCACTTATCTTATTGCCACCAGGCTTCATTCTCTTGTGAACTACTTGCAGTGCTTTGCGGTTCCCAGAATAAAATGTAATGGTGGCATCAACCTCGTCTGCGGAATTATCTACAGAGATGTCATAGTTGTTATACAAGTATGCAGCTTCCTTTACCCATAGGGTTATTGGCGCATGCCTACTTGTAGAATCTTGTGTTTCTGTCTGCTTAATGTCACTTGTACTGATTGGATCTGTCATAACAAAACCAGTCATCTTGAAATAGTCTGCCGTGGGAGACTTGAATCCTACACAGGCTTCATGATTTGTTGGCATAACCCCTGGCAAACCAAATGCAGCTACTGAAGCGTTGGCACTTCCGCATAGCATATAATGGTTGGCCTCTCCCTCAAAGAAAAAGCATTTGGAATGGAAATAGTCTTGGTATCTTTTCTCAGAAGTTTTGGCAATCTTATCCCACTTGTATAGCTTGACATAATCAGGAATGTTCCCTGACTTAGGCAAAGATCCAAATCCTTCTTCAATAATCAGCTGAATCTCTTGGGGTTTATATTGGTTGTACAAAGCCTTTATGAGTTCCGCTTTGCTATCAAAGAATGGCGACATGACAGTTATTGTCTTTATCGTGTCATTACCTATCCATTCCCTGCATTGCTCATATAGAGAGACGGACTGGTTCGTGAAGAATCGTATGCTTTCTTCCCCAATGAAATGCTCTGTAACATGTTCGTAATACTCATTTCTGAGAAAATCACAGTTCTCTTCAATCGAGTAGATAATATTCTCTGCTTCTTCCCCAAGCCCCTGATAGAGGCTCTTGAGATAGCTCCAGACATTCCGAATGAAAGGGTATGCTGGGCTTCCAACACTTTCAACCATGACAGGTGACCACACTTCAAGGTTTCTTCCATGTCCCATAACCGTTAAGTTTCCCGATCCAACCAGAACCAAGACGCTCTCCCTGCCTGCGTAGAACTGGATTTTGGGATGAAAAGCTCCCTTCATCTTATAACCATGCAAGCTGAAATCCAAAGGTCTTCTACCGCTGAAAGCTTTGCTGAACTTCAGTAGTTGGTCTGAGAGACAATCAGAATCAACCAAAGCAGAAACGAAATTGATGCCCTTTGCCGACAAAGACCTCAACAGTTGTATTTCCCAATAATAGAGATTTATAGAGAACGAAGTCATCACAGCTGAATGGAACTTCCCTGATGGAATCTCTTTTATAAGTTGTCTCTGGTCAATCATTGCTGCATCAGTATTTGGATTCCACGTTCAGTTATGGCATAATTGTCACCGTTCCTTTCTATCCACTTAATATCTTCTATGTATTGCAGGACATTCTGCAAACGGGGTGAAGTCCTTATAGGGTCTGGCCGCCTCAGTTGCCATATCAAACCATCGTCAACCATGTAGTTATGCACAATACCCTGACCTATAGATGACTTGGAATACGAGCTCCGCAGATGTTCATTGATAGCTGAATATATGCAATCCTCGGCAAACGACCAGTCACATTTCTTGTTCTCATCGCCAACCAGTCTTATCAAAAGTGAAGGACCGAAACCTGGATGATGAACGTCATATATGTCATTCGCATATTCCAACAACTTGTTAAGATGCTTGTTGGTCGCTTTGTGAAGGGCTACCAGCAATCTTGAAGCCACATATATCACTGCTCCATAAGCCTTCTCCTTATAGCAAGATTGCAATTCTTCGTAAAGTTCATATATGCCGTAATTGTCCACTGCTGCATTACTGTAATCGTTGTACCCTTTTTCCAGTCTGTCAAGCACAGCATCAAGTGGCTGCGGTTCTTCTGTGGTAGAATACAGCAGGGCAAAGTGGTGTCCTTCGTATGCAGCATGTGACAGTTCGTTCAGTTCATACAAGAACCATGAAAGTTGCTCTTCGGTCACCTCCAAATTAGAATCCAAAGCAGAAAGGAAATTACTCTTAAGGAACGACAGAACGAATTGCCGTCTATCAACACTTGCTCCTTCATTCTGAATGTATTTGAGCAGCAGTTTGATGGTTGAAATTCTATGACTTATATCATGGCCTGTTATATCCTGTCGTTCTGGTTTGCTTAATACACTTTCGTATTCAGACAATTCCTCCTCATTATCAATAAGATGAAGGGCTATGCATTTGAATTCTGTAAGTTTGTCTCTGCCAATTCGTCCAGAACTTATAGAGTCCCAGAACAAATCTTCTTGTTTTTTTGAAAGCGACTGACGGAAGATTTTGCACAAGCGCAGTCCTTCAGACGTAACCCTATACGTGAGATGGTTGGCATCGGGCAAGAAAATCAGCTTTAGCTGGGTTAAAACCCCAATGAAATACTGACCAAATACTCCCAACCTATTTTGCCAATAGACTTTCGGCTTGTTTTCTATATCTGCCCCTTCTGCCAAGTTTAGCACCTCCGCATTGACGTTTTTTTGGGCAAATATACTTCCGCTAACACCGTTGACCAAGGGGAAATTGTATTGCATCGCGTAAGCCAGTAAAAGTTCACCTCGCCTGATATATTTGATTTGTTCTTTAGGATTGTCTATCTTTGACGGATTGGTTGCTTGAAGCCTTTCTGCGATAAACGTCATAAGCCAACAGAAGAAACCATTATACCGAATTCGCACGGTCATGTTTGTTACGCCTTTGACCATATTGTCATATATGACTACGCTGCTATTCTGCACAGCCAAAGGGTCGCGACCAGTTTTGCTTGTTGTTTCGGATCCCCAAAACGGGAATGGTTTGTTGCTAACTTCGTACATGTTTTAGCCTTATATCATTCTTCATTTTTCAATAGCCACCTCCCAATGGCCGCCTTTTGCTGGGCCAACGCGACTGATGAAACCGTTTTCTTTCAACCATTTAAGGTTGTTATCTACCGCCGTAGTGCTAATACCGAGCAGTTTCGACAACTGCAGCGTCGTGATGGAAGGATTGTGAATCAAGTATTGCATGATGCTCTTTCGTTTTTCACCCAACTTTTCACCCAACTTTTCACCCAACTTTTCACCCAACTTCGTTTCTTCATCAAATTGCGAAGTTTCGATTAATGCGCTTTTCAAAGCAGTAAAATGAACACGCAAACCATTGCCAATTAATTCGTATCTTGGGTTATCAGCACCAATTCCTGCACATGCCTTGCAGATTTTCTGAATGCCTCGTCCCCACGTCTCTATGTATCCTGCATAATAGAACACATTGGCAATGTTTTCATTGTATGGTATGGAATCATGGGGCTGCATCAGCGTGTCAACCGTCCAACCTTCCGGCAAAATGCAACGGTTGCTGATGATGATGGCCTCATCTTCAATACGTATCTGTATCGGGGTTCCATACATATAGCAATTGTGGGCAATGGCGTTATAGACGGCCTCGCGGATGGCATCTCTCGCAAACGGATAGGTCTCAACCCTTCTGTCGTGCTCGTATGTGACTTTTGCCTTCAGATATTTCAGGTAAATCAAGTCGATCACCTTGTCGGCAATCTTAATCAAGGAGTCTTCCAAAGTGTCCTGATACAGCAAATCGACCTCGTCGCTGAACCTGCCTATCTTCACATAACTACCGGTTTGAACCCGACTTGGGTCGCTATGGAATAGCAATACCGCCGACCTCTTCAGTTTGCCGTCGGCCATCAGATGCAACTTGCTTAAAAGTTCCTCGTTGGGGATTTCCAGTTCCTCGCGTGTCATCCGCTGGCTTCTCAAAGCCTCACGCCGGAATATCTTGAAACTCTCATCGTCCAAGTCGTCAACAGAGATGTCGTCAACCGTGACATCTTCCCATCGGAAACCTGTTTTGCGCATAATGAATTCCGACAGTGCCATCCCTGTCAGTTGTTGCTTGGTGCTGCCAATACGATAGTGGTATTCACCATGATAGCTTACTGGATAGCTGCTCGGTTTGACCTTTATCTCGATATAATCCAAACCGTTCTTGACCAGTTTGTTAACCTCGGCCACGACACCCAATCCCGATTGGATTTGGTTCGGAATATCCTCCATCAGCTTTGCCACATCGGGCAAACCAACCACCTTTCCTTTGTCGTTCATGCCAACATATATCGTTCCTCCTTGGGCATTGGCAAAGCCGCAAACCCATTTCAGGTACTCCGTGCGCCACGATTCCTTGTATTCTATGTTCTGGTTTTCAGACATCTATTCTTGTTTGTTTCAGTCTGCAAAAATAATCATTTCCCGCAAACCTCCGACAAAAATTCAAGGCGCAACTCCGAAAAGTCACGCCTTGACAAGAGGATTCCTTTTGTGAATCAATGTCCCAAACCTTTCAGCCACTTCTCCACCTTCGCCTTGCCGCTGCGCACCTCGTGGCCGTAGATGCTGAACTGACTGGTGACGTTGGCCTTCGGGAACGCCTTCTTCACGTCGCTGACGCAACTGGCGAGCCCGCTGCCTTCGTGGGTGGTGAAGGGGATGACGGTCTTGCCGTCCAAGTTGATGTCCTTGAACAGGGTGAACATCACCTGCGGATAGGTGCCCCACCACACGGGACCGCCGATATAGACGGTGTCGTATTGGCTCAGGTCGGGAGCGGTGCCTTCGTAAGGCGGCAGCTCGCCACGGTTGGCCTCGGCCTTGGCCAACTCGATGAGCGGCGTGTAGGCCATGCCGTCGTATTTGTGCGTGACGATTTCAAACTGGTCGGCACCGGTGATTTCGCTGATGTAGTCGGCCACGATTTTCGTGTTACCCACCTTGATGTTGCCCACGCTGTAGTTGTCGCCGGCGTGGGAGAAAAAGATGACGATAGATTTGCTCATATTGCTTTGATTATTAGATGATTTGTTGTTTTGCCCTTGGCAGGCCGTCGCCATCAGGAGGGCGAGTGTGGCCACGATGAATGTCTTGGTTTTCATTGCGTTTGAATTATTCCGCAAAATAACGACAATCCCCTCAATCCGCTTTTGCACAAATTTCGGGGATGATTTCAAAAAACACTTTTTCGGCTACTCCCTGAAATCCGTCGGGTTGGTCCCCAAATACTTCTGCACGTACCTTGTAAAATACGACGGCGAGGAGAAGTTGAACCTATCGCTGATTTCGGTGAGTGTGAGGCTTTTGTCGCGGAGCAAGCGGCTGATTTCCAATGCCGTGTAGCGCGTAATCCAGTAGTTGGCGGGGAAACCGCTCACCTTCTTCGACACTTCGGAGAGGTATTTCGGGGTGACGCATAGCTTGTCGGCATAATAGGTGATTTCGCGGTTCTCGAAGAACGCGCCGCCTTCCAAAAGGGCCAAAAAGCCGTCCATGATTTGCGCGTATTGGTTGGTGACTTTCTCGCCGCTGCCGTAAAGCTCCACGTGGAAGTCGAAGAAGTCGATGATCATGCGCTGGATGGCGTTAATCATGGCCTCGCGGTGGAAGTGGTGGCGGGTGAGGGCGTGCCGCCGCTTGATGTAGTCGAAGTTGAGCATGCACACCTCCTGCTGCTCGGGATTGAGGCGCATGATGGGGTTGATGAATAGTGCCATGTGTCCTTTCGTGCCATAGTTGCTCTGCGGCGTACTGACCTCAATGAACTCCTGTGTGACATACACCACATCCACCACGAAATCAGGGCTTTGCACGATGTTCTGCACCAAGTCGCACCGCGAAAAGATGAGGCAGTCGCCCGCCTCGAAGCGGAAAGGCTGGTTGTTGAAGGTGAAGGTGCTGTAACCTCTCCGGCAGAAGGCGTGGGCAAGGTAGCCCGTGAAGCGGTCGTCGGCAAGGTTGGCCAAGGTGTCTTCGATGATGATGTCGGGTCTTGTGGTCATGGCGGCAAAGATACTTATTTTTTACAAAACATCAGAACCATCGAAAAACAAACTTGCAAGCCATTTGCCCCAATGTCGCTCAAAGGCATTGACAAATTGGAGGTGTTGATGACAAGTTAGGCAAAAAAAAGACCTGCGACCTAACGCAAGTCTTCTTCTTTGATTGGAATTGTGCCGTTTCAGTTCCTGTACTCTTCGATGGCCTCGTGGAAGGCTTCCTTGGCCTGCTTCACTTTCTTCTGGAACTTGTTGATGCCGAAGAAGGCGACGAGATAGGCCACACCAAGTAGGGTGACGGCGCAACCGAACAGGATGGAAAGGGTCTTACCGGCCATGTCGAGGTTCTTCATGGCGATGAAGCCGAGGACGACGACCACGATGCCCATCAGCAGCATTCCCCACCAGCCTTGATACTCGGCCTTCTTGTAGTCGAACGACTGCACCACGAGGATGACGCCCTCAACAATCAGCCAAATGGCGAAAATCAAGGGGAGCGATGCGGCCACGAACAGGCTGTTGGCGAGGAAGAAGATGCCGAACATGACATCGATGACGCCGGTCAGGATGCGCGTGCCGCTGTTGGGCAGGAAGTTCTGCGTCCTGAGGCCGAAGACCAATTTGCTGATGCCCGACAGGAGCGTCAGGATACCGATGAGCCAAGCCATCGAGAAGAGGGTCTCGGCGGGATTGCAGATGCACACCACGCCCAAGACGATGAGCAGGATGCCCGTCACGACGAGCATGATTTTGGTACTTTTTTTCATAGTGCGTTGATTTTTAGATTAGTAACAATGATGATTTGGGATTTTGAACTCCAAAATTAAGGAAATTTTCGCCACGCGCAAGAAAAAACTCAACAAAGGGCAAAAAACATCTTATAACGATACCTATTTTTTCACCATAAAGCATCAAGCATTATCCTCAACGATTTCTGCAAACGAAAGGGTTGTGTTTTCTCTATCCTTCGACCGCTTCGAGATAGAAACTGAACGGGCGGAAGCCGTCGTTGCAGCTGACCATCGCGCTCATCGGGTTTTGCATCCAGCCGTCGAAGAAGTTGCCTTCGCCACGAGCAAGAGCCTCCACAAACTCGCGCATGGAGCCCCACGCCGAGGGACACAAGCCCTCGGGACGCTGTCCATCGACGGAAATCCACTGCTGCCCTTCACGCACGTCGCAGGCGTGCTCGATGGGATTCTCGTAGCGGGCCATCAGGTCGGGATAGACCGTCTGGCGAATGGCCGTTATCTTCACTTTTTTCATGACTCGGCAGCAAAAATACAAAAAATCTGACAGTTTTCGGTGACAACTTGCTCGGTCGGCCCAAAATATGTGGCGCGGCTCGGTTTTTGTTTGTACCTTTGCACCGCAAAAGCCGTCAGCAACGGCGGCCTTGCAAGTATTATTGAAATCATTGAAGATTAAGGAGTTATAAGTTTATGGATGCAAAATTCTCACCCCGCGTGCGTGCCATTTTGTCACTCAGCCATCAGGAAGCGCAGCGTTTGGGGAACGCATATGTCGGGTTAGAGCACCTTTTCTTGGGCATGTTGCGCGAAGGCGGCAGCAGCGCCATCAACATCTTGGAACGGCTCAACCTCAACATCGAGGTGTTCTCGAAGAAATTGGAAGCCTCGGTGCGCACCGCCAACAGCAACACAAGCACCGTCCTCGCCCTGCCCCTCACCAAGCAGGCCGAGCGCGTGCTGAAGTTCACCTACATCATTGCCAAGGAGTTCCATTCCGAAATCGTGCGCTCCGAGCACCTGATGATGGCCATCCTGCACGAAAAGAACAACATCATCTCGCAAAACCTTGAGTTTGAGGGCATCAACTACGACAACTTCAAGCAGGAGTTTGTGCGCTACAACATGGAGCACGGCAACGACCTCTCGGAAGAACCCGTGCAAGACGAAAGCGGCATAGCCTCCCAGATCCTCGACGAGGAGGAGGACTACGAAGACCTGCTGAACGACATCCGTCCGCAGCAGGAGAAGCCCAAGAAGACACCCGCCGCCAAGAGCAAGACGCCCGTACTCGACAACTTCGGGCGCGACCTCACCAAGGCCGCCGAGGAGAACCGCCTCGACCCCATCGTGGGCCGCGACCGCGAGCTGGAACGCATCGCGCAGATCCTGAGTCGCCGCAAGAAGAACAACCCAATATTAATAGGTGAACCCGGCGTGGGCAAGTCGGCCATCGCCGAGGGCTTGGCCATCCGCATCGTGCAGCACCGCGTGCCGCGCACCTTGTTCAACAAGCGCGTCGTCATGCTCGACATCGGCTCGGTGGTGGCCGGCACCAAATACCGTGGCCAGTTTGAGGAACGCATCAAAGGCATCCTCAACGAGCTGAGCAACAACCACGACATCATCCTCTTCGTCGACGAAATCCACACCCTCGTGGGCGCAGGCAACGCCAACGGCTCGCTCGACGCCAGCAACATGTTCAAGCCCGCCTTGGCGCGTGGCGAGTTGCAGTGCATCGGCTCCACCACCTTGGACGAATACCGCCAGTACATCGAGAAGGACGGCGCCTTGGAACGCCGTTTCCAGAAGATCCTCGTCGAGCCGACCACGCCTGCCGAGACCATCGAGATCCTCAACAACATCAAGCCGCGATACGAAGACCACCACTCGGTGACTTACACGCCCGAAGCCATCGAAGCCTGCGTGAAGCTCACCGACCGCTACCTCAGCGACCGTCACCTGCCCGACAAGGCCATCGACGCCCTGGACGAGGCCGGAGCGCGTGTCCACATCAAGAACATCGACGTGCCGAGCGAGATTACCGAATTGGAGAAACGCCTCGAAGAAGTGCGCAAGGACAAGAAGGCCGCCGTTGCCGAACAAAAGTTTGAGGAAGCCGGCATGTACCGCAACGAGGAGGTGAAGCTCATCGACAGCCTCGAAGCTGCCAAAAAGTCATGGGAAGACAACACCATCAGCCATCGCGAGACCGTCACGGAACAGAACGTGGCCGAGGTCGTCGCCATGATGACCGGCGTGCCCGTGCAACGCATCGCCAAGAACGAAGGCGACCGCCTGATGAGCATGGAGAGCGAGTTGGCAGGCACCGTCATCGGCCAGGACGAGGCCATCAAGAAGGTGACCAAGGCCATCCGCCGCAACCGTGCCGGACTGAAAGACCCCAACCGTCCCATCGGCTCGTTCATCTTCCTCGGCCCCACAGGCGTCGGCAAGACCTACCTTGCCAAGGTGTTGGCCAAGTTCCTCTTCGACAGCGAAGACGCCCTCATCCGCATCGACATGAGCGAATACATGGAGAAGTTCGCCGTGTCGCGCCTCGTGGGTGCGCCTCCCGGCTATGTCGGTTACGAAGAGGGCGGACAGCTCACCGAGAAGGTGCGCCGCAAGCCCTACTCCATCGTCCTCTTAGACGAAATCGAGAAGGCCCACCCCGACGTGTTCAACCTCTTGCTGCAAGTGCTCGATGACGGACAGCTCACCGACAGCCTTGGCCGCCGCGTCGACTTCAAGAACACCATCATCATCATGACCTCCAACATCGGCTCGCGCCAGCTGAAGGACTTCGGTCAAGGCGTGGGCTTCGGCACACAAGCCAAGCTCAACGCCAAAAACGCCTATTCGCAAAGCGTCATCGACAACGCCCTGAAGCGCACCTTCGCGCCCGAGTTCCTCAACCGCGTCGACGACGTGGTGATGTTCAACTCATTGGAAAAGAGCGACATCCACAAGATCATCGAAATCGAGATCCGTCAGGTGGTGAAGCGTGTCGAAGAGATGGGCTACAAGATCGAGCTTACGCCCAAGGCCATGGACTTCATCGCCGAGAAGGGCTGGGACGAGCAATATGGCGCCCGTCCGCTGAAACGCGCCGTGCAGAAGTATGTGGAAGACGTGTTGGCCGAGGCCATCATCTCCTCCAACCTCCACATCGGCGACACCATCAGCATCGACCTCAGCGAAAACGGCGACGAGACCATCGTCAACGTCATCCCGTCCGAAAGGAAAATCCTCGAAGAAGCCACAGTGTCATGAACTACGACTTCAAGAAACATCTTGACAATCCGATATTTAAGGTGATTGCCTACTCCAGCATGGAGTTGGGCTACAAGAGCTATGTCATCGGCGGCTATGTGCGCGACATCCTCTTGCGCCGCCCGTCGAACGACATCGACGTGGTGACGGTGGGCAGCGGCATCGCCTTGGCGAAAAAGGTGGCCTCTCACCTACCCGGCCACAAGGAAGCCAAATACTACGGCGCCTTCGGCACGGCCATGATCAACTACAAGGGCATGGAGGTGGAGTTTGTGGGCGCACGAAAGGAGTCATACGACCGCAACAGCCGCAAGCCCGTGGTGGAAGACGGCACGCTTGACGACGACATCAGCCGCCGCGACTTCACCATCAACGCCATGGCCATCAGCCTCAACGCCGACGACTTCGGCACCCTCATCGACCGCTACAACGGCATGGGCGACATGGAAGAACTCTTGCTCCGCACCCCACTTGACCCCGACATCACCTACAGCGACGACCCGCTCCGCATGATGCGCGCCATCAGGTTTGCCTCGCAACTCAAGTTCTACATTGAACCTGAGTCGTTTGCGTCCATCCAGCGCAACGCCGAGCGCATCAAGATCGTGTCAATGGAGCGCGTCACCGAGGAACTGAACAAGATTATCCTCTCGCCACGACCTTCCATCGGATTCAAGTTGCTCGACCAGAGTGGATTGCTGAAGCTCATCTTCCCGCAACTCGCCCAACTCAAAGGCGTGGAAATCGTGCAAGGCAAAGGCCATAAGGACAACTTCTTGCACACCTTGCAAGTCCTCGACCAAGTGGCCGAGAAGAGCGACGACCTCTGGCTGCGTTGGGCCGCCCTGCTCCACGACATCGCCAAGCCGCAGACCAAACGCTGGGAGGACGGCACCGGCTGGACCTTCCACGGGCATGAGTTCCGTGGCTCCAAGATGGTGCCCAAGATCTTCGCCGCCATGAAACTGCCGCTCAACGAGAAGATGAAATACGTGCAAAAGCTCGTGCAACTCCACATGCGACCCATCGTCCTTGCCGAGGACGTGGTGACCGACAGCGCGGTGCGCCGCCTCCTCTTCGAGGCCGGCGACGACATCGACGACCTCATGCTGCTCTGCCACGCCGACATCACCTCGAAGAACGAGGAAAAGGTGAAGAAATTCCACCACAACTTCGAGATTGTGCAGGAGAAACTGAAGGAAATCGAGGCCAAGGACCACCTGCGCAACTGGCAGCCCCCCATCGACGGCATCGCCATCATGGAGACCTTCGGCATTCCTGAGGGGCGCGAGGTCGGCGTCATCAAGAACGCCATCCGCGAGGCCATCCTCGACGGCGTGATCGGCAACAATTTCGAGGAAGCCTACGCCTTTATGAAAGAAGAAGGCAAGAAGCTGGGGCTGAACGTGGTGAAGGAAATCGAAGCGCCGATTGTGGTGGCGAATAACGGACCTGTGCCTAATAAAGTATAATGTTTATGACACGTTTTACGTCATTGCGAGGAACGAAGCAATCCAGGGATAAAGCCAATTTCTGGATTGCTTCGTCGTTCCTCCTCGCAATGACGCAAAGCGACGTAGTTGTTCTACCATGAAAACCCTCGTCGTCATCGCCGGCCCGACGGCATCGGGAAAGACCGCCTTCGCCATCGAAATGGCGAAACGTCTCGGCACCGTCATCCTCTCCGCCGACAGCCGCCAGTTCTACAAGGAAATGTCGATCGGCACTGCCGCACCCACCGAGGAGGAACTCAGCCAAGCGAAGCACTATTTCGTACACCACATCAGCATTGACGACAAATACGACGTGGCCGACTACGAGCGCGATGCCATCCTGCTCCTCGACGAACTCTTCAAGACCCACGACAACGTCATTCTCACAGGCGGTTCAGGCCTCTTCATCGACGCGGTGTGCAACGGCATCGACGCCATGCCCGACGTGCAGCCCGAAATCCGCGAAAAAGTGGAGAAAATGCTCGAACAAGGCGGCCTGACGGCCTTGCAGAACGAATTGCAACGCCTTGACCCAGCATATTTTTCCACCGTCGACCAACAAAACCCGCGCCGACTGCAACGCGCCTTGGAGGTCTGCTACCAAACGGGCAAGCCTTTCTCTTCCTTCCGCAGCGG
Source organism: uncultured Bacteroidales bacterium (assembly GCA_937877465.1). GTDB lineage: Bacteria > Bacteroidota > Bacteroidia > Bacteroidales > F082 > Limimorpha. The sequence goes on along the minus strand of CALFIT010000238.1, from coordinate 25,379 downwards.
AAACACCGTCAGGCGCGACTTCGAAATCAAGAAATACGCCCTGCTTTGGGACCGTCAGCAACTCATTGAGCGCATCGACAAACGTGTTGACCTGATGATGCAACAAGGCCTATTGGAAGAAGCCAAACGGCTTTACCCCAAACGCCATTTGAACGCACTCAACACGGTGGGTTACAAAGAGTTGTTCGCCTATTTCGACGGGCAATGCACTTTGGAAGAAGCCATCGAACTCATCAAAATCCACACGCGACAATACGCCAAACGGCAGATGACATGGCTGAGGAGAGATGCTGAATACCAATGGATTACAACGGATGATAGCAATCGTCTGCTGTTTTGATGTTTTCTCTCTACCATTCCATGCCAAACTGAAACAAATAATCCCTATCTTTGTATCCAAACTTTTTATAGACAAAACCTTATGAAAAGAACACTGTATTTATTTGCCCTTGCGTTTATGGTAACCAATTGTCAGAAATACCAAAATGAGGCATCGCAAATTCCATATTCTGTCCAGAAAGGCCAATTGTTCAGCGAAGGGACAAAAACGGATATGGTTCATGCCTCTTCCGTTCTGCAACTTCCAAATGGCAAGCTGATGAGCGTGTGGTATGGTGGCTCAAAAGAAGGTGACGCTGACACAAGGATTTGGTACTCATTCTATGAGTACGAGGACTGGGGCATCCCGATGCAGTTGGTCACAACCGACGAAACGGCACACTGGAATCCGGTTTTACAGGATTTTGGCTCCTTTGCGAGGGTCTATTTTAAGGTTGGCATAGACACAAAAAACTGGGTAACGAAATACTGCGATTACGACTATCAATCTGAAACATGGAGCGAGGCCAAGGAGCTTGTTGAAGGCGATACTTCTGGAGGGCGCGGTCCCGTGAAGAACAAATGCCTGATCACAACAGAGAACCTGATTATCGCAGGAGCTTCAACCGAGCAAAGCCAATGGAAGGCGTTTTTCGATCTATCGTCAGACGGAAACACTTGGGAGAAAACAGATTACATTGTGGCAAAAGACAACAACGGTAATGATGTGGAAATGATTCAACCCACATTGTGGCAAGACTTGTCGGGAGGTATCCACGCCATGTTCAGGACCAAAAGCAAATTTGTTTTCCGAAGTGATTCAAATGATGGAGGACGCTCATGGTGTGAAGCCTATTCGACCGGCCTTCCCAACAACAACAGCGGCATTGACTGTGTCACGACCGCCAACGGCTGGCTTTGGCTTGCCTACAATCCCATTGCCGATGGAAGGCGAAACAGGCTTGTCGTTTCATTATCCAAGGACGATGGAGCACATTGGGAAGATGTCGTGACTTTGGAAGAATCGTCCAATCCGTTTGCCGAATTCTCTTATCCCGCGATTATAGCTGACGGTAACGACATCATCGTAACCTACACCTATAAACGTAAGGTGATCAAGTATGCGTTTTTGCATATTGAAGAGGATAATGAGTAAACACACACGGCGAAGCATCGTGATTAGAAATGCTTCGCCGCGAGAATAGGCGTTAGGGAAAACGCCAAAAAAGGGTCTTACAGAATGTTAATTGGCAGGGCAAACGAGGCGCAAAGACCGACCGTAGCAATGTCCGTTTCTATGATGCAATGCCTTTTTGCTTCGTTTGGCGGCAGTGGGGCTGGTTGTGAGCGCCCTGCGGGGGCGCCCCAGCCCCACCGCCGCCAAACGCCTTGCCCGTGCCAAGGGATAATTACTCGGCAGGACAAACAAGGCGGACAGAGAACCCGTAGGCACGGGTGTAGGCGTCGCCAGCGTAGAGGCGGCCGTCGCCGAAGCTCACGACCCACGCGATGTCGCTATCGCAGTACGAAGCCGACCAGTAGTAGCCGTAGCTGCCCACAACGTAGACCGAAGTCCCGTAGCGGCCGCCAGCGGCAGGCAGGAAGACCGCGCCGTGCGACTGCAAGCTGCTCGTCCAATTGGACGAACTGATCACGTTGCTCGTGAAGCTCGCTCCGATGCTATTGGTGCTGCTCAGGCTGTAGTAACTTGTACTCCAATCGTCGGGCAGCAGGATTATGCCGTTCACGCCCGCCACCTGAGCCTTGGCGTAGCGGATGCCACTGCTCGTGCTACGCGTGTTGAAGACGTAATTCCATTCCTCATGCATCAACGTGCGCCATTGGTGCGTCGCGTTGCCGCCGTTGCTTATCGCGTTGTAGCCCCAATCGGCCTGGCCAGTTTGATCATATAGGTTGTAGGTCCATTGTCCGTAGGCGTAATAGTCATTGCAGTTCGTGCTCGTGCTCCAAGGCTGGTAGCACACCGCACCGTGGTTGTAGCCGCTGGTGCCCCAGCCGAAGAGGTCGATCCATCCGCTGTAAGATGAGGAAATGTTGCTGTTGGCAGAGCCAATGTAGTCATATTGGTTGGTGGCGAAACGCCATGTGTTAGTACTGGCTTGGTATTGCAAGTTGCCCTGCGAGAAATACACACGTTGGCTTGCACTCACGGAGAAGCGTCCGTTGATTGCGCCTATCGGCGATAACCCACCTCCTCCACCGCCTTCTGTTGTAAAGAAACTAACTTCTTCACCATAGCCTGTTCCAACGCTGTTGGTGGCATAGGCACGCACATAATAAGTGGTGCCTTCAGTGAGGCCGAAGATGTGGCAAGTGAAGTTGCCAACCCCGCCACCGATGGCGTTTTGATGCTCTCCGTTAATGGTTGGGTTGTGGCTCGTGCTCCAGCAAATGCCACGCTCGGTGACTGTCGCACCACCATCTGACGTGACCGTACCACCTCCTTTTGCAGTGTTTGCCATGATATCGGATATAGGGGTGGTCGTAACAGACGGGACGGCCACAGACGTATTGTTTCCTGCTATGCATACAAGGCGAACAGAATGGCCGAAGCACCTGTATTCTCCTTCATCCACATCAAGTTCGTCATCGTAAAATCCAAGACTGAATACGTCATTATTATCCTCATATGTCGACGTATAATAGAATCCGACATCACCTACTTCCTCAACCGAAGTCCCGTATCGGTCGCCAGCAGCGGGCAGAAACACCCCACCCAACATTTCAATGTCATTCCATTGTGAGAGGGTAAGGATATTACTATTGAAGACGGCATTCTCTTGATTCGTCCTATTTAGAATAAAATATGAACTATTCCAATTATCGGGTAAGAGGATCAAGCCACTGACGCCATCGACCTTTGCCTTGGCATAGCGGATGCCAGAAGAGGTGGCCCTAGTGTGAATAAGATAATCCCACTCTGCTTTGGACAAGGTCTGCCACAAACCAGCCCGATTGCCTCCATTATTGATGGCATTATACCCCCAATCAGCCTTACCCGATTGGTCCGAAAGACCATAGTTATATTGTCCGTAAGCATAATAGTCTCTGTTGTAAACACTTGTACTCCATGGTTGATAGCACACCGCTCCATGATTATAACCACTTGTACCCCAGCCAAACAAATCAATCCACCCATTATATGTCGATGAGATTTGACTATTGTTTGCCCCTATATAATCCCATTGGTTTTCCGCGAACTGCCATGTATTCGTCGAAGCTTGATACTGCAGGTTGCCTTTCGAGAAATACACCTGTTGGCTTCCGCTGATGGAAAACAGGCCTGGGAGCGAACCATCAACTTGAGTAGAGGGCCAAACGCCTCCGCCGTTTTCATCATCGTCATCATTTTTGTTGCAGCCAACTGAGACAAAAGCCAATACCAACACGATAATCCAAATCGGATGTGTTATTCTTTTGAATGTGGTCATCATTTTCATTTCGTTGTTTATTTGTTTTGTTGTCACTTACTTGATTCTCGTCACTTCAATCTCCACGCGGCGGTTTTTCGCGCGTCCGGCTTCAGTGGCGTTGGTGTCGATGGGGTAGCGCAGGCCGTAGCCATAACATGCCATGCGGTCGGCTTCGATGCCATGCTTGACCAAGTAGTCGAACACCGACTGGGCGCGTTTCTCTGAGAGGGTTTGGTTGGTCTCTTCCGAGCCGATGTTGTCTGTGTGCCCGTTGATGGTGATGCGCATCCTTGGGTAGGCTTTCATCATCCCAACCACATTGTCGAGATACTTTTCCGAAGAGCGGAGAAGTTTTGCAGAACCGAACTGGAACTTCATGTCGAACACGCAGATGCGCTTGTCGCTGATATCGAAGCCGTTCTTCACGAAATCATACATTTCCTCGAAAGAATAGCAGTCCTTGATTTCATATTCAAAGACTTCAACTTCAGGTTCTGGTTCTATGATTTGCTCCTCAACAACAGGACGTGGCTGGGGTTTGGGAATCAAACGGAAGTTGCTCAAAGGTAGGGTTATGGTCACTGCCGCCTCAATGCCTCGGTTGTTGCGCGAGCCTTCCGGCGTGAATGTGTAGGCCGAAGGATTCAGCACAATGGCGTCGCCATCAAGTTCTTCTTCCGAAAATGTGTTAAGCAGTCCCAAACTGTAACCCGCCTCTCCAGCAATCGAAAAGCGGAACTCACCGATTCTGATGGGAATTTCCAGCCCCAGTCCACCACACACTCCAATATCGTAAGGGCGGATATTGCCTTCGGCGAGGTCGGTCGTGAGTTTGCCCGTGTGATCCGACTTGAATGTGATTTCGCCTTCACGGACGATGCAAAGTTCGGGAGCGACAAACAGATAAGGGTTCACTGCCGAATGGGGCGCAAAGGAAACAATCAATGGCAGGCGCAAGTCCACATACTTTGCATCCATTTTGTAGTTGATGTCTTCGAATTTCAGCATGGCTCCTCGACCGATGAAGTCTATCTCGGGACGGATTGCGAAGTAACTGCTGACCCGATGGGTGATGAAAAAACCGAAACCGTTCTGCCAATAGTCCTTGTGTGTGTAGATGTTGAACATCTTGTGCGAATAGTTCATGTCGGCATGGTTCCAACAGTAGCGGAATCCGACTTCGTTCTTGTCGAGGAAGTGTTGCGCCACAGCGTTTGTGGCCGGCAAAAGGAACAGCAGGGCAAGCGCCAGTGATATGTGCTTTCTTTTCATGGTCATTCAAATCTGATGGAGAAGTTTCTTTCTGCCCTCACCGCTTGGTCTTGCGAAAGAACGGTCACTTTCAAACTGTGGTATTGTCCGTCTTTCATCGTTTCGGGGATGGCGAAGTATAGTGAATAGGAATGCTGCATGGCGCCTGTGACAGGAAGGTCGTTGAGCGAAACACCCGAGAAGTCCTCATTGGCAAAAAGCACTGTGCCTCCAGTGTATTCCGACATCAACCAAGACTGTTCCTTATACAATGGCCTGTTTGTATAAGAAGTAGGACCGCTATAAACAGTGTGAATAGTACCCATAGAAGGATTCCATGCTTTGGATTCCGTTAGATAGTTGATAGACCATTTTTGTTGTCCACCAGGATAGTTTGCATCATCTGTCATGTTCACATAAACGCGGTTTGATCCTGTTCTAAAATTGAAATGCTCGTTTGAGAATCTTGCTGCTTGGATGCTGCATTCGCCTCCTGCGGAAGAATAAGAGGTATTTGCAATCGAAGATAGTGTTTCACCATCGCTGCCCCAATAACCTTTTGTCCTGTTGGTTCCATAAACACCTCTTTCGTTTAGGAATTGATTTAATAAAGATACATTACCTAGGTTTAATGCTCCAGTAATTCCATACCCATTAACAAGATGGTCATATTGTGCACCAACATTTCCACCATATCCAACGCAACCGAAAACGATGTCCAATCCAGAAGAAGCCAAACTATTGGCCCAATCTGTAATGTCTCTCGCCAACGCTTCAGCTTCTTCATTCATGCTTCCCGAATTGTCCACGAGGAAGACGAGGTCAAACTTGCGGGAAACGGTGCCGTCTTCCGAATGGTTCTTGACCAGAAGCCCCTTGGGATTGCCGTCGAGCGAAAGCCAAACATTTTGCCCCGGAAGGCCTGTGCCATAAAGGTCAAGCCACTCATGCGTGTTGGGGTTCATGATGCCAGTCATGTCGAGGCGATAAACGAGATAGCCATCTTCACCTTCTTCTTCCTCAAACTGATAGTTGGGGATAACGGCGTTGGGATTATAAATGGTTGGGTTCGTTGTGGCCGAATAGTCGCTCGGTATGTTTCTGATTGAAAAAGGTGTAGGCAAGGCAAGGGTCTCCTCATCGTCTTTCAAACAGCTTGTCATGCACAACATCATGGTCGCGCAAGTGGTTATGATGGATATGGATTTGTATAATTTGTTCATGGTAGGTATGTATTTATTAAAAAGGCCGCAAAAGCAGATATGCGGCCTTTCCCTGATTATTAATTTTAAAGCTTTGTCGCAAACTTAGAGTTTGATTCCAACGCGCAGCATGACCATGGTGGGCGTGATGCGTTTTAAGGTGAATTTGTCAGAATCTGAATCACTGCCGCCGTTAGTATACTTGATTTTTTCTGTCGCTTTGCCTTTAATCTTTTCCGTGCCGAGATTGTAGTAGTTGATGCCGATGGTGATGCGCTTGCTTAGTTCGATACCAGCCCCCAACTGGTAAGCCAACGAAACTTTCGGGTCATACTCAATTGTGGTAGTTTTTTTTATGTAGCTTGTTTCTAGATATTCTTCCATCTTCGTAATGATGTGCAGGTCAGCTCCCAATCCAGCTTCGGCAAACACTCCGAACTTGGGATTGAAGTTATAGGTGTAGTTCACTCCGCCCATGACAGGGAGATTGAGGTACTTAGGCGTGGTGAGGCTGAAATCATTGTAGTTGGATTCACCTGCATCAACCACATCTTCAAAGGCATCCCTCAAGTCGGAGTTAAGGCCGTTGAAAATGCCATCGAGGGTTACCATGCCCCACAGACCGTTCACGCCGGTTGCAATCTTGATTTTCAGGCCGGCATTGAGGCCCAAGCCCGCTCCACCTTCGTTGTCTTCGGTAAGCAGACCCCATTCGTTTTCATCGCCGTCGGCGAAATCGCCCGTGGGAATGGCACCTGATAGGTTCAGATACACTTGTGTTTGTGCTGTGAGTTGCAATCCTGCAAACAATAGCGCGGAAAGCACGAATAATGATACAATTTTTTTCATGTTGATAGTGTTTGGTTTGTTTATGAATTTGGTTTTGCAAAGTAACGGCTAATCCTTTAACGACAAATGATTTCATTGTAGTTAGTTTTACCACAAATTGTCGCCGTTTTTACCACATTATATTAGGAGCCGAGGCATCCAAGCGTCGCATAATAGCGGGGCTATTGATTGCTGCTTCCGACGCTTCCAGCGTCGGCTCCTTTGTGGAACAGAGCCGAGGCATCGCCGAAGAAGTCGTGCTGGAGCAAACGGCTGGCGCGAAGGATGAAATCGGAATTGAGGTGCTGTCGTTCCAACAGCTTGTACATGTTGCTGCGGTCGCTACCCATTTCCTTGGCAAACCACGCCACGCCATAGCGTTGCCTGCGCAACTCATCGCGAATCAAATGGCCGAAATGGATGTCGTTCATGGCAAGCCACCTTTTTGGTTTTACTCGACCGACTCCCCGAAGCCGAGAATTGGTGTTTCGTAAGTTGTTGGAACATAAAGAAAAAGCGCGGGAATCTGGACTTTGCTCATCCCGCATGTAAGGCCTTCGCATTGCCTGATTGTAAAGGACAAGCAACCCGAAGCCCACGCTAAAGGACATACACCAAATAACCAAGGTGTATGCGAATACATGGGACGTCCTTTGTTGCTTTATCGCGTTACAATCTTAGAAGTTGCGAAGTTCTACATGCCGCAGATAAAACGTCAGTCTAACGTCTTCTCAATATGTCTCATCGCTCATCTTTCGATGATTGACAATGCAAAGAAACGAAAAAAAATGGAACAAAACAGTTTTGTTGCCTTATTATTTTATCCATACTTCATCATTAGATATAGAATCTACACTGATTACCTTTAATCGATTCTTATTAATGACCTTAATGGCGAGATTTGTAATATTGCAACAGCCCTTCAGCCGGTACCTGCATCACCGCACCCATCGTGAGGCCATTCGCTGCAAGGCTTTCCTGCAAAATGTCCTTGAAATAATAGGCTATTGAACCTATAAAGCTAATTTTCAATGATTTACAATCCTCAAACCGAAGGACGAATGCCTCAACGAAGGCTTGGAAACACCGTTTCACCAAATCGTGGACGAAAGGATGCCTTTGGTTTTCGCCTGCAAACTTGGCGAAACTTGCCAAATAACGCGAAGGCTGGCCGCAGTGGTATAGGTTCTCGATAAAGTCCTGCAATTGAAGATGATAAGTGGCATCAAAGCTCTGTCGCAAGTCGTCGGGCATGAAACCGTAGAAATACGCCCGCGCCACCTCCCTGCCGATGTGCATCCCGCTACCCTCGTCGCCGACGAGATAGCCCAACGACACGGCGCGTTCCACGATGTCGTTGCCGTCGTAAACACATGAGTTCGAGCCAGTTCCGAGAATACAGGCGATGCCTTCCTGATGCCCCAACAAGGCATGGCAGGCCGCCATAAGGTCGTGCGTGACGCTGATTTCGGCCACGGGGAAATGCCGTTGTAACACCTCTTTTATTAATTGGCAGTTGCGTTCATTGCCGCAACCCGTGCCGTAATAATGTATGGAATGGATAATGTTGGGTAAAGACGCGCCACGGCATGTCTCTACAAGGTTTTCCAAGGTTTGCAGGTCGGAATAATTCGGGTTGAAGCCCTCGGTTAGGAGGCGTTTCCACACTCTCTCCCCGTCGAGGAAAATCCATTCCGCTTTCGTCGAGCCACTGTCGATTACTAAAATCATGCTGTCACAAATTCGGCTGGGCTACGTTTGATAAGCAAGGGATAACGCTCAGGGTGACGCAGGCTGTCAATTTCCAAATCTACATTCAAAGTGGGCCATTCAATAGCCTCATTACCGCACATTTGAACGTTAAGCACATCCTTAATGGAAGCATCACGCATCCAAGGAATACGATTATAGGACAAAAAGAAATCTTGTCCATTAACGCATATCATAATCCCTTGAGCGTTAATCATCAATACGCTTACCAACGTGCTGTTTGTATTGTTCCTTGAATCGTTCTGCATGTTTCTCTATGATTTTCTGTATGTCGTTCAATTCATGTTTGGAAAAGCCACTGTTTTTAGCCAATTCAATTCTTGGCTCCAACCAAAATTTAGCCTCATTACCATCACCCATTACATGTATATGCATTCTCTCTTCCTCGTTGGAGAAAATTTTGAAGACATAGCCACTTTCTCTACTAAAAACAGGACTCATTGCGAATATTTTGGCAAAAATAAGCATTATTTGTAAAATGTTCGCCTTTTCGTTTACTTTTTTGTAGTTTTGCAGCCCAATTTACTGAAAAACCGAGCAAAATGAGAAAATGGCGCATTGAAGACTCTGAGGACCTTTACAACGTGAAAGGCTGGGGCGGCAATTACTTTTCCATCAACGAGAAAGGCCACATGGTGGTGACCCCAAAAGAAGGCTGTGCCTCCGTCGACCTGCCGGAATTAGTTGACGAGCTGTCGCTTAGGGACGTGTCGGCACCCATGCTGCTGCGTTTCCCCGACATCCTTGACGACCGCATCAACAGGATCGATTCCTGCTTCAAGGAAGCTGCCAAGGAATACGAATTCAAGGGCCAGAACTTCGTGGTGATGCCCATCAAGGTGAACCAGATGCGCCCCGTGGTCGAAGAAATCGTCAGCCACGGCAAGAAGTGCAACATCGGACTCGAAGCCGGCTCGAAGCCCGAGCTTCACGCCATCATCGCCCTCGGCACCGACTCCGACTCGCTCATCGTCTGCAACGGCTACAAGGACGAGGAGTTCATCGAACTGGCCTTGCTCGCCCAGAAGATGGGCCGCAAGATCATCATCGTCATCGAGAAACTCAACGAGCTGAAAATCACGGCGAAGATTGCCCGTCGGCTGAAAGTCACGCCCAACCTTGGCGTGCGCATCAAGTTGGCCAGCTCGGGCGCAGGCAAATGGGAGGAATCGGGCGGCGACGGCAGCAAGTTCGGCCTCACCTCGTCGGAACTGCTCGAAGCCCTCGACTTCCTTGAGGAACACGACATGAAAGACTGCCTGAAGCTCGTGCATTACCACATCGGCAGCCAAGTCAGCAAGATCAAGAAAATCAACGTGGCCCTGCGTGAGGCGGCACAGTTCTATGTGCAGCTCTACAAGATGGGCTACCACATCGAATACGTCGACATGGGCGGCGGCCTCGGCGTCGACTACGACGGCACCAACTCAAGCAGTGCCAGCTCGGTCAACTACAGCATCCAGGAATACGCCAACAACGCCATCTATACCATTGTCGACGCCTGCGACAAGAACGAACTGCCCCACCCCAACGTCATCTGCGAGTCGGGCCGTGCCCTGACCGCCCACCATTCCGTGCTCATCTTCGAGGTGCTCGAAAAGACTTCGCTGCCCGAATGGGACGACGACGAGGAGCCTGAGGAAGGCGACCACGAACTCATCAAGGAACTCTACGAGTCGTGGGACGAACTGACCAAAAGCTCTTCCTTGGAGATTTGGCACGACGCGCAGGAAATCCGCGAGGAGGCCCTCAACCTGTTCAGCCTCGGCCTGCTCGACCTCAAGTCGCGAGCCAAGGTGGAGCGGCTGTATTGGAGCATCGCCCGCGAGGTGAACCACATCGCCAACAGCCTGAAGCGCGTGCCGGAGGACTTCACTTCGCTGCCCAAGCTATTGGCCGACAAATACTTCTGCAACTTCTCCTTGTTCCAGTCGCTGCCCGACCTCTGGGCCATCGACCAGCTCTTCCCCATCATCCCGATACAGCGTTTGGACGAAAACCCGACGCATTTGGCCACCTTGCAGGACATCACCTGCGACAGCGACGGCAAGATCACCAACTTCGTCGCCAAGTCGACGCAACACACCATCCCGCTGCATTCGTTCAGCGAGAAGGAGCATTATTATATAGGTGTGTTCCTCGTGGGGGCCTATCAGGAGATTTTGGGCGACCTGCACAACCTGTTTGGCGACACCAACGCCGTACACGTCTCGGTGGACGAGAAAGGCTACTACATCGACCAAGTCATTGACGGCGAGACCGTTGCCGATGTCTTGGAATATGTGCAATACAGCCCCAAGAAACTCGTCCGCACGGTGGAGACCTGGGTCACCAAGTGCGTCAAGGAAGGCAAAATCTCGGTCGAGGAAGGCAAGGAATTCTTGTCGAACTATCGGTCGGGATTGTATGGGTATACTTATTTGGAGTAAAGGGTTACGGAACCGGTTTCAAAGAAACATGGCCAAATACAAAGGCATCGTGATTTTTTTCCCGTCGATGCCCACATTGCACATGCCAAATTTGTAGCCTTCTTCGATGCCTTCCCAAGTGAGTACCGTGTTAAGTGACCGTGTGCGACCGCTTTTGGCTTTTACCTCGATAGGCAGCGGGTGCGTCTGTTGGGTAAGTACGAACTCAATCTCAACAGAAGCGTCGTCTTTTCTGTAATAATAAAGAGTGAGGTGTTTTTTGTGCAAGATGTCGGCCATAAGGTTTTCGAAGATTCCACCTTTGGCGGGTCCTGCAAGCGTGTTTTCCAATAACGCGGCTTTCATTTCGAAGCCATACATGGACACCAACAGGCCGATGTCGCCCATATAGATGCGGAATTGGTCATCCTTCGCATAGGCCGAAAGGGGGAACTGGAGCGTCGACAGATTGTTGCAATAAGCCACGATCCCAGCGTCCCGAAGCCATTCAAGAGCGTTGGCGAATTTCCGTGAGGTGCCGTTCCGTTCCACGATGGAATATTGGAATTTGGTGTTTTCTTTGGCCAATTGTCTCGGAATCGACAGGAAGCAACTCCTCACTTTTGGCTTCTCTGTGTTGTCGGCATATTTGGCGATGTCGTTCAGATAGGCCGAAGTGATTTTTTCTTGCTCTTGATGGACAAGGCCAAAATTGTTGGTGGCAAGAAAACAATTGACCACGGAAGGCATTCCTCCGACCACCATGTATTCGCGCAAATAGGCCATCATCTTGTTATGGACGGAGTCGTCCACCTTGACTCGGTTAGCATAATGCCCCTTAAGCGAATCAATCACCTGTGGCGATAGTCCAACAGCCCATAAAAACTCCTCGAAATCAAGTGAGAACATGTCGATTTGCCGCTCATAGCCGACAGGATAAGAGGATACGGCCTTGTAGTTCACGCCTAACAGCGACCCCGAAGCAATCACGTCGTAGTTGCCATCGATAGCCCACGATTTCAGTGAGGTCCTTGCCTGTGGGCAGGACTGTATCTCATCTAGGAAGAGCAAGGTCTTGTGAGGGACAAAGCGGGCTTCTGGCAGATGGACCGAAATCCTTTTTATCATCTCCGGCACGGTAAGGTCGCCTTCAAAAGCCGTTTTCAGGGAGGGCTGCAACTCGAAATTGATTTCGACAAACGACTCGTAATCGCCGTGTCCGAAATCCTCGATGATGAAGGTCTTTCCTATCTGTCGTGCGCCCCTAACCAACAGACACTCGTTTCGCTTGGTTGCTTTCCATTGCTTCAGAAACTCTGTAATCTTGCGTTTTAGCATGGCTTTTCATTATTGTTTTCCGCGGCAAAGATAGGGTTTTTGCAGATTTTTAGGGGATATTTTTGAAATTTTTGCAGATTTTTCGGGAATGATTTTGTGAATTTTGCAGTTTTTTCTGCCTTTGTACTGTCTGCTGAACTTCCAGCGGTTCCTTGTCTTCGTGTTGGTATCCTCTTTCCCTTTCGTTTTTGCAAAGATAACTACTTTATCATTTGGTCTAAATCTTGGAGAGCATTATTGTTTTTCATCATTCTTCCGCTTCGAAGGTCATTCCGAGTTGGGCGGCGGATTCCTTAACGCATTTGACAATATGGGTGTTTTCGTCCAAAGGATTCTTGGAGGTGGTTTGTGCCTCAAACTCGACGGTAATGTGTAGGCCGTTGTCCTTCAAGGGAACAAGGAAACTCGTCCACAGCTGCGTCCATTGCTCTTTAGGAACACTGCCACTGATTTTGATTCTCTTGTAGTGTTTCGTGTCACCAGGTGTAGACTCGGGTTCATTGCCAGTTTCTGTCGGAATTGTTGGCTTGGATGTGGAGTCGGGTTCAGTAGGTGGTGTTGGAGCGGATTCTTCTTGTGTCACGCTTTTGTCGACCAGCCAATAGTCGGGATCGGTGACATTCAGGAACGGGACTTTCTCCTTGCAATAAATCCTGTCGTAGTTGTCCTTCTCGCCCGAGGCTACATTGAATAGGCCTTCGGAGCAATAGCGGTTGATGGTTTGTATGATGGCCTCTGGGCCTGTAATCATTGGCTTATCATCGAACTTCAAGAAGGCTTCGTAGAAGTCTTTGACACGGATGGGGTTCTCAACGGTGGGTAGCAGGTTGTTGTTGTGCAAGACACCCCGACCCACAGCATCGAGCAGCCACTCTTCCTCTTTCAGTTCGGGAAGGATGTTTTGCAGGACTTGCGAAGAAAACTCTGATGCGTAGTTCTTCACATCATAGCGAATGATGCCTTTGTCGAAAGTGTAGCGTAGCACAACGGCGTAGGCTTGAACCAATGCATCGAAGGCTTCCTTGTCGAAGGTCTCCTTGCGCTTTTGGATTTCATCTCTTTGGTCTTTCTCGATGGAAGCGGAATAGACACTCTGCACCTTGACGCAACCCAAAAAATCGCGCATCTTGCCTCTCAGATTACCCAAACCTGTTGTAGAACAGACCAGATAGAGCATAGTGTTGCGATAGAAGCGGTCAGACTCGCCACGTTTCAGCGAATTGGTCTTTATGTAGTTATCGACCTTAGCGTCTTGCTTTTCGATGGGTACGGAGTATTCTGGTCCCATCACAACCATTGTGAGGGACTTTTGCTCGGGGATGTCGCCTGTGGGAGCTATCAGCACATTCAGATTGGGGACGAAGGAACAACTGTTTTTCAAGCGTTTGATGATTTCGATGTGGATTTCATCATCCGAAATTTCCGCTTTGGCTTGGTTGAGAATGATATTGATGTTGGGCTTGGAATGAAACCAGTAGCGTTTCTCGCCGATGTTGGAATAGTGGAGATAGTGTGCCACTTGCTCGTATTTGTTCAATGCACCATCAATGTCGTTATGATTGAAGGCGTTGGGCTTCAACATGCAAAGTTTCAGTTCCTTGATGGTAAGGCCATTATTGGCAAAGGTGCCAATGGATGCCAGCAACAACGTGTTGGCGATGCCACTGGTGAGGTAGTATTGCCCAATGTTGGAGCCTGTCTCGTTGCTGTCAATCTTGTAGGCATTACTGGCCGATCCATACACATCGGCGTGCATAACAGTTTCCCACTGGCTACCCATCAGGTTAGTTATGTTGCCTGTGAGCGTGGGCAGGTTTTCCAGATTGATGTCGCTGGTGTGAATCAAGGTTTGGGTACCCGTGAGGTTTTGGCGGCGACGCCACAAATCTTGAACGATGGAGGCCAAGAGACGCAACACGCCACGGGTGCGTTGGAAATGTGGGTCGCTGCCCCAGCGCAAGCGGAACATCTCTATCAGCTCGGGATGGAAAGGATAGGACTTGCGAATCTTGTCGGCATAGGCGTTGTTGTCGCTCTGCGGCGGAAGATCATTGTAACGGTTGTGGTACATGCGTTGGTAACGACGCGCCACATCGTCAACCACAGCATAGTCCTTGATTTCGTCGAACAAACGGCGACGCACCACTTCAAACACTTCCTCATCCTCGATGGGTTTGATGGCTGAGCCAACACGAATCACACGCTGTTCGAGCGAAGTGAGGATGTCTTGACCGATGGCGGTGGAAGCCACTTCCACCACGCTTTCGGGCAAGGTGACGATAAGAAGACACTTGGGCACCGACGATACCATTTCGGTAAGCGTCTGCACGAAGCTTAGGGTTTGCATATAGAGATTGCCAGAACCCACTTTCTTGGCCGATGCCTTGACGCAGTAGTCGGCCAGCTCGTCGATGAGAATCATTGCGGGCTTGGATGCTTCGAGAATGGGTTGGAAGACGCCGCTTGTGGGGGCTATGCGGTCGAGGTCGTTCTCCTCCACCTTCTTGTATGCTTCAACGCCTCCCAGTTGGTAGGCGATTTCGCCCCAGACGGTGTTGATGGTGATGCCCTCTTCGGTTTGACGGCCTTGTGCCACATCGGTGGTGTTGTTGGTGAAGACAGCAACCTTGGCGTTGTCGAACTCTGGCACCAAGCCTTCTTTGAGCAAGTCGCGGCATGATTCCATGGTAGCCATCTTGGAACCGCATTTCACGATGTGGTAGAGCGTGATAAGGGTGTGGGTCTTACCGCCACCAAAACCTGTCTTCAGGGAGATGACGCGATTTTCGGTTACTCCTCCATTCAAGGCTGTGACCACACGGGTGGCGATGTCGCGCAAGCCGTGAGTGACATAGGTTTTCTCGAAGAAAGAAGCCGAATTGGTATAGACCTCCGGTGCAGTGCCCATAGCCACATCACCAAGGTTGGCGGCGAAGATGGACTCATCGAGAATGGAGCGGCTGATGTCGTAGTGAGGGATGACATTGGCAAACCACGGTGTCACTTGACTGTTGTCATCAATGACGGATTCGGTGCGCATCATCTCCACGGGCTTGACGGTAGGCTGCTCCACGAGTTTGGCCTTGGGCGACGAAATGCGGGTCACTTCATCGTAGAGGTCATCGTCGCCAATGAGACGCGCCACCAGCTTGATGTTGCTGTAGGTGCGGACAATCTCATCCTCATCGATAGGCTGATAGTGTTGGCATTTGTTGCGGGTTTCTTCAAGCTCTTGCACATAGCTGATGAACTTTTTGGCCTGTTTGGATTCGCCAAACTCCTTGACCAGCAAATCCTTGAAGTTGAAAGCAAAAGACGTGAGGTTACTGAAATCAATGAGGCCGAGACTTGATGCTCCCGTCTTCTGAATTTCTTTTGCATTTCGGTTCCAAGCCGCTTGCTTGTCGGCACTGAGCCTGGCATACAATACGCCTTCCCACGGCTCATTGGGGTTGTGTTTTTGCAAAATGCTGACCACGTATGGGCGCATCGTTTCGAGGAAGATGCCTAAAGCCTTGAATACATTCTCATTCATATCTCGATGGTGTTTTGTTGTTCGTTATTTTGGATGCGGGACGCGGGACAATGGGACGCGAGCCCCTAGGGGTTAAAACTCGATTGTTGTTTGGGCGGTTGTGGGTTGTTCGTCCCGACGGCTGGATTGACGGAGGTCTTCGCCGTTTTGGAGCAAGCCTTGGACTTGCTTTAGGTCGTCGCAGGCGGGAAGCAACTCTTTTAGGGAAGCCAAGAGCCTCCAGAAAGAAGCGTTGGCATCTTGGGCGTTGATGTCGCGCAGCAGCTTCAGCAAGGCAGAACGGTTTCCATCTTTGTAAATAAGGATGGCGCGGTGGGCTTGGTCGATGAGCAAATCATCGGCACGGGTGCCGGCGATGTGGTCGCCTTCGAGGTGTTCGGCAGCGGTGGCCAGATGTTGCTTGTTGCCGCTTGGTTCCTTGACCAACAAGCCTTCGGCAAAGACTTCCTTGACATCGATGGGCAATCCGACACGGGTGAACTTGGTGACATCGTCATAATCGGTGCTGCTCATGCCATTCAGCTGAAGCCAACCGAGGTAGAATTTGGTGAAGTCGTCGCCTTGCACGCCTTCAAGCAAAGCGTTGAAGGCGGCTTCGCGCGCCAGTTCGAGCAACTCGGCTACCGTCACACGGTCGCCGTTGCTCTTTTCAACCACTTCATATTTGCCAAACTCGCTGACTGCCTGGCCAAAGCAAGCCGTGAGTAAGTCTGCTCCACGGAAGCCCAATTCGTAAAGCTTGTTCACTTCTTCATGCACATTCTTTTCGATGGCTCGCTTCACGTCCTTGTATTCTGCAAAGCCTTGGCGTTGTGAAGGACGGCAAGAAACTGTTACAGATGATTCAAGATAGGATTTATCTGTTTTTAGAGCTGAAATTACTTCCGTATCCATTGGCCAACTTCCTGTAATATTCATTTTGGCCTCAATAATTGAATTGCAAAGAGTTGTCCAAGCTTCTGTGCTTTGATGTGCAAACATAATGCTGACAATATCTCTTGTTTGTAATTCTATTGCTGCCAATATCTTTGTTAACTTGTCTTCAAAGTGCTTGTTGGCTAGTTGATCACTACCACCATGATGATGTCGTAAAGCCGTGCATTCTTCTATTTTAGGAGTTTGTGGGGTTGAGAATACCAAAGGGAAAATGTCTTTCAAAGTTTTTTTAAACCATAAATAAAAAAAGTCAGATAAGTCAGCATAAGCAATAGCATTATAGTACGGAGGATCGGTAACAACAGCATCAAGTTCCTTGGCTTCAAACTGCGTTTTTTCTCCACTTGCAGAGTTCTGAAAAATCGAGTAAAAAGGACACTTGTTTTCACTTTCTATGTATCTCAACAGCCAACTTAATTGGCTTATTGCTGAACCTGCATATTGACAAAACGGATTGGATTCAGGGTAATCAAACACCATTGAAATAGCTTGACGACCGAAAATTCTATTTACCTTTTCCGCCCCCGTTTCATAAACGCCAAATGAAGTGTTATATGTTACCACTCTATTGACGAATATTGCAAGCATAGTGCTAACACTCAAATAATAGTCAGAATCTTGAAATGTCGCCAATAATTCGTGAAATGAATCCACGAGGGAATTTAACATTATTATCTGTCTATCTGTAAATAGATCTCCCCATTTACAATAACCCCACGAGAATGTATCTCCGCCATTGGAATTCCGATGCATTGGATCTTGAGGATGCTCAATAGTGTTGTTTTTAACATATGTTTTCGTGGAAGGGATAGAATAACTTCTACCTTCCTCTGTCCCGTTAATTATCGCAATTAGGCGAGCTTTTAGTCCCCCCTCTTTTATTGATTGTTCTTTAACTTTTTCAGAACTTGTTAGATTTCCACAACAAGGACAAGTTACATTACCTTTGTTATTCCATCCTTTTAAGTGACAATCACCATTTTTTACTTCAAAGTCAATATTGGTTCCATTGATAATAGGATTCAGAAAAACTTTTCGCTTATTTCGATTAGCCAAATAAAATCCTTTTAGCATTGGAATTTTGGCTTTACAACTTGGATTTGAACAAGTGGCAATTCTTGCCCAATAGTAAGCAATCGGTTTTTCCCCATTTTCATTACGTGGATACATGTTTCCAACCTTACTCTCTGTCATAGAAAGTATTCTCTTGGAGTAATATTCTACATCCCAAGCCAAGCGGTTGGGAAGTTCAACGATACCATCGAAGAAGGGAATGCCTTTTTCGTCGAGCAACTTCATGCCTTCTTCGCCATAGATGCGGAAGAATTCGCCTTCGGTGTAACGAATGGGCTTGCCGTATTTCTGCGGGAACTCGGCCGAGCCACGTTCGATGATATGGGCCACGGGGTTGATGTCGTTGCCATAGCTGCGGCAACCCAAACGGGCTGCTTCGAGCGGGATGGCTCCGCCACCCGCGAAGGGGTCGAACACGGAGGGCATTTGTTGCTGGAAGGCATCAATGGCTTTTTGCAGACGCGCCTCGGCTTGTTGGACTTCGGGTGTCGTCTTGTGGCGGTCGGTTATCTCATAGAGGGCTTTCTCGGCCTCACGGATGGCTTGGTAGGCTTTGTCGAATTCCTTCGACAGACGCTCAAACGAAAGTGAATCGTCCTTTTCGGCATTATAGGCCACCCAAATCAACTTGCGGGCGATACCCAACACGGCTTCGTTGTTCTTGTTTTCCCACTTGATGAGCGAACCATGGGAAAGCTGCTCGGCAGGTGATGTGGTTTTGCCCTCAATCATGTTCTTCTGGCACTTGTCGGAGAACTTGCCGATAAACATCATCAGACGATGGCGAAGGTTGTCTTCCATCTCGTCGATGGCAGATGTATATGGGATGTCCGAATAGGGTTTGTAGATATCACCTTTAAGAAGTAATGATATGCCTTGCTTGAATGCTTGTGGACAGCTCTCATCTAAAGGATCGGGAACTAAACTTGCAAATATAACAGCCCTACATGTAGGTAACGGCCTTCTTGCCCACCATAAATGAACTGTGGAAATATGTCCGTGATGAAGAGACTTATCTCTAACGCTTTCTGCCGAAATCTCCTTAATCGGCATGGCCACTTCTATGAGTTTCTTTGCTTTCATAACAATTCCTTGTTTTTCCATTCCTCCAAGGGAAGGTAGTATTGGATTCCTTTAATGGTTTTCTCAAAATCAAGACGGTTGCCCGGGTCGTTGATGATGTGCAACTCGGGCTGGGTCTTGCAGTTGCTGACGATATAGAGCCAGGCGCGTCTGCCCAACTGGGTGAGGCGGTTCCACTCGTTCTCTGACAGCATCACCCCGTCGGTGGCAGCACGGCCTTTCACCTCGATGTAGCGTTTTTGCCCATCGGGAGCGGAGCTGCGGATGTCGTAGCCCACATTGTCTTTTGAAACATCGGTCGGGGTGCGGCCTTCGTCGGTTTCGTGTTGGATGGCCACTTGCATGGCGATGGCTTCCACCTCGTCGTCGCGGCTCATGCCGAAATGGCTCTCATATTCCATTTGGTTGAGTGGCACGACATAGGCACAGCCCAGCACTTCGGGAGTGCGCTGCTGCAACTCAACCATCTTTTCGAGGCTGTGGAGCCTCTCCTCGCGTTTTTTGTCAGTTTGCTCACGCAGGGCATATTTCTTTTGCAACTTTTCCTGAAGCTTTTCGTTGTCGCTCACCAGCGTCCTGCCCTGAAGCTCGTTGATTTCGCCGTCCAAGTCCTCAATCACACGATTGAAGGCCTCTTCGAGATACTGGCGACGGGTCTCGTTGTCTTCCTCCACCTTCTGCTTGGTGCTCTCGAAGAGCGGCATGGCGATATGCTCGAACGACCAAGCCATAACATCCTGCTCATCCTCTACCTCGGGAGGGGTGATTTCCTTGGCGTACTGTGTGGGGATATCGAGGTCAATCAATTTGGCGGGAGACGTGACCGAGAAGTTGCCGTCAGCATCCTTGCACACCAAAGCCAGATTCTCATTGGCCACATTGTCGCCCTCCTTTGATGGACGGTTGTCGGTGATTTGGTTCTTGACATAGAAGGTAAGATAGGCTTCCTTGTCCTCGGGCGAAACCAAAATGGTGCCTTTCATCATTTCATCACGATAGAGGTCGCGAACGGTATCAACCAAGCAATCGAAAAGCGGGTTGCCTGGGTTGATATAGTGCGCCTTGCCCATCAGAGAATTGGCATTGCTATAGTCGAGGAAGATATGTTTATCGAAACAGAAGAGCAGCTTCGTGACGTTGTCGGAGAAGATCTTGTAGTTTTCTTTGAGGCGGTTGGAAATCACATCCGGCACTTTGCTGATGCGATAGATGCCTTCTTTGACTTGCTCATACTCACCACCAAGATAGCGGAACGCCTTTTCGAAGAAGAGGCGGATATAGATGGGTTGGAGCCGCTTTTCGTCGGAGTCTTCCTTTAGCAGTTGGGCATCCTTGAAATCGACCTTACTGACAGCCATTGACTTGGTGTTTTCCTCAATCTTCTTCTTGAAGAGGTCGCGGATTTGGTCTTTGTCTTGGTCGATGAAATCGTCAAACTGGGTAGGCTGGCCGTTGAAGACAGAAGAAATGATGTCTTCGAGGGAAATGCCTTTCAGCACGTCCTGAATGACATCATAGACGCGGTCGTCGCCCAAGTCCTCGCGGATGTTGTCGAGTTTCTGCATCAACTTGGCGAGCACCTGACCTTCGCGGGTGTTGTCGGCCACCATGTTGAAGACAAGGACATCGCGTTTTTGGCCGTAACGGTGTACGCGTCCCATACGTTGCTCCAATCGGTTGGGATTCCAAGGGATGTCCCAGTTGATGAGCAGGCGACAGAACTGGAGGTTGATGCCTTCGCCAGCGGCATCGGTAGCGATGAGGATTTGCGCTTGGTCGGTCATAAACCTGACTTGCGACTCGCGACGCTCATCGACCGACATGCCTCCGTGGATGGTGGTGACTTTATAGCCGTTGTTTTTCAGGCGGTCTTCCAGATAGAGGAGCGTGTCCTTGTGTTCGGTGAAGAGCACCAACTTTTCGCCATCCACAACGCCCTGACTCCGCAGCAAATCCTTCAACTCAGTGTATTTCTTTTCTTCCTGATTCTGCAAATACAGGTTGTTGGCCATTTCATAGAGAGCCTTCACCTCTTGTGCCTCATGTTTCAACTCCTTGGGACTTGAAGCCGTGGTGAACCATTTCAGCTTTTTGGGGTCGCAGAGGATGGCATCCAAGGCATCTTTCTCGTCGTCATCAAGGTCTTCGTAGTCGTCTACATTGTCGTAGTCCATGAGGTCTTCCAGTTTTTCCTTCTGTGACCAAAGGGCGGGATTACGGTCAAGCTCATCGACCAGCTCTTGCAACGCAGTCCAACGACGCTGCAACGTATTCTTGATGGCAAAGATGGAACTGACCAAACGACGCTGCATGACAGCGAGGGCAAGGGTGACATGGATGTTTTTAGTGGAAATGGCTTCTTCCTTGCGCTTGGTGAGATATTTCGTTACCGCATCGTAGAGTTTCTTTTCCTCTGGGGTGAGTTGGTAGGAGACGGTGCGGGTGGAGCGTTTCACATAGAGCGGATTGCCATCCCAGTCTTTCATGTCCTCTTTCAAACGACGGATGAAGAACTTGTTAAGTCCGTCTTGGCTTAATTCCTTGATACGGTCGGCGGCAATATCGGACGTGGCGAAGATGTCTTCGTCCAATAACTGGAGCAAACGCTTGAAAGTGTCCTGACGGCCACGGTGAGGCGTGGCGGTCAGCAAAAGGACGTGCTCGCAGCGTTGCGACAGCATGAATGCGGCTTCGTATCGCCGAGAGCGATAGGTTTTTAGGCCATATTCATAGGCCGACAACTTGTGCGCCTCATCGAAGATAACCAAATCCCAGCTGGTATTTTCGAGAACCTTCAAGTACTTGTCACGACAAATGAGGTCGATGGAAACCACCACGCGGTCGTGCGTTTGGAAGATGGTAGGGTCGGAATTGAAGACTTGGCTGTTGACCAAGGTAAAGGGCAAATTGAACTTCACTCCCATCTCGTCTTCTTGCCATTGCTTGGTGAGGCCTCCAGGCGTGACGATGAGGATGCGCTCCACCATCTTACGCATGAGCATTTCCTTGATGAGCAGACCTGTCATAATGGTTTTTCCAGCACCTGTATCATCGGCAAGCAAGAAGCGAATCCTTGGCTGTGGCAGCAGGAATTTATAGACAGCTTCCACTTGATGGGGTAAAGGGTCAACGACGCTGCAATTGATGGCAAAAAGCGGGTCGAACTGGTAGGCTGTCTTAATGCGCTCGGCCTCGGCAAAGAGCTTAAACTTCTCAGGGTTGCCCTTGAAGTTGAACTTGCCTTCATCGGCAACAACTTCCAGCGTTTCCAGCTTAGCGGCATCGATGATGACGCTGCTGGCCTTGTTGGTGTTCACGCCTTTGTAGCTGATGGAAAAGTGACTGCCCAAAGGCTGTACCTTAGTGACAACGACAGACTCGCTTGGGATTAAGTTTTGAATTATGTTGCCGACTTGGATCATCGTTCGGAAGATTGTTCGATTGTTTGTATCTCGTTGACCTACGGCATAAAAGAAGCGCACCCTTAACCTTGTTCGCTTCTGCATAGGGACAATCTTCCGAAAAACCCTGACTGGAACGAAAAGGGAAGGGTACGCCTTAACAGGCGTATCCCCATCCCTCGAAGTCCAGTCATTATTTGGAAGATTGTTTATGCAGAACTTCTCAGAATTTAGATACTACTATCTAATTTGCCAATATGTCTTGCCTTGCGCTTTTTGCGGCGAAAGGTTGGGGCAAAGATAGGGAAAATATCAATAAACAAAGATAAAGGATGAAAAAAATCCCATGCTTGGTGGGGGCATAAATAGAAATCCTGTAGGACGGTCAAAATTCTATTTATTATGTATAAATCTTTTTTTTAATCGCCTACTCCAAGGGCTGAGGGTCGCCGAAGTGGCGGGCCTCGCCCATACCGTGTGCGGCATCTATGAAAGCCGCAGCACAGAACTATCTGCAGACGTATATCTGCGCAACGTGATGACAGACCTGAGAGGCTTGTCGGATCGTATCCTCGACGCTCTGAGGAACAACCGTCTCATCTCTTCTTTGGAGACCTTCGACGCGCACCGCATGAGGTGCGTCAGCGCCTTGGTCAACCTCAAGAAGGGTTACGACAAGTTGCCCGACGAGCACATCCAGTCCCATTGGACTGCTTTGAAGCCTGTGTTCGAGACCTACCTCTCTGCGATACAGGCCGGCAACTACCAGAGCAAGACTGCTCTCATCCAATCGTTGCTCCTCCGCCTGTCGGCTGGTAACCTGACCGTGCATCTTGACGAGTTAGACACCATGAAAACTAGTCGACATGTCATACCGAGTGAATCCATGCGGATAAAGCACTATCACGCGAACATCTTCTCAATCACGTCTTTATATTTCGCGATGAGCACCTTGCGCTTGATCTTCAAGGTGGGGGTCAGCAGGCCGTTGCCGATGCTCCACTCGTCGGCAAGCAGGATGTGCTTCTTGACCTTCTCGGTCTCGCCGAGGCCCTTGTTGAGTTCGGTCACCTCCTTGGCCATCAGCTTCAGCACCTCAGGATGCTGGATCATCTCCTGCGGCGTGGTGAAAGCGATCTTCTCCTTGGCGCACCACGACTTCAGGAAGCCGAAATCGGGGACGATCAAGGCACCGGCGAACTTCTGGTTCTCGCCCACCACCATGATTTGCTCGATGAGGCTTGAGGCACAGAACTTGGCCTCGATGACGTCGGGGTTGATGTATTTGCCGCCCGAGGTCTTGAAGAGGCTCTTGATGCGGCCCGTGATCTTCAGGCGGTTGTATTGGTCGAACTCGCCCATGTCGCCCGTGTGGAACCAGCCCTCCTCGTCGATGACCTCCTTGGTGAGTTCAGGTTGCTTGTAGTAGCCCATCATCACATTGTGGCCACGGCAGCAGATTTCGCCGTTGTCCGCAATCTTGACTTCGATGCCCGGCAATGGCTGGCCCACATAGCCCACCTCGCGCCCGTGCGGGTTGCGGTTGCTGACGGCGATGACGGGCGAGGTCTCCGTCAGGCCATAGCCCTCGAACACGGGCATCTTGATGGCCGAGAAGAAGCCGGCGATATTCTGCGAGATGGCGGCGGCACCCGACACGATGATGTCGAAGTTCTCGGCCCCGATGTTTTGGCGTATTTTGGAATAGACCAACTTGTCGGCCACGTATATTCTGACGGTGTTGTATTTATTTTAACACTTCTTTCACTGGTATCTCCACTTATTTTCGATTTTTTTCTTTGATTGGCTTTATTTATATTTAATATTTGTCCACTCATTCTTTGATTTGTTTTTTCATCCATAAATTTATTTGTAATATGACTCACACTTACGAATCCTCTAATTTTTAACATCCAATTAAAACAAAAATTATTTTCCATTTTTTCTATGAATGTATCAGGTATATTTAAATAATATCTTAAACAATATTGATATAAAAAAGCGAATATAATTCCAGTAAATACTTCTATATCACTATGATAATTATTCACACAACAAAAAACAGCGAACCATATGAACGGATAATATTTTGCTTTGAATTCACAAGGTATTGATAAAAATTTAACTTTGGTATTAGGATTACAAATACATAATAAAGTTATTTCACACATAATAACAGGCCAAAAACCACAATTACGTACTATACCTTCTTTATTTATTTTTTTTAATAAAAATTTTTTGTTTTTTATTATTAAAGAAATTATTGTCATGATTATCGTATATAAAAGTTCGATTAAAAAAGTATTTCTAATGAAAATTATTATATATTTCATTGTGCCTAATCTTGTTTCTAATGAAGAACCTTCTCTTGTCCAAAAAGCAAGACCTAATATAACATTTATTATACTTGTAGTAATTAATGCAGAAGTAAATAAACGCCATATTTGAACTTGATTTATTGTATATAAAGGTATATTAGATAAAAGTAATGATATTTTATTAAAAAAAAGATTTATTATAGATAAAAATAAAGTTGATAAAGACATAAATTTTATAAAAAGAGGAAGTATATTCCATAATTTTTTTAGACCCATTTTTGCTCCCATTTGAGATGAACTTATTTGAATTCTATGAACAGATATATTCGGATCTTGTTTTGAATTAGGAATAGAACTTGAACTTGGAATATTTGATTTAATTTTCACGTTTGAAATTTTTTCATTTTTCATTTTCAATTTTTAAATATTAAATTAATTTTTAATATAATAAAAACTTACCTAAATTATATATAATATATAAAT
>CALFIT010000237.1 GCA_937877465.1 uncultured Bacteroidales bacterium | reverse complement strand
TTGTTGGAATTGGCGGTCCGTGCCGCAAAACAGGCAGGCAAGGCCATCATGGAGGTGTATGCGCAGCCCTTTGAGGTCTATACCAAGGACGACGACTCGCCCGTCACCCAGGCCGACCTCCGCGCCAGCAACATCATCAAGGAAACGCTGAGGCCTACGGGGTTGCCTTTCGTCAGTGAGGAGGACTTGCCGCCCGACCGCTCGCAGTTCAAGCGTTATTGGCTCGTTGACCCGCTCGACGGCACGGCAGAGTTCGTGAAACGCAACGGCGAGTTTACGGTCAACATCGCGCTGATCGACAATGCGCAACCCGTCTTGGGTGTCATTTATGCACCAGTAATGGACAAAATGTGGAATGCGGAATGTGGAATGCGGAATGCAACATTCAGCATTCATAATTCCGCATTCAGCATTAAACAAAACCATCCGTTTACGGTTCTGGTCAGCCGCTCGCACCGTACGCCCGAGGTGGATGAATATATTAATAAGGTGTTGCGCCCCGCCCACCCCGACCTCGTCATCGACACGCAAGGCAGCAGCCTCAAGTTCGCCCGATTGTCCGAAGGCACAGCCGACGTCTATGTCTGTTACAGCAAGACCAAGGAATGGGACACCGCCGCCGCCGATGCCATCCTCCGCGCCGCCGGCGGACGGGTGCTTCGCATCAGCGACGGGAAGCCGTTGGAATACAGCAAAGCGGATTACCCTAACCCGCCGTTTGTGGCTTGGGCAAACCAAAAAAGCGAGTGACGCCAAGGGCTTCACTCGCTTCCCAAGAAAACGGAATGCTCGTTTAATTCTCTAATTGTCTTTCCACTTCCTCCATCAGCGCCTCGCCGACGAGGTTGCGGGCCACTATCATCCCGTCCTTAATCAAGGCGTTTTGCGGGATGAAGGCGATGGTGTATAAGGCTCCGGCGGCATTGCCCCAGCCTTGCAGGTCGCTGACGTGCGTCCAGGTCAGGCCGTCCTTCTCGATGGCGGCAAGCCAAGCGTCGCGGTCGGTGTCGAACGAAACGCCGAGCACGTCAAAGCCTTGGTCGTGGAACCTTTGGTAGGCCGCCACCACATTGGGGTTTTCCTTGCGGCAGTCGGGGCACCACGAAGCCCAGAAGTCGACGAGCAACAGCTTGCCTTCGGCGACTTCGCTGAGCGTCACGGGATGGCCGTCGGGGTCGTTTTGGGTGAAGTCGATCATCGGCTGACCCGCCTGCACACGCTCGATTTTCTCTACATATTCCTCTGCCAATTTCAGGTTGCTGTTGGTCAAAGCGCTGTCGGCATGGTGGATGTTGTCGATCATCGTGCGCATCTCGCATGGGCCGAAAGCCCACTTGTAGCGATAGAGCACATAATGCGCCACAGGGTCGGTGGGGTTGTCCCACACATAGTCGAAGCAATGCATCTTCAGGACTTCCTCGGCATCTTCGTCGCTCATCGTACTGTCGGCTTCAAGTTTTTCCTCAAGTTCGTTGTAACCTTGGGTGAAGGCATCAAGTCGGGCCTGCGTCTCTGAGCCTTTCACGACGATGGCGCTGGGGTTTTGTGCGTCGCCTTCGAGGGTCACTTCGGTATTGTCGGTGAAGAAACTGAACGGACGACGCCAGCCTTTCAGCATGAGTCCATACATCTCGTTGTCGGCGCAAACGGGCGTCTCGAAAGCGGCGTCCCAGTTGGCAATCACAGCCGAATCAAGCACTTGGCCGTCTTTTTGCAGATAGACCGTCTTGCCGTCGGCATTGGCTAAGTTCACGTTGATTTTGAAAGTGTCTTCCCTATGGGTCGTAGTGCAGGCTGCCAAAGCCAAAGCGACGCCTGCAACAAGCAAGTTTCTCGTTTTCATCATTACTTCAGGATTTCGGCAAGTTTGGCTCCCAGCTCCTCGCCGCGCAAGCCCTTGGCAATCATGTTGCCGTCTTGGTCAAAGAGGAAATTGGCAGGGATGTAATAAATCATATAGTCTTGGCTTACTGCGTTTTCACTGTCGCGCACCTGCGTGTAAGGCAGTTGGTCTTGCTCGACGGCCTCAATCCACGCGGCTTCGTCTTGGTCGACGGAAACGGCCACCACGTCGAAGCCGAGGGCGTGATACTGCTCGTAGGCAGCCTTCACCACGGGGTTCTCGTGACGGCACGGACCGCACCACGAAGCCCAGAAGTCGACCATCGTGACCTTGTTCTTGGCCACCACGTCGGCAAGCGTAACCTGCTCGCCGTCTTTGGTTTGCAGTGTGAAGTCGATGAAAGGCTGGCCCACTTCGAGGCGTTCCTGTTTGGCGATGTAGTCGTCGAGGTCAGTCTTGTAAATCGATTCGGTGGTGAATGTGGCCACCATCGCCTTCAGCTGGTCGAGCGGATAATCCTGCTTCACTTGGTCGAGGATGTAATGCGTGACGAAACTCTCGGGGTGCGCCATGATGTATTCATCGCGGAAACTGTCTTGCTGCTCATTCAGCGCATTGCCCACCTTGTTGAGCGAGTCCATCAGGATGGAGTCGTTGTCCAAGAAAGCCTGCTGCATGACGTTGTAAAGGTCGCGGATCTGGAGGTCGATCTTCTTCACTTCGTCGTTGTAGGCATCCAGTTCGGCTTGCGTTGCCGAGGCCATGATGGCCACGGCCTGCGGGTTGTTGAGGTCGCCCACAAAGGCAACGTCGTTGTTGTCGGCAAAGAACGGCATCGAGCCGCGCATCCCCTTCACTTTCAGCGCATAAAGGATTTGCGGGTCGTCCTTCTTGGCGGTCATTGAGGCCGTTTCGTTGGTGACGACTGCCGAGTCGATAACGACGGGGGCGTTGTCGACAAACTTCTGTAGATACACGGTCTTGTCGTTGGCATTGGCCAAGCTGACGTTGACCTTGAAACTGTCTTCATTGGAGTTGCAGGCACTCAGGCAGAGAGCCAAGGCACATAATGATAACAAATGCTTTTTCATTGTAAATCAGTTTTTTATATCAATTCTTTTTATCTTGTTTCTCTTTTTTTCTCCGATTTGAAGAT
Organism: uncultured Bacteroidales bacterium; assembly: GCA_937877465.1. GTDB lineage: Bacteria > Bacteroidota > Bacteroidia > Bacteroidales > F082 > Limimorpha. Next base: position 26,393 of record CALFIT010000237.1, on the reverse strand, counting down.
GTACAGGATCATCAGGATGAGGAAGATGGAAACGGGCACGCTCAGCAGGATGCGCAGCAGCACTTGGCCGATGAGCCTGAAACTGAACGACTCGAGGAAAAACAGCGCGAAATGGTGGACAAACACCATGCAGAACGCATAGCGCAAAAACCAGATGCCGTCGAGTTGGCCGAGGTTAGGCTCCGTGATGTTCTCAAACTTCTGGTTTCCAGAGATGAGCTTGATGATGGAAGGCCGACAGAAAGCCATCAAGGTGGTGGCGCCGGCGTGAAGCCCGGGCGTGCCGGTAAACAAGTCGATGGTCAAGCCCAAGGCGAAACCCAAGACCAACAATTGCCATTTCGGTGTGCTGAATGGCAACAACATAATGAAAATCAAATAGATATAAGGATGCACATAGCCTCCCAAGCGGATGTGGTTGATGACCAACACCTGAAGAAGGACGAGTGCCACGAAACGGATGATTTGCAAGACGGTCTTGTTCATGTCATTGGAATTTGGCTTTGAGTGAGTCGAGTTCGGGTTTGTGCAAATCCTTGACGACATAGACGTGCCGCAAGGTCGAGAAGTCGGTGGCAAACCTGATCTTGGCCCTGTTCAGCGCATCGACGGCAGTGGGATAGAACTCCTCCACCGTGCCCACCATCAGGTCTTCGGGGAAGATATAGGAATGCGAGCTGGTCACCACGGTGTCGCCTTTTTGCAGGACGATGTGGGTCGGGATGTCCTCAACCATGCCGTAGCGGTAGTTGTTGGTTTCCCATTTCAGTCCGGCAATCTCTTGGTTGTTCTTGAAGCGCACGCCCACGACCGACTTGCTGTGGAGCAGGCTCATGATGGAGGCATAGTGCCGGCTCACGTCGGTCACCACGCCCACGATGCCGTCGGTCGAAACGACGCTCATGTCGCGCATGATGCCGTCAACCGCACCTTTATTAATAATGATGTAGTTGTTGGCCTGGTTGGTGCTGTTGTTGACCACCTGGGCAGGGATGTATTCATAGAGGGTGTCGCCCGCATTGGTGGCATAGACGCGCGAAGCGGTGTCGTAGACCACCGACAGCTGTTTCCTCAGCATGGCGTTTTCTTCGGCCAATTGCTTGTTGGCGGAGTTGAGGCGGAAATAATTGCCCACCGCACTGCCCCATTCGTAAATCTTGCCCACCGCATCGTTGGTGGTGTTCACCATGCGGTTGCGGTGGAAGTTTTGGCTACGGGCCAGCAACAGGACCGAAATCACTTCGAGCAGGATGAACAGGATGACGAAGTGATGCTTTAATATGAAACGCCGAAGGTTATACATGCTTTACTTGATCAGGAACGTAAAGCGGTCGAAGTTCTTCAGGGCAATGCCGGTGCCACGGGCGACGGCACGCAGCGGGTCTTCGGCGACGTGGATGGGCAGTTTGGTCTTAGCGTTGAGGCGCTTGTCGAGGCCGCGCAGCAAGGCGCCGCCACCGGTGAGGTAGATGCCCGTGCGGTAGATGTCAGCCGACAGCTCGGGCGGGGTCTGCTCCAAGGCGTTCAGCACGGCGGTCTCGATCTTCATGATGCTCTTGTCCAAGCAATGGGCAATCTCGGCATAGTTCACCTTGATTTCCTTCGGGATGCCCGTCAGCATGTCGCGGCCTTGCACGGCGTAGTCGTCGGGCGGGTTGTCCAACTGCGGGATGGCCGCGCCCACCTCGATCTTGATGCGCTCGGCGGTGCGCTCGCCCACGATGATGTTGTGTTGCTTGCGCATGTACTCTTCGATGTCGGCGGTGAAGTCGTCGCCGGCGATGCGGATGCTCTTGTTGTTGACGATGCCGCCCAAGGCGATGACGGCGATTTCGGAGGTGCCGCCGCCGATGTCGATGATCATGTTGCCCGTCGGCTCAAGCACGTCGATGCCGATACCGATGGCTGCGGCCATAGGCTCGTGGATCAGACGCACCTCTTTGGCGCCGGCCTGCTCAGCCGAGTCCTTCACAGCGCGTTCCTCCACCTCGGTGATGCCCGAAGGGATGCAGATGACCATCTTCAGGCTGGGCGGAAACAGGGTGTTCTTGAACTGGATCATCTTGATCATCTCGCGCATCATGTATTCCGCCGCCTGGAAGTCGGCGATGACACCATCGCGCAAGGGACGGATGGTCTTGATGTTCTCGTGTGTCTTGCCGTGCATCATCATGGCACGCTTGCCGACGGCAATGATTTTCTTCGTATCGCGCTGCATGGCCACAATGGAAGGTTCGTCGACGACCACTTTATCGTTGTATATGATGATCGTATTGGCCGTACCGAGGTCAATGGCGATTTCTTTGTTGAGGAATGAAAATGCTCCCATAATCTACAGTTGTTAGTTGTTCAGTTGTTCAGTTAACAGTTATTCGTTTGTCGTTTGGTTTAATGTCTGAAATGACGGTATCCGGTAAACACCATGCCGATGCCGTTTTGGTTGCAGCAGTCGATTGACTCTTGGTCGCGCACCGAGCCGCCGGGCTGCACGATGGCGGTGATGCCCGCCTCGTGGGCCAACTCGACGCAGTCCTTGAAGGGGAAGAAAGCGTCGGAGGCCAACACCGCCCCGTTGAGGTCGAAGCCGAAGGAACGGGCTTTCTCGATGGCTTGGCGCAGGGCGTCGACGCGCGAGGTCTGCCCGATGCCGGAGGCACAGAGTTGGCTGCCCTTGGCAAGCACGATGGCGTTGCTGCGGCTGTGCTTCACGATCTTGTTGGCAAACACCATGTCGTCCACCTCGGCGGCGGTAGGGGCTTTCTCGGTGATGACACGGAAGTCGGCGGCGGTCTCCGTGTGGAGGTCGCGGTCTTGCACGAGATAGCCGTTCAAGGCGGTCTTCACGACTTGGGTCTTGTAAAGGTCGGCCTTGAGGCGCAGCACCACGCGGTTCTTCTTCGAGAAGAGCAGGTCGAGCACGCCGGCTTCGTATTCAGGAGCCACAATGACCTCGATGAAGAGCTTGTTGATTTCCTCGGCGGCTGCCATGTCGATGGGACGGTTGCACACCAGCACGCCACCGAAGGCCGAAACGGGGTCGCCGGCCAAGGCAGCAAGGTAAGCCTCCTTGACGGTCGGGCGGCAGGCGATGCCACAAGGGTTGTTGTGCTTCAGGATGGCAAAAGTCGGCTCGTCGAACTCGCGGATGAGGTTCAAGCCCGCATCGAGGTCAAGCAGGTTGTTGTACGACAGCTCCTTGCCGTGGAGCTTCTCGAACATCGCGTCCATGTCGCCGTAGAAGGTGCCTTTCTGGTGCGGGTTCTCGCCGTAACGCAAAGCCGTGCCTTCGTCGTCGGCGATGCGCAGCGGGCGTTTCTCGTCGTCTTTCACGAACCAGTTCATGATGGCGCTGTCGTAGTGCGAACTCACGCCAAAGGCGTAGGCGGCAAAACGGCGGCGGTCGTCGAGCGAGGTCTCAGCGTTCTGGCTTTCAAGCAGTTGGATAAGCTCGCCGTAATACTTTTGCGAAGGCACGATGAGCACGTCGTTGAAGTTCTTGGCGCCGGCGCGGATGAGCGAGATGCCGCCGATGTCGATTTTCTCGATGATTTTCGAGGCGTCGTCGGTGGCGGCCACGGTCTCCTCGAAAGGATAGAGGTCGACGATGACGAGGTCGAAAGCGGGAATGTCGTAGTCCTGCATTTCCTTTTGGTCCGACGCAAGGTTGGTGCGGCCCAAGATGCCGCCAAACACTTTGGGGTGCAGGGTCTTGACGCGCCCGCCGAGGATCGACGGGTAGCCCGTCAGCGACTCGACGGTCTTCACCGTGGGGTCGAGCGGCTTGATGAAGTCGTAGGTGCCGCCCGTGGAGTAAATCTGCACTCCGTTTTGCTTCAACAGGCCGACAATGGTGTCGATACCCGTCTTATAAAACACTGATATTAAAGCAGTTTTAATCTTTTTCAAGGGTAAGGAATTTAGTTGGTTTTTAAACTGCAAGATTACCAAAATTCCACAAACCCCGCAAGAGCAAAATGCATTTTTTTTGAACAAAGATTTCAACAAGAAAAGAACGGGGTTTTTTCCTATTTTTGCAGGCATGAAAACCAAGCATTTCATTACCTGTTTGCTGTTGGCATCGACTTTGACAGCCTGTCGTTTTCCTTCGAATGACGCGAAGCATATGGAACAAGTGTTGCTTCAGGCCGATTCCATCTTCCGTGGCCATGAGGAAGATTTCTTTTACGACCCCGACGAGTTGCCTGCCGACCTTGAACTTGCCGCCGACTATTTCATCAAGAAAAAAGACCATGCAAAGGCAGCAAGGGCCTTGCGCTATTTGGGCGTCAAGCCGATAGCCGTCGACGATGTCGAGCCAACGATGCAATACCTGAAAGATGCCGAATGCCATGCCAAAATAGCTGCCGACACCAATTCCCTCATCATTACAAAATATGCCATGGCGTTCTGGCGCTTGCAATACGACCAAACACTTGGCGACAACGCTAATGCTTACGAGGGCATTGCCATGATCGACGAGGCTCTTGCCCTTTGCCATGAAGATGAATACTACATGCGTTCAAGGTTGCTCAATTTGAAGGCCATGTACCATGTCAGGTTGGACGAATCCAATACGGCGGAGACATTGGGGCTACAGGGGCTTGCTGATGCCGAAAAAGCTCATTCCACCATGGCACGAAACGAAGCCCTGCACAATCTTTCATTGGTTTATAGACATCAGGAACGGTTTGAAGAATCCATCGATTGCATCAGGCGGTGCTTGTCGCCCGACGATTCCATAGGCTATCCCAACCAAGTGTATCAGCTTGCTTTCGCCTTTTATTGCCATGACGACATGGATTCCGCAGCCTATTATTGCGGCCTTTTGGATAGTTTGCTCATCCGTATGGAAGGTTCCGAGAAAGCCGCACCTTTCAGGATGAAGTGCTACAATATGTTGAGCCACGTTGCCCAAGATTATGGCAACGACACCTTGGCCGTCTACTATGTCAGGAAGCACGAAGCATTGTATTATAATGTTGTTGCCAAGTATGCCGAAAAAAACATCTCTCGCATCCAACACCAATATGATTACCAACTGCTTCAAGATGCGGCTGACAGGAAAAACGCCCGCAACCAACGCATCATTGCGCTCATGGCCTTGGTCGCCGCCTTGCTGTTGACAGCTTTTTCCTTGTCGCAACTTCGGTTGGAGAGGAAGAAAAAAACAGAGGCTGAAGCCCAAGCCAAGTTGTTCCACTACATACTGAACAACAAGGACTTGAAACAAAAATACGAAGGAAGCGAGCAGGCAGCGCAGGATTATGCAAAAATGCTCACCGAGGCTTGGACGAAGGAAGAAATGACCATGCTGAAACTGTCCATTTTCTTGAAAGGCAAAGCCGATAAAGCTTCGGTGGAGGAACTGAAACGCACCGTGTTCGGCAACAAGGACCCTTGGGAGGCCATGATGAACGTGGTGGACAAAATCTATCCCGACCTTCGTGAAACCATACGGCAAAAACATCCCGACCTGAACGACGACGAGCAAAAGGATTTCCTTCTTTCCTACTTTAACGTCTCGCGGCAAGACGAAGCCGCCCTCCTTGGCATGAGCGTCAGCGTGGTGGACAAATTGCGCAACAAAACCCGTAAGAAAATCGCCAACGGTTCGGATTTTTCTGAAAAAAGTTCGGATTAATGTTTTTATAATCCTTTTGTCGTCAACAACTTACAGTAAAATCCGACTCAAAAAGTTCGGACGGGGATTCGTATGTCACTTTCGAACAACTATTTTTGTGTGCAAACACAATCAGTAACCCTAAAACCCTAAACACGATGAAAAATGCAACAAAACTATTGCTGTTACTTGGTCTGATGGCTTTTCATGACGCCATTGGCCAAACGGGAGAAGACTTTTTTCGTATTTACCCACGCAACGACAAATCGATGATGCCAAGTTGTGTCGTCGAAACCTCCGACAGCTGCTACATTGTAGCCGTAAACGCCGTCAGTAACCATTTGGACACCATTCCCCGATGCGGAGAACTCTTCAAGATTTCGGCTGACGGCGAACTGCTGAAAACGGCAGCCATCAACGAGGAGGAGGCACTTTACAGCATCAACAACATCTTTCCCGACCCTCAACGGCAAGGCTTGTTTATCGGCATCGGCCTGCACCACGGCCAGCCTTACCTCATCCATTTCGACGAGGAATTGAACATCGTTTTGCAACGATTGGTCGAAATACCGGATGAAAACAAGCATTTCAGCACCATAAAAAGCGTGATGGATGCCGACAACAACATCGTCAGCATACTGCTTTATGACTACCAGAACCCCTACTACGGGCATCGTTTTTATGCTAAGATGACGACAGAAGGCGAATTGCTGCGCCTTGTTGAGGATGTCGCCGAACAACCTGCCGTCATTGGAGCCAATGCGGTGTTCCTTTTCCCCGACAACGGGCAGGTTGGCATATTCCGAAACACAACTATGCATCCGGCTATTCATCAGATGCTTTGCAAACTCAACGACGAGCTGGAAGCCGATTCCATACACGGCTATGGAAGTTTTGGGCACGACACCATTAATCTTTATCAAGTCAAGATGCTTTCGATGACCGAGCCGGCCTTGGGTACGGTGTTGCCCATGAATGACACCACGCTTTTGTTTTCCTACACCGCCGACCAATGGTGGACCAACACCAACTTCCATGACATTTCTTCCGTATTGTTCAAGACCGATTTGCAGGGCAACATGAGACAACATTTCGTTATCGGCAACTGGAACGACACTTTGGAGACGACCGCAGCGGTTTTGCAGTGCGCTGATTTCGCCCGTTACAATTCGTTTGAAAAAAGGTTCCTCTATCAGACCTGCCTTTCGCGCAGCCCCGATGACCAGCAGCCCTATCTGCAACGCCCCAACACCTTCTTCGTCACCAAACTTGCCCTTACTGACGACTTTGAGATTCTTTGGAGAAAGTCGTATGCCCTTGACAACATGTATTATGGCCCTCGCTATCTGCTGGGCACTGCCGACGGGGGATGCCTCGTGGTAGGGTATGCCAGAAGAGGGGAAACCTATTATGACGACCCGCATTATGACCTGTTTGCGCTCAAGCTCAACGCTTTGGGCACGGTGTGTACGGACGAAATCACAGTGAAGGATGAAATGTTTTTCTATCCTAATCCGGTCAGGGACATGCTGCACCTCCATTTCCCCATCGAAGCAAAACCCACAAAAATCGAACTCTTTGACCTGCAAGGCCGCTTGGTGAAAACACAGCGAACAGGCTTGGAACAATTGGATGTTTCGGACCTGCCCGCTGGGACCTACACAATACGCGCCACGATAAACGAAGGAAAGGTGCTGATGGATAAAGTGGTGAAGGAATAACAAAAAAGACCCTTCGGTTTTATCAAGAAACTGTTTCTGTTCCTTTTTATATAACCCATTGTGTTTGAGTGGAATACAGAATATAAAAAAATTTATTTTTGTTTTCCGCTTGGACACATTGGATTTTTCCTTATTTTTACAAGTTCAAAACAAGGCGAATGGAAACAAAGTGGATTTTACACGAATCGGTTGACAAACAGCAAGTTGCCGAGATTGTCAAGGTGCTCAACATCGATGAGAACCTTGCCACTTTGCTTGTCCAACGCGGCATCACGAACTACGAAGAGGCCAAAACCTTCTTCCGCCCGTCGCTCGCGCAACTCCACGACCCCTTCCTGATGAAGGACATGGACAAGGCGGTAGAGCGTGTGCTGCAAGCCATCAACGAAGGCGAAAAAGTGCTGGTCTACGGCGACTACGACGTGGACGGCACGACGGCGGTGGCCGTGGTCTACACCTACCTCAAGCCTTACTTCAAGAAGAAGAAAATCGAGTTCTACATCCCCGACCGCTACGAGGAAGGCTACGGCATCTCCATCAAAGGCATTGACTATGCGGCAGATAACGGCTTCAAGTTGGTGATAGCCTTGGACTGCGGCATCAAGGCGGTGGAACGCATCGAATATGCCAACGAGCGCGGTGTCGACTTCATCATCTGCGACCATCACCGCCCGGGCGACGTCATCCCCAACGCCGTGGCCGTGCTCGACGCCAAGCGTCCCGACTGCACCTATCCCTACGACGAGCTTTCGGGCTGCGGCGTGGGCTTCAAGTTGGTGACCGCACTCTCCATGAAGGGCTTGGGGACCATCGACGACGTGTATGACCTGCTCGACCTGTTAGCCGTGAGCATCGCCGCCGACATCGTGCCCATCACGGGCGAGAACCGCGTGTTGGCCTACTTCGGCCTGAAGCAACTCAACAAGAAACCGCGTCCCGGCTTCGAGGCCATCCTGCAACACGCCAACATCTACCGCCGCGACGAAGACCAACTGACGGAAGACGACAATGTGTTGACGAGAGAGTTGACTATCAGCGACTTGGTATTCCTTATCGGGCCGCGCATCAATGCCGCCGGTCGCATCGCCAAGGCCTCCGACTCGGTGCGCCTGCTCATCGCCGAAAAGAAGGAACACGCCGAAAAGTTGGCCGCCTCCATCAACGACCTCAACGACGAGCGGCGCGAGTTCGACAACCGCATCACCGAGGAGGCTCTCGGCATGATTGCCGACGACCCACAACTGCACGACGCCAAGAGCACCGTGGTCTTCAACGAGCGTTGGCACCGTGGCGTCATTGGCATCGTGGCGTCGCGCCTCACCGACTATTATTACCGCCCCACCATCGTCCTGACCCGTGCCAACGGACTCGTCACAGGCTCGGCGCGTTCCATCAAGAACTTCGACATCTACGATGCCATCGACAACTGTTCAGACTTGTTGGAGCATTTCGGTGGCCACAAATACGCCGCCGGCCTTTCGATGAAGGCGGAGAACCTGCCCGAGTTCCGCCGCCGCTTCGAGGCTTATGTCGCCGAACACCTTGTGGATGAGGACTTTGTGCCCGAACTTGAAGTGGACCTGAAAATCAATTTCGGCGACATCACGCCCAAGTTCATGCGCATCCTCAACCAGTTTGCGCCTTTCGGTCCGGGCAACATGGCTCCCGTCTTCTGGACGGACAACGTCGTCGACGCAGGCGGGTCGCGTCCCGTGGGCGGCCACCGTCACCTGAAACTCACCGTGTCGCAGAAGGGCGACGCAGCCCAAGGCATCGCGCCTTTCTCGGGCATCGCCTTCCAGAAAGGCGACCTCTTCGACCGTATCCACAACGGCGAGCCGTTCAGCATCTGCTACCATTTGGAATACAACACATGGCAAGGCAAGACCAACCTCCAACTGAACGTGAAGGATATCAAATTCCAAGAAGAGTTGTAAATCAGGATTTTATCGCTTGACCACCTTGTGCCACCCGATTTCCCCATTCGCCATTTGCACCTTTATTATATACATTCCCGCCGGGCAATGGCTTAAGTCCATGTCGAAATCGAGGCCCGAAGGCGCGGCTTCCTGCAAGAGGTTGCCCATCAAGTCGAACACTTGGCAGCGAGTGACGCCGACCGCCGCGACCATACGAACCCATCCCGACGTGGGATTAGGAAATACCGCAAACAGTTGGTTTTCAGTATTTTCATCCGTTCCCAACAAATCATATCCGAGCACCCAGTTCTCGGCAAGGCTGTTGTCGGCATTCAGGTCCTTGAGCTGGAGGAAGGGGCCGTTGCCGTCGGCTTCCATAGGCCAAGGCAGGCTGTCGGAGTAATGCACTTCGTCGATGACGTTGCCCCACGCATCGACCAAGACGAGGTTTTCCGACTTGTTGTCAAGTTTCCGCATATACTGCCCGAAAGACGTTTGGTTGTAATACTCGCTAAACATCAAGGAATCGGAGCACAACCAGACGGCCGCGTGACCGGCGATATGCGCATTGTCGGGAAACTGGTACGAAAGCCCCAACTCGCGGAAATAAACGCCCGTAAGATCCACATCGTCATCACCGTTGTTGGTGATTTCGACAAACTCAAGATAGTCGCCGTCGATGCCCATCCAGTCCATGGGGTGATAGTGGATTTTGGAGATGACCAAAGGCGGCACGTCGACGTCGGCGCAGCCCTCGTAGGTGCCAATGTGCTGGTTCAGCCAGTTGATGCGTTGCTGCAACCATGTCTTCATGTTGTCAACATATTGCGCGTGTTGCGTCATCAGGCTCCAGCGTTGGTTGTCGCGCCCGATGGACTCTGCGATGAGGGCGTCCAACTCGTCGAGGCGGTTGCAAATGCGGCTGTAGTCCAACGGCATCCCGCTCTCGGTCAGCTCAAACCAGCGTTTGGCAAGATAGCAACGGAAAAGGCTTGTGTCGAAGAGGTCTTTCCAAAAACGCGGTCCCGTGTTGTCGCTGTTGTCGAACTGCCACACGTCGTAGCCGCTGCGGTTGCCGAAGGCATCGTAGCCGAAGGCGAGGTTGTAGTCCCAAATGGGTCCTGCACGCAGCTTGCCGTTGCGGTCCTTGTGAAAGAACGTGCTCAGATGGTAGACGTCGACGTTGGAGGTGAACTCGGCCATGATCATGAAGTCGACGAAAGAGGGGATGTCGATGACCGACGGAATGCCCTCGGTGATGGACGTGTTGTGGCTGTGGGCCTTCGATTCCAAGTCGAGAAACACATTGTGGATGTAGTCGGCCTGGGCATTGGTGATGTCGGCGTGTTTGGGATAATGATGGAGAAACTCGGTGTAGACAGGCCACCACCAGCTCATGAGGTAGGTCTGCATCTGCCACGCCACGGGTTCGTTGTCGGAACGGTTGGCCTGAACGATGTAGCCGCCGGTCACTTCGGGCGGTTGGTTGCAGGTTTCGTCCATCTTCTGTATGTCGACGCGCCCTTTGTCGGCCTTAATCTTCTCCATGAAGACATAGAGTCCGCGATAGTCGCCGTTGAGGACGAGTTCGCAATATTGGCACCGCGAGGCGTATTGCCCGATTTGGTTCGACAGCTCGTAGGCTATCACGTCGCGCATTCCCGTTTGGTCGTATGCCAAGGGGTTGAGGATCCAGTCGTTCTCTTCGGGCATCCCGAAAATGCTGACGTTGTTGTTGCTGACGTCGTCGTCTTGCAAGGTCTCCAAGCCGTAGGGTTTCTTGTCGGAGGCCATTTGCGACGAGTAGCCGCGCCGCTCGATGCCGATGCGACCGTTGTAGTTGAGGAACTCGGGGTTGTCGATGTCGGAAAGATGGTTGCGTGAGCCGTCTTGATGCCAGATGATTTTCATCGTAGCCAAGACCTTAGGCTCGTCGGGGATGTTGGCGCCACCATCGGTTTCGATGACCACGATGGGCAAATTGCTGTCCGTGAGGATTTGCGCCCAAGCCCAGCAAGGCAAAAGCAGGATCCCCAAAATAAAATGTTTCATGTTGATTTTCATACGCTTATCTTCTTCTGTTTCTTCTGCCTCGGCCTTCCACGATCTTGGAGAACTTGTTTTTCGATTTCTTCATCTTGGCGAAAGGCGTCACCGTTCCCGCCGATGGCCCTTTCAGGCTGAGGATGTGCGACCTGGCCGCCACAAAACCGTTTTGGTCGGTGTCCTCGATGTCGCCATATTTGTTTTTCTTCGATGCAAACACGATGACGTTGTCGATGTACCAACTGGTGACGTAAGCCCCATGCCCCGTGAAATAAAGGCAAAACTGCGGCGCCTTGGTAGGCCATTCCTCCATGTCGAAGGTGAGCAGGTATTGGCTTTGGGCGATGCTGCCACGGACGGTGTCTTCCCAGATACTTTCCCAATCTTCCCCATTTTCGGAAATGCCGATGCCGATGCGCACGTCGAGGTTGCCTTGGGTGGCTTCCAAGGCGTGGTTGAACTGGAAGTTGATGAAGTCGTATTTGCCCAGTTCCACGATGGGTGTCACCAAGCGCGTGGTGCCTTCAAAGTTGAAGTCGGGATACATCTGCATCTCGTGGGCCTTGCCACCTGCAAAGGTCGTGTTGGAGATGTACCACACCACCCAGTCGTCGCCCGTCGCGTCCCAACCCTCTTCGAGCCAAGGGTTGAAGAAGCCCTCACACAGCACCACGTCGCCCTGTTGGGCAAAGAGCGGCGAAGTGAACAATATGACAAGCGAAGTGAGTAAACGTTTCTTCATCCAACAACCTGATTTGGCGACAAAAATATCAAAAATTCGGGAGATAAGCGCAAATTATAGTAATTTTGCAGACAAAATGACACGCTTCGCGTCATTGCGTGGAAGACACGACCGAAGCAATCCAGAAGAAAGCTTGTTTACTGGATTGCTTCGCGACGCTCGCAATGACGCAAGCGACGAAAAAGACACACTATGCCAGCAAAAGAGAAAACCGCCTTTTTCTGCAAGGAATGTGGAAACGAGTCGCCGAAATGGTTCGGCAAATGCCCCGCCTGCGGCGCGTGGAACACCTGTACGGAAGAGACCGTCGTCACCGGAAAGGACTCGAAATCAGTGAAGAAGACCGTGGGCTTGGAGATGGACAAAGGCCTGCCCGTGCCCATCAAGGACATCACCAACGCCAAGGAACAGCGCATCGTCTTGCCCTACGAGGAACTCAACCGCGTGCTCGGCGGCGGACTCGTCTTAGGCTCGCTCACCCTCGTGGGCGGCGAACCCGGCATCGGCAAGTCGACCTTGCTGCTGCAAACGGCCTTGCAATTGGCTGGCCGCAAGGTGCTTTACATCTCCGGCGAGGAGAGCCAGACCCAAATCAAGATGCGGGCCGAGCGCATCGGCATCCACAACGCCGACTGCCTCATCCTCACCGAAACCAACACGCAGGAAATCCTGAAACACTTCAAGGCCGTGCAGCCCGACATCGTGGTCATCGACTCCATTCAGACCTTGGAATCGCCCTTCGTGGACGCCACGGCGGGCAGCCTCTCGCAGATTCGCGAGACCGCCGCCGAGATGAACAAGATCGCCAAGGCTTATCAGGTGCCGGTATTCCTCATCGGCCACATCACCAAGGACGGCAGCATCGCCGGACCGAAGATTCTGGAGCACATCGTCGACACGGTGTTGCAGTTTGAGGGCGACCGCCACTATGGTTTCCGCATCCTGCGCACCATCAAGAACCGCTTCGGGTCGGCCTCCGAGTTGGGCATTTTCGAGATGAACGCCACGGGTCTCCGCGAGGTGACCAACCCCAGCGAGATCCTGCTCTCGCAACGCGACGAGGAGGTGAGCGGCATCGCCATCGCCGCCACCATGGAAGGCCAACGCCCCATGCTCATCGAGACGCAGGCCTTGGTGAGCAGCGCGGCCTACGGCACGCCGCAACGCTCCGCCACGGGCTTCGACATCCGCCGGATGAACATGCTCTTGGCCGTGCTCGAAAAACGCGCCGGTTTCCGGCTTTCCATAAAAGATGTGTTCCTCAACATCGCGGGCGGCCTCCGCGTCGATGACCCCGCCATCGACTTGGCCGTCATTGCCGCCGTGCTTTCGTCGAATGCCGACATGCCCATTCCCTCGCGCTATGCCTTTGCCGCCGAGGTGGGCCTTTCGGGCGAGATACGCGCTGTCACCCGTATCGAGGCCCGCATCGCCGAAGCTGATAAGCTTGGCTTTGAGAAGATTTTCGTCTCGAAATACAACGCCAAGGGCTTGGACACCAAGCGTTTCAAGATTCAGATTGTGCCCGTGGCTTCGGTGTATGAGTTGGGGGCGGAGTTGTTTGGGTAGAAATGCAAAAGATACGACAAAAATGCTTACCTTTGCCGAAAATTAGGCTATCCGGCCGCTACCAGAATCGAAACGAGTGAGACGCCTGCTTTTCATATTGGCCCTAATGTGTTGTTGCGCCGCCGCCTTCGCGCAAAGCGGCGACAGGCACAAGCGCATCGACTTTTACGGCTATGTCGTCACCGCCGACAGCCTCCATCCCATCCGCAACACGCACGTCATCAGCAAGATGGCACATAGCGGCACCATCACCAACCAGCAAGGCAAGTTCCATGTGCAAGCCCATCGGGTCGACACGCTTTGGGTGAGCTGTATCGGCTACGCCCGCCGCCTTGTCGCCATCGACTCGACACTCAGCAGCGCCGACACACTCGTCATCCGCCTGCAACCCGAGACCATCACCCTCCGCGAAGTGACGGTGTTGCCTTTCTCCGACTATGCCACCTTCAAGGAGATGCTCATCACCATGCCGAGCATCGAGACGCCCGACGAGCTACAAAGGCTCCAAAACGACCTCGACGACCTTTGGCTCAGCCGCGAGCCTACGGGCAATGGCAAGCCCACCATCACCGCCAGCCCCATCCAATACCTTTACGACAAATACAACCAATCGGCACGCCGACAAGCCAAGTTGAAGCGCAACAGAAGGATGTATAACGAGGTGCTGCGCGAGCAAGGCCGTTTGGACGAACTCCTCCCCGACTCGCTCGACTACCAAATCGACTACGAATTTGACGACCCCGACGCCATACAGGAGGTGAGCCAACCCAAGGTCATGGTGCCGAGGAGGAAATACGTTCACTTCGGACAATAAGGCACGACTATGGCATTCCGCACTTGGCTCGATAGCATCCTCAACTTGTTTTACCCTCGCGTGTGCGCCGCTTGTGGCGAAACCCTGCTCAAGGACGAAGAGACCGTCTGCCTCAAATGCCGCTATCTGCTGCCCCATACGGGCTATGAAAACAACCCCGACAACCCGTTGGCGCAAGGCTTTTACGGACGGGTGAAGTTCCACGCCGTCACCGCCTGTTTCTTCTTCGCCAAGTCGGGCAAGGTGCAACACCTCATCCACCAGCTGAAATACAAGGGCAACAAGGACGCTGGCGTGTTCCTCGGCCAACAAATCGGCGAGAGCATCAAGGACGCGCCGCTGTTTCAAGGCATCGACTATCTCATCCCTGTGCCGCTGCATCCCAAGCGCGAAAGGCAACGCGGCTACAACCAAAGCCTGATGATTGCGAAAGGAATCAATGAAGTCACGGGCATCCCCATCGGCGACCGATTCCTCGTCAGGGGCATCTACACTGAGACACAGACCCACAAAACCGCCGAAGAGCGTTTCAAGAACGTGAAAGACATCTTCGAGTTGCGTTTCGCCGACAAGCTAAAAGGAAAGCACGTCCTCTTGATCGACGACGTGCTTACTACCGGCGCCACTTTGGAGTCGTGTGCCCATGCCTTGGAAAACATCCCCGGAATCACCATCAGTGCGGCCACGGCTGCCTGCGCGGGGAATTGAATCCGCTTTGCGTCACTTGTAAACCTTCACTTCGGCTTCGCCGTTCAAGACCATCAAGCCGTTCAAGGCCAAGGCCTTCATCTCGTCTTCGCCGGGATAGACAAACACGGGCGCGATTTTCTCCACATGCTCCTTGATGAGTCCACAGAAGGTCTTGTCGTAGGCCATGCCGCCCGTGATGAAAATGGCGTCCACGTCCATGCAGAAGGCCGAGGCAGCCAAGCCGCCAATCTCTTTCGAGATCTGGTAGGCCATCGCGTGATATACCTTCTCCCATTCCTTGTTGCCGGCCTTCACCGTGTTTTCCACTTCGAGGGCGTCGTTGGTGCCAAGGTAGGCCACGAAGCCACCTTTGCCTTTCAGCATCTGGCCGATTTCCTTCTTGGTGTACTTGCCGCTGAAGCAGGCATCAACGAGGAATCCGGCAGGCAGCGCACCCGAGCGTTCGGGCGTGAAAGGGCCGTCGCCGTTGAGGGCGTTGTTGGTGTCGACCACACGGCCTTTCTTGTGGGCACTCACTGAGATGCCACCGCCGAGGTGTACGCCGATGAGGTTCATCTCTTCGTATTTCTTGCCCTGTTCCTTGGCCAACTGGCGGGCGATGATCTTTTGGTTCAAGGCGTGGAAGATGGAGATGCGCGGAAACAGCGGGTGACCTGAGTAACGCGCCACGTCGTCCATCTCGTCGACTACGACGGGGTCGGCGATATAGGCCTTCACCCCGATTTCCTTGGCAATGTCGTTGGCAATCAAGCCGCCGAGGTTGGAAGCGTGTTCGCCATTGTAACCTTCAACGAGGTCCTTGACCATCAGGTCGTTCACCTCGTAGACACCCGAAACCAACGGGCGCAACAGGCCGCCGCGACCCACCACGCAGGCCATTTCGTTGACATTGATGCCGGCGGCCTTCAACTCGGCCATGATAGCCTCGGTGCGGAAAGGCTTCTGGTCGGCGATGCGGTCGTATTTCGAGACTTCCTCGGTGGAGTGCTTCAGGTTCTTCTTGAAGACTTCCTTTTCGCCTTCAAAGACCGCGATTTTCGTCGAGGTGGAACCTGGATTTATGGTTAATATTTTGTGTGCCATAATGTTGTGATTTTATGATTTTCTGGTAGAGACGCGATTAATCGCGTCTCTACAAACCGATTTCTTTACGCCAGCATAGCAGCCAAGGCAATGGAATAGAGCTTCGTCTTCGAGGTGTCGCCACGCGACGAGAGTACGCAAGGCACCTTGGCACCCATCAGCATGGCGCCGATTTCGCTCTTGTCGAACTTGGAGCAGCACTTGTAGAACACGTTGGAGGCTTCGAGGTTGGGGAACACGAGGCAGTCGGCATCGCCAGCCACGGGACTCTTCATGCCCTTGATGGCAGCGGTCTCGGCATCCAAGGCGAGGTCGAGGCTGATGGGACCTTCCACCATGCAGCCCTTGATTTGGCCACGCTCGGCCATTTTCGAGATGATGGCGGCATCGACGCAAGCGGGGATGCCGGCGCTCATCTGCTCGGTGGCGGTCACCATGGCGACCTTCGGGCAGCTCGTACCCAAGGCTTTCGACACGGTGGTGACATACTTCAGCAGGGTTTGCTTCTGCTTGATGTCGGGCAGCGGGATAATGGCGCAGTCGGAAGCCACGAGCAGTTTGTGGTAGTTCGGGTTCTCGATGACGGCGACGTGGGCCAACGTCACGTTGGGCGGGCAGAGGCCGCGTTCCTTGTTGAGGATGGCACGCATGTACTTGTCGGTGGGCAGCAGGCCTTTCATCAGGATGTCGGCTTCGCCAGCGTTGATGAGGTCGCAAGCCATGGTCGCGGCTTTCACGTCGACAGGCTCGTGGATGACCTTAAAGCTGTTGATGTCGATGTTTTCGGCCTTGCACACCTCGGCAATCACTTGCTCGTCGCCGATGAGGGTGGCTTCGATGAGTCCTTCTTTGACGGCAGCGTTCACTGCACAGATGGTGTGGTCGTCGTTGGCGTAGGCGGCCACAAGGCGTTTCTTGGGTTTGCTGCGCAAAACCTCAAACATTTGTTCTAACTTTCTGATTTCCATAATTCTGTATTTGATAATTCAAGATTTAAGATTCAAGATTTAAGATTCCAAATTGGATATTTCGGATTTTGCAAAGGTATGAAAATAAAGCGTTCAAAACAAAGGAAAACACCGCCTCAATAATAAATGATGTTCAAATCGAGGCGTTTTTGCTGCAATTTCTCGATGTCGCGAGCCTTCACCTTGGTGTTGTATACCTTCAGCTGCTTGAGTGCGGCGATGTTCTCGACAGGCGATAGGCTGCGCACGTTGGTGTTGTTGACAAACAGGTTCTCCAACTTTTGCAGGCCCGACAATGGCTTCAGCGATTTCACTGGCGTACCGCTCGCGTTGAGGGTGACGAGGTTGTTCATCTTCGAGAGCGGTCCAAGGTCGCTGATTTGCGTGTTCTCGATGTTGAGCAGTTCGAGCATCGTGCTGCCCTCGATGGGCGAAAGGCTGCCGATGGGGTTGTTTTGCGCGTTGAGTTCCACCAGATAGGCCTTGTTTTCCAAGGGCTTCAGGTCGTGGACGCCTTGGTTGTTGATGGTGAGCCGCTCAAGCCAAAGGAAATCCGTCAGCGGATTCAAGGCGACGATAGGCGTTTCGGGCAGGATTTCAATCTCCCTCAGGTCGAGGATCCGTTGCAATTCGAGGGCATCGGGCATCTCGCTTTGGCAACCGACATGGTTCCTCAGGATGACCTTCCAGATCTCGTCGATGCCGTCCCACCAAGTTTGCAGTTTTTCGGTTTGATACACCACCGTGACCTGCCGCTGGCTCTCCTTCAAGTTGATGACATTCTGCTTGTTGATGGCTGTACTGTCGGCCAAAATCACCGCAATGTTGTTGTCGCCAAGCAAGGGCGTAAGGTCGGTGATGGGCGTGTTCATGATGTTGAGGAAACGCAAGCTCGTCATGTCCTGCAAGGCCTTGAGGTCGTTGATGTAAGTGTGTTCTATGTTGAGCGACTCCAAGTTGCCCAAGCCGGAGATGGGTTGCAGGAAACCGATTTCAGTGTTGGCGATGTTGAGCGACTTGAGGTTGGTCAAACGGCTGACGGGCATCAGGTTTTGCATGTAGGTGTTGCCCGAAAGGTCGAGTTCCTGCAAGTTGATGATTTGGTGCAATTGCTCGGTGGTTGGCTCCGAGTCGACTTGTATCTGCTTGGAAAACACGGCTTTCCAATAAATCGGAAGCTCGCGCCACCAGTTTTTCAGGGCTTCGGTGTCGTAGATGACGAGGGTGAAAGGGTTGTCTTTGGTGAACGCGCTGGCCTCCATGACACCGATCTTGGAGTGGTCGCAATAGACCTTGCTCAGGCGGCGATGGCTCTTCAACGGCGTCAGGTCGCTGACGGCGGTGTTGCTGCATTGCAGTTCCCGCAGGTTCTCCATCTCGCTCAGGGCCTGCAAGTTGGTGATGGCCGAACCCGAAATGTTGAGGCTCTGCAAGTCTTTCAGGCTGCTGACAGGCCCAAGGTCGCGGACGGCGGTGTTGCTGATGTCCAAAGATCTCAGCTGGGTCAGGTCTTGCACGACCCCGATGTTGGCGATGCGCGTGCCGCCAAGGTTGAGCGAGGTCAGGTTGGGGCAACTCTTCAGGTTGGTAATCCTGCTGACCTGCGTGTTGGCCACATTGAGTTTCTGAAGGTTGCGCAGCGAGGTCAGCACACCCAAGTCCTCCACCGTGGTGTTGGCCACCTCGAGTTCCTCAAGGGTGATGTTGTATTTCAGTGCCGAGATGTCGTCAATCAAGGTGCTGTTGGCACGCAACACTTTCAGTTTGTTCAGGTTACGCACTGGCGAGAGGTCTTCGATGGAGGTCTCGGAAACGTCGAGCCAAGTGAGGTCCGACAACTCGCTGAGCGGGTCGAGGCTGATGATTTCGCGGATGCCAGAGAGGTCGACGCGCTGCCGTTGGGTGACGAGTTTCAGCTTGGCGTCGAGTTCGGCCATGTCGTTCTTGAAGACCTTGTCTCTCAGCACGGTCTCGCCCGTCGCGGGGTCGATGGCGGAATAGGAAGCCATGAAGTCGGCAGAGGTAATCATGCCGACGCTTTCCATCGGGATGCTGTCGTAGAGCTTGATGTCGCTGCCAAGGCGGGTCTTCCAGTTTTGCGAGAGGCTGTTCCACCAGTCGCGCAGCGCTTGTTTTTGGTTGATTTTGGTGGTATAGATGCTGGCGATCTTGAGGCTGTTGTTTTGCCTGTCGAGGTTGATTTCGACGAAGCGGTTGCGGATGTTGTCGACGGCTTCGTCGGTGATGGTCCTTGCCGTCAGGTGGCGCGAAAGGGTGACCTTGAAGAAGATGCTGCCGTCGTCGCGGGTGCTGTTGGCGATGCTTTGCAGGTCGAACTTGAACGTGGCCCATTTGAAGAAGAAGTCGATGTCCTTGAGGTAGGCCTGTACATCCTTATTAATAGGTGACGTGCGGTTCACGTCGAGGTCGTCTTCCACCTGCACCTTGTCGTCGGTGAAGATCTTGCTCCAACTCTCGGTGAACACGATTTCCTTTTCCAAGGCCGACGAGGTGCTGTCGCCGATGAAGTTCATGGTCTCTTCCAGATAGGTCAGCATGGTCTTGATCTCCGTCTCGTATTTGGCCACTTCGTCTTTCGAGAGTTTTTGGGCGAAGCCGCCGAAAGCCAAGCCGAACAGCAACATGGAGAGGATGGCTGTCTTTTTCATGGTTGATAGAATTTGATGAGGTTGGTTTTTTCCTTTTCCGGCATGTAGATGACGTCGGACATGAGCCAGCCGGAGTTGGTGCCCGAACGGTTGAACCACGACACTTCAAAATACCAGTCCTTGATTTGGAAGACGTGGAACTTGACCGAGTCGACGTGCTGGAACACGAGCGTCCCCTTCTTGATTTCGTAGAAGAACAGGGTCAGATAGTCGGGTTGGTATTCCTTCGAGGCGTAATACTCGATGACTTCGGGGTCTTGGAAGGCCTTGTAGATGTTCATGAAGTCGAGCTCGTGGCTCATCGGATGCAGGAAGTGCTTCTCCTTTTCGGCCATCTCGCCCGTCGGAAACATCTTGTTGAACTCCGAGAAATAGACGTTGGTGAGCACCCATTTCGAGCCTAAGCCTTCCTTTTCGACGGCGAGGAAAAGCATCACCTTGACTTCCTTCCCGTTGTATTTGAAAGTGGTGGAAACCTCTGAATACCAACGGCCACCGAGGAAAGTCATGTAGGTGGAATCGCCTTTGGTGACGTCCTCGATGAAATAGCGTTGCAGTTCGGTCTGGTTCCCGTATTTCTCCTGGTCGAAGAGGATGGGCAATGACTTGCGGCGCATCTCGTTGCTACGGTAGTTGGGGTCTTTGGGGTTCAGTTTGTAGCCGAACTGGTCTTCCTCATAATTGAAGCGGCGCATAAACTGGCCCATCTGCTTGGTCATGGCATAAAGCTCCGTCTCGTCCATCTTAAAATCGCCAATCGTCTGGGCGTAACCGCTGACGGATAAAAGAAGTCCAAGGGCAATAAGTGCGATATGTCGGGTAAGTGTTTTCATTAGTTTGTAGTTTGCAGTTACCAGTTTGCAGTTCATTCGAAAAACAAACAACCGCAAACTGGTAACTCCTAACTGCTAACTGTTAACTATCTATTCGTCGTTTCCTTCACCCTCATGTCGCCGAGCAACACGTCCCAGAAGCCGATGGTGCGGCCACCGATTTGGGTCTCCTTGCGTTTCACGTAGACGGTGATGTCTTTCTTGGTGGTGTCCTTGTAGGCTAAATTGCCTTCGCGGTCGTAGCCACGGAAAGTCTGGAAGATGGTGATGACACCTACATAGGTGCCGTCGGGCTGACGTTGCAGGTCGCTGACATACTCGATGTTGTACCATTCAATCTCGACGCGGTCGTAGTTGAGGCGCATCAGGTGCTCCATGTACTTGCGGACGCGATAATAGGTGATTTGGTTGGAGCCGAGCGACGACACGCCGATTTCCGCATCGCTCATGAAAAGCTCTTCGGCGCGGTCGATGACGCGGTTGGCCTCGCTGAAAGGCGTGTCTTTCGAGCCTACAATCTTGATGTATTTGCTCAGGTCACGCACCTTCTCCAAGGCGAGGCTGTCGATGGCCTGCTTGCGTTCAAAGTCGATTCCGTCTTGTGCGACGGCGGTGCCCATAAAGCAAAGGACAACCGCCAAAATTGCCATTATCTTTTTCATTTCTTTATCAGTTCTAATTCGTTAATCTTTCCGTTGCTGTTATACTTGATTTCGAAGACTTTCTCGGTCGCCTTCCTTTGGTCCTTGACGTAGTTCAGGTACTTCTCGATGGTCGTCGGGCGGTCGTAGTCGTTGAATCCGGCGTTCTGCTTGATGATGATGAGCACCGGCACATTGGGCGACTCAAACATGCCCAAGGTCTCGTTGATGAGGCGGTTGGCTTGGCTGACGCTGCTGGCGTTGGCGATGCTTGTGAAGTTGCGCCCAAGCACGACATCGGCGGCGTTGGCTCTTTCGCGTTCCTCGGCGGCACGACGTTCCTCCTCGTCTTTCTGGGCACGCTCGCGAGCCAGTTTCTTCTCCACTTGGAAGAGCAGGTCGTCGACTTCGGCGTTTTGCAGGTTCCAGTCCTTGATGGTCTGCACCCGGGCTTCCTTCTCTTCGAGGGTCCAAAGGGTCTCGTCGTCGAGGATGGCGTTCAGGTCCTTGATGGCCTGGTCCACTTTCGATTTGTACTCAGCCTCAGCGGCTTCCTTGGCAAGGCGTTTCTTGCTCTTGCAACTGGTGGTACCTCCAAGCGTGATGAACGCGGCCAAAAGTACCATCATGACGGTTGTGATTCTGTTTTTCATTTTTATCGAATTTTTTCTATATAACTCCAATAGGTGCAATTAAATTGCAAAGGTAGTGCTTTTTTCCGTTGCTTGCGACTTTTTGGCACAATTTTAAGCCCGCCCGCCCAATGGGATGCTTCTCAGGATTTTGTAGAACGGACCCGATGGCTGCAAGAAGCTCTGGAAATACACCAACTCCTTCACGTCGGCATGGAGATAGGTTTTCTGCTCGATGGCGTTGTAGACTTGCATAAAGAACTGTTTGTCAACCAATTGCTTGATGCGGCACACGGTGAGATGGGGCACAAAGTTCTGCCGGTCGCGCAAGTAGCCCAAATCGTCGAAGGCGTCCAAGAGGTCGTTTTCGAGGGCAAACAAGGCTTGGGGCTGGTCGTTCATGCCGAGCCAAAGCACACGCGGCGAATGGTTGCTGCCGAAAAGCCCCGTGCGGTCGAAGTCCATCGCGAAAGGTTGGTGCCGCTTGGCCACCTTGCGGCAGGCCTCGATGATGGCGGGGATGTCGTCCTCGGGTGTGTCGCCGACAAATTTCAGCGTGAGGTGTATCTGGTTGGTCTTCACATAGTTGATGTATTTCTCGTGCTGAAGGTTCTTCTTCAACTTCTCGACGAGTGCCGGAAACTCCGTCCCGCAAGGGATGGCGATGGCCAAGAAAGTGCGTTTGGTTTTCATCGTTTGTGGTTTTTGATTGCAAAAGTAGTTTTTTTATCCGGTTTTCACCAAAAATCCGTATTTTAGCCCTTTCAAAAACGAACGAAAATGAACACTTACTCCATTGGAATCGACATTGGCGGCACCAACACCGACATTGGGTTGGTGCGCGACGATGGCCGCTGCATGGCCAAAAAGAACCTCCCGACCAACAAATATTTCGACGCATCGCTTTATGTGTCAGACATTTGCGAACAAATCAAGTTTTTGATGACCGAAAACGGCGTTGCCGCCATCGACGGCATCGGCATCGCGGCGCCGGCGGGCAACTACTACACAGGCTGCATCGAAGGCGCCACCAACCTCAACTTCAAAGGTACGGTCGACCTGGCTTCGATGTTTCGCAGCCATTTGGACGTGCCCGTGGTGGTCTCCAACGACGCCAATGCTGCGGCCTACGGCGAATTAGTCTACGGCGGTGCCAAAGGCATGAAGAACTTCATCACCTTCACTCTTGGCACGGGTGTGGGCAGCGGCATCGTGGTCGACGGGAAGTTGGTACACGGCAAGACGGGCGGCGCGGGCGAACTCGGCCATGCCATCCTAATCCCTGAAGGCCGGCCCTGCGGCTGCGGACGCAAAGGCTGCCTTGAGACCTACACCTCGGCCACGGGCATCCGCCGCACGGCCTTGGAGATGATAGAAGCGACGCCCGATTATGTGGGCGCACTGTCGCAAGTGAAGCCTGAAGAGCTGACGAGCAAAATGGTGGGCGACGCGGCCAAATATGGCGACCCCTTGGCCTTGAAAGTCTTCGAGAAAACGGGCTATTGGCTCGGCATTGCCTTGGCCAACGCCGTGGCATTCAGCGGCCCCGAGGCCATCTTCCTGATGGGCGGCCCCGTGAAGGCGGGCGAGGTGTTGATGAAGCCCACTCGCGAGTCGTTCCAGAAGCACCTGTGCTTCGTCTACGACGGCAGCGTGGAAGTCAAGGTTTCGGAGCTGCCCGACAACGACGCGGCCATCCTCGGCGCGGCGGCCTTGACGAAAGCGAAGTAAGCGTTGCAAAAAACCCCGCCACGAAAAACCGCGACGGGGAAAAATGCAATACTTATGAAAAAATTGTCTCTTATTCTTCTTCCTTCTGGCTCTCTTCGTACTCCTTGAGGAGGCGGTTCTGCACGTCGGTGGGCACTTGCTGGTATTCAGCATACTTCATCGTGAAGGTGCCACGGCCCGAAGTCAGCGAGCTGAGCGAGGTTGAATAGCGGTCCATCTCGGCCAACGGCACCTTGGCGTGGATGGTCTGGTAGTTGTGGTCGCTGTCCATGCCCATGACGATGGCACGACGGCCTTGCAGGTCGGTCATGACGGCACCCATGAGGTCGGCGGGCATACGTACGTCAAGGTCGTAGATGGGTTCCATAATCTTCGGGCCGGCGTTCTTGAAGGCGGCGCTGAAAGCCATACGACCGGCGATCTTGAAGGCCATTTCGTTGGAGTCGACCGGGTGCATCTTACCGTCGTAGATGTAGACGATGATGTCGCGAGCATACGAACCCGTCAGCGGGCCTTGCTCCAAACGCTCGTTGACGCCCTTCAGGATGGCGGGCATGAAACGGGCGTCGATGGCGCCACCGACGACGCAGTTGGCGAAGATGAGCTTGCCGCCCCAAGGCAGTTCGTACTCTTGCTTGTCGCGCACCTGCAGTTCGCTCGGGTCGGTGTAGCCCTCGAAGTAAGGTGCCAATTGCATGTGGACCTCACCGAATTGGCCGCTACCACCAGATTGTTTCTTATGACGGTAGCTGGCGCTTGCGCTCTTGGTGATGGTCTCGCGATACGGGATCTTCGGCGAAGCCGTCTCGATGGCAATCTTATAGACGTTGTCGAAGTACCATTTCAGGGTGTTGAAGTGGTATTCGCCTTGGCATTGCAGGATGTTTTGGCGCAGTTCGCGCGACATTCCGGCGATGACGGTCGGGTCGGTCTTGTGGATGTCGTTGAGGATGCTGCCGAGCTTTTCGTCTTCCTGCGAGTTGACAGCCTTGACCGCAATCGAGAAGATCGGGGTCGGGAACGGGATTTCGGGGAAGGTGGTTTCGGAAACCTTGGCGTCGACGAGCGAGTCACCGATGCGGCCGTCTTTCAACTTGATGGTGCAGATGATGTCGCCGGCGTTCACTTTCTCGACTTCCTCGCGGTTCTTGCCACGGAAGACGAGCAGCTGCGAGAGGCGTTCCTTGTTGCCCGTGCGCGGGTTGACGAGGTCTTGGCTCTTCACCACGGTGCCGCCGTAGACGCGCATCCAGGCCACGTCGCCGAGGTTTTGCTCGGTGGTCACCTTGAAGATGAACAAGGCGGTCGGGTCGTCGACGCTGTTGTGGAACTCTTGTCCGTTGTTGGCTTTCACAGCCGGCATGTCGGCGGGCGACGGGCAGGCGTTGATGATGAACTCCATCAGGCGGGTGACACCCACGCCACGCTTGGCAGCGCCGCAGATGACGGGGAACATCTCACGGTTGACGATGCCGAGGTGGATACCGCGTTCCATGTCTTCCTCGCTCAGGGTCATCTCCTCGAAGAACTTCTCCATCAGGGCTTCTTCGCCTTCGGCGGCGTGCTCGATGAGGTTGTTGTGCAACTCTTCGGCCTTGGCCATCTCAGCTGCGGGGATGTCTTGGATCTCAGGGGCACCGTTGCCATCCTTGAAGACGAGCATCTTCATCATAATCAGGTCGATGACGGCGTTGAAGTCCTCACCGGCGTTGACGGGATATTGGATGGGCGTGACCTTGTCGCCAAAGTATTCTTTCAGTTCGCGGATGGTGTTGTCGAAATTGGCGTTGCTGTGGTCAAGTTGGTTCATGAAGAACACGACGGGCTTGTTGGTGTTGGCGGCGTGGCGCCAGGCGTTCTCGGTGGTGGCTTCCACACCCGACTGGGCGTTCACCATGCACACGGCCATGTCGGCGGCGTAGAGGCAGCTGACGATGTCGCCCGAGAAGTCGCTGAAACCGGGAGTGTCCAAGATATTGATTTTCTTGTCGTTGTAGAGGGTGTACATCATGGAGGCGTTCACCGAAATCTGACGTTCCATCTCGATGGGACGGTAGTCGGAAACGGTGTTCTTCTCGTCGGTGCTACCTTTTCTGTTGATGAGCTTGCCTTCGAAAAGCATGTTTTCGGCAAGCGTGGTCTTACCCGACTTTGCTGCGCCAATGAGGGCAACGTTGCGGATGTCTTTTGTCTGGAATTCCTTCATTGTTATCTAAGTGTCTAATTATTAAATTTTTACTTTTCGCGAAAAATAAGTGGGTGCAAAAGTATAAAAAATAACGATACCTTTAGCAATAATGCCATAAATTAATTCGGAATGTGGAATGCGGAATGCGGAATGGAAGCGCATTCATAATTCAGAAATGGCCTTATAGATACTATCCCAACGGGCATCGTCCATCTTGGCTCCGACGACTTCGATGATGTTTTTGGCCACGACAGCTCCCATCATGCCGCATTTCTCCAAGTTTTCGCCTTTGACGAGTCCGGCGAGGAAGCCCGACGCCCAAACGTCGCCCGCGCCGGTGGTGTCGACCACGTCGGCCTTCATGGGCGGAATGGCGACGACTTCGTTGCCGCGTTGGATGAAGGCACCTTTGGCGCCCACTTTCACCACTGCGATTTGGCAACGCTCGGCGATGAAGTGCAAGGCGGCTTCAGGGTCTTCCAATCCCGTCAGTGCCTGCGCTTCCT
>CALFIT010000236.1 GCA_937877465.1 uncultured Bacteroidales bacterium | reverse complement strand
GATATGCCTTACACCGAAGGCAAATGGGAGAATGTGATTGACCGCGTGAAAGGAACAGCCGAACATCCACGCCAAACCGAGCGTATCCCCGCCGGCGTGTCGTTCGATGTGGAGTTTGTCATCAATGTTTGGGACGATGACAATGCTGAAGATTTGGTCAATCTGCTCAAGAAAGGCATCAACGCACTTGAGAACGACTACTTGGGCGGCAGCGGTTCGCGTGGCTATGGTCAAATCCGTTTTGGCGAACTGAAACAAACCGAACTGTCGGATACAAACAACTGGAAGGCATAATGTTATGGTGAAACACAAGTTTAACATATACAAACTGCACTTCACCTCGCCAGTTCATTTGGGTGATGCTCGCGACGATTATGGTATCAGTCTCAAATCTATTGCGTCTGATACCATGTATGCTGCGCTGATTTCGTGTTTGGCTAAACTCGGCAACGAGATTCCCGACAATGGCGACTTGGGTTGCACCATAAGCAGTCTTTTCCCTTTTTATCAGAAAGATAAAGAGGACAGGAATGCTGTTCTATTCTTCCCGAAACCGCTAAAACAGACATTGCCAACTTCAAAAAGAGCGGTTGAAGAACGCAAGAAAATAAAGAAAGTGGCGTGGCTTGATGCCAAGTATTTCTCCAAGATTCTGCAAGGCGAGCAACTGTTCGACGAACAAACCATCAGTGGCAATGCCATTCAAGGCGAGTTCATGACCGATGCGCCTATCGACAAGGATTTTATCGCCTCGCAAGTCTCGGCGCGTGTTACGTTGGAATCGAGAACAGGGGAAGAAGATGCCAAACCATTCTATATGGACAGGGTAACATTCAAAGGCTATTCAGGTTTGTATTTCATGGCCGATGGCGATGTTGAATTGCTTGAGAAGGCTCTGAATCTGCTTCAATATGAAGGTATTGGCACCGACCGCAATGTGGGCAACGGCTATTTTGAGTATGAGAAGTCAACGGTCGAAATTGAAATGCCCGATGCTTCCGAGTATGCCATGACATTGTCGTCGTTTGTTCCCGAAACGAAAGAGCAGTTGCAAGCTATGCTCGATTCCGATGAAGTGGCCTACGATTTCCAACGTCGTGGAGGGTGGATTACCACGCCGCCGAACAACACAAAGCGCAAAAACGTGATTTATGCGTTCACGGCTGCCTCGGTGTTCAAAAACGAGTGCAGCGGTGTTGCGGTTATGGGGCATGTTGGCATCGACCTTAAGCCCGATATTCCAACTGTTGCGCACCCGATTTGGCGTTGCGGCAGAGCATTGTTTTTACCCATAAAATTGATGTGACATGGACGGAATCAACAAAAAGTACAATATTGAAATAGAGGTGCTTACGCCACTCTCTATTGGCGCAGGGCAGGAAAAAGACTGGGTGCGTGGAGTGGATTTTATCGTTGACAACGGACTACTCTACAAGCTCAATCTGAAAAAGATGGTTGCCAATGGCGTAGATGTTAATGACTTGACAGGATATTTCGCATCGAAAAATGAAGGTGGTCTTAAATCGAAATTGGCGGGTAAGTTGGGCAAGGTTTCCGACTTCGCAATGCCATTCCCAGCAAACACCGACAACGACGTGAAAGCATTTGTCAAAAATCAGCTGAATGGCAAGCCAGTGCTTACGGGCAGTTCGCTGAAAGGAGCTATTCGCTCGGTGTTGTTTCAGTATTTGAAAGGTAGCTCAAAAGACGTCAAAGAGGTGTTCGGCTCATCAACAGCCGGTGATGAATTTATGCGTTTCATCAAGATTTCGGATGCTGAATTTGACAAGACGGAATTGGTGAACACCAAGATTTTCAACCTTCAAAGAAAAGGAGATTGGATTGGTGGCTGGAAACACGCAGCAAACCAGACGAACTCTAACTTCAACCCGACTGGCTTCAACACATTGTATGAAAGCCTTACAGCAAAACAAAAAGGTTATGCCTCGCTGATGATGTCGGAAAAATTGTATGACTTGTTTGAGACCAAACAAAAAGCCCACATAAAATCTGCTCGAAAAAAGCCGATTCTGCAAAATGATATTCAAACATTATTTGGAATCATCAACAAACACACAAAGGATTATCTGGAAAAAGAAAAAGCTTTCTTTGAGAAATACGCAACAGACAGGACTAAAGAC
>CALFIT010000235.1 GCA_937877465.1 uncultured Bacteroidales bacterium | reverse complement strand
GGTGAGAGCCACGGCCAACACGGGTTACACCTTTATTAATTGGACGGAGAACGGCGAGCAGGTCTCAACCAATGCGAACTATACCTTTACGGTGAACAGCAACAGAACCTTGGTGGCGAACTTTACGGCTGCATCCTATATCATTGCCGCTTCTGTGGAACCGGAAAACAGTGGCACGATAACGGGTGCTGGCGGTTACGAAAGCGGCCAAAGCTGCACGTTGAGGGCCACGGCCAACACGGGCTACACTTTTGCTAACTGGACGGAGAATGGCAATGTGGTTTCCACCAATGCCGCATACACTTTCAATGTCACCGCAAGCCGAAATCTTGTGGCGCATTTCAACGTGAAAAGCTATACCATCAGCGTTTCCGCCAGCCCCAGCAACGGCGGCACGGTGAGCGGTGGCGGCAC
The DNA here is from genome assembly GCA_937877465.1 of uncultured Bacteroidales bacterium. GTDB lineage: Bacteria > Bacteroidota > Bacteroidia > Bacteroidales > F082 > Limimorpha. Next base: position 8,396 of record CALFIT010000235.1, on the reverse strand, counting down.
ATACCAGCAAGGGCAATCCTGCACGGTGACGGCAACACCTAACTCTGGCTATACTTTTATTCATTGGGTTGAGAATGGCAATATCGTCTCTTATCTGGCTAGTTATCAATTCTCCGTGAGTCAAAGCCGTTCTTTGTCGGCAATCTTTAAACCTATTACACCTAACAACCTAAGTGCGAATGCGTATCCACTTTGCGTAGAAGAGGATTTTGAATATCCTGCAAGTGTAAATGCAGGCGATGGAGAAATAGGACCTGACTACAACTGCCTCTACACACAGCGCAACCCTGCTTGGTTTTTTATGCGAATTGATAGGCCAGGCGATATGGATATCAGGATATCCAGTTCAAGGAATCCAGATGTTGATTTCTGTTGCTGGGGACCTTTTGACGATCCGATTTCTCCCTGTCCTTTCGGTTTGACCAATGACAAGGTGGTCAGTTGCAGTTATGCAACATCTGATACCGAGCACTGCCTGATTCCTGCCACTTCGCAGACAGGCGAGTATTACATCTTGGTCATCACCAACTATACGAACCACCAGACCGGCAATATTCATTTTAATAAAACAAACGGAACTGGCACTTCTGATTGCAGTTTTATGGTTGATCCAATCCCGTCTTATACGATTAGCGTTTCTGCCAATCCTACAAGCGGTGGTACGGTAAGCGGCGGCGGCACCTACCAGCAAGGGCTATATTGCACGGTGAGAGCTGCGGCCAACATAGGCTACATCTTTATTAATTGGACGGAGAACGGCAACGTGGTTTCCACAAATGCGACGAACTACACTTTTACTGTGAGCGGCAACCGTAACTTGGTGGCAAACTTTATGGCTGCTCCAACATCTCCTACAGGTGCGATAAACGGCCTCTTCACCATTAACGCCAACGGCGACCGAGTGTATTTTTCGCAAGGCAACCTGCAATACCAGGCCAGCACGAGCACTTGGCGTTTTGCTGAAAACCAGTGGGATTATTGTGGTGGAACATTAAACGGCATATTCTATGGCAATGTTGGTGATGGAAGTAATGACAATCCTTCTTCCAATAATAGTAATTGGATTGATTTGTTCGGATGGGGAACAAGTGGCTATAATCATGGTGCTATTTGTTACCAGCCATGGAGTACTTCGCAAAATAATCATGAATACTGGGCTTATGGCGATTATAATTATCATCTATTTGATATGACAGGTAAAGCCGATTGGGGATATAATGCGATAAGCAACGGCGGCAACGCGACGCACCAATGGCGCACATTGACGCTAGGCGAATGGCACTATGTGTTCAACACGCGCAGCACGAGCGGCGGCATCCGCTTTGCCAGAGCTCAGGTGGCGGGCGTGAACGGCGTGGTTCTGTTGCCGGACAACTGGACGGCAAGCGTCTATACGCTGAACAACCCCAATGGCGGCAACTACACCGACAACACCATCACCGTCGAGGATTGGGCTAATGTACTTGAGGCTAACGGTGCGGTCTTCCTGCCTGCCGCGGGCTTCCGCGACGGGGCTTCGGTCTACGGTGCGGGCAGCGGCTACTACTGGTCGAGTTCGTACAGCGACAGCGACCGCGCGTACGGTCTGTACTTCGACAGAGGCTTCAGCAACTACAGCCGCTGCAACGGGTACTCCGTGCGCTTGGTGCAAGATTTTAATCCTTAAAAACAAAGCAATACAAACAAATAAAAAATTAGAAAAATGGGAAAAACAGATTCAATAATGATGTTTAAGCAATTGAATGACAGTTTGCTATTGTCAAATTTCTCGCAGCTTAATCCAGTTGCCGATGATACGACAGAATTTGCGGCTGTCACGGAATGCAGTCCTGAACCAATAGTTGTGAATGTGAATGGAGAGAATGCAATTCTTGGCATTCCAATTTCAGCTATTGTAAGTATAATAATTTTCATGTTGGGATGGTTGGTGACACGAGCATACAAAAGAATTGACGAATTTCAAAAAAGAGAACGATACCGCAATGCAGTTTTGAAGTGGATAGATTTGATGGAACCAGCAGAAAAGAAATTAATCGAATCTGTAAATAACCTTTCAAAAGCCATTTTGACATCAGATGATATGCAACCTGTTGCGTTCCCAATGCCCAACACCATTCCTGACAAGATTAAAGACTTGTCGGTAGAGTGTATGATGGATGCTTTTGGGCGGGGGGATGACAACGAATCGAGAAATCGACATTTATATAATATCATTAGTCAGTTTGATTATTTGACTAAGATGAATGTGGAGATACTGAAAGAGTATAAAAGATATAATAATCGCTCAATTTCACTAATTAAAGAATGGAATCAAGTTTTCGAATCTTTTGCCGCTAAAGTTGAACTGGCTCAAAATAAAGAAACCAAAAAGGCTTTCAATCAATGGATCGAACAATTGGAAATGAAGCCTAACAACATTGATATTCATATAAAATATTTGGATATTATTGATTCTCTTGTAAACGAAGCAAATTATTTCGTTTTAGAGATGAAGAGAATTATATTACAGATTCGAGAAGATCAAAAGGGCTTTGCCAAACTCTTTGAGGATATGGCAAAAAGAATGCATGAAAGTATTGATGTGTTGAAAGAATCGGCAGCGTTTTTTCGTGAACATCCCGAGAAAAAGGGATGGCTTTGTAAACAAATGTGTGGATAATCTTAATAATTTAATGAATATGAATACATTAGAAAAAATTGTTTCATGGTTGGCATTGGTTGTATCTCTTACAACCCTATGTCTTCACATCTTCAAGGTGTTGCCTTTTAGTGTTATTGATTCAAACACTTTCATAAGTGCAGTAGTCGCATTAATTGGTGTCATGGTAGCCTTATTGGTTGGCTATCAGATTTATGAGGCGGTGGAAATCAGAGGAAAGTTGAAAGACTTGGACGAACTTCAAAGAAAGTTTGAGGCGACGCAAAGAGATTTGGAAAAAGAAAAAAACAAAATGCAAGAGCAAAGATGTATGTTGATGTATCAGGTGTTTTCTTATCAAGATGATAGGCATGTTGATGCTTTTTTACGCCTGCATGAGTCCTTAATCTATTCTTTATCAACAGATGCTATTAATGGAGATATGGATTGGTTTTTTAAAGAGTTATATAATGCAATGTGTTGGATAGATGACGAAACTATTGGCGAATGCGATGGTTATTCGGGAACGCTTGAAAATAAAATAGAAGAATTCAAATATCAGTATCTGAATCATGCCGCATACATCAAACAGCATCAGAATTTCTACATCATAAAGGACTTCTATGAGGAAATAATGACGAAATTTAAACAGAGGCTTGAGAATATAAAGGCTGGAAAGACGGTGAGTCCTTTTGAGGTAGATGGGGTAATTGAAGAGTTCGAAATCAACATATAGTGATTATGAGTGAAACCGAGAAAATCAGTCGCCGCCACGCCGTGGTTTGTCCTGTCACCCCTACGGGGTTAGGCTGCGGTGTGGGGTTCTTTTCCGGCAGGGGTTCCATTGCATTCCACCACCTGCCTATCATCCGCCGTCACTCCGTGACTTCGCGTCGGGCGGCAGGGAACCCCGTAGGGGTGATGGACGATAGGCAGGCGGTGGAGCACGGCGCAACCCCTGCCGACATAAAAACCAAACCAGATCGGGAAACGCAAATTCATACAAATGGCATAATTCGCCGAAAAACAAACAAACACAACAAAATATGAAAACATACTCCATAGGAAGAGACCTTGGCTGCGACGTTGTCGTCAACGACACGACGGATGTCGTCAGTCGCCGCCACGCCGTGCTCAACGTGGGCAATACGGGCAAGATGACCCTCACCGACCTGAGCAGCAACGGCACCTACATCAACGGCATCAAGATGTCGCCCAACGTGGCCGTGCCCGTGTCGCGCAAGGACAGCATCTCCTTCGCCCACGTCGCCACCTTGGACTGGGACATGATCCCCAAGCCCAAGACGTGGCGGACATGGCTCATCATCGGCCTGTGCCTCGCCGCCATCGCCGCCATCGCACTGTGGGCGACCACACGCCCCAACCCCTTCGGGCCGCGAGACAAGACCCGACCCACCGACACCATCGCCCTGCCCGACAGCACCGCCGTCGTGGACAGCATCGCCGCCGACACCCTCGACAGGCCCGTGGCCGACACGCTGAAGGAACAGCCCGCCGAGAAGAAACACGGCAAGGCCAAGAAGCAAGAACAGCCCGAGCCGCAGCCTGAGACCCCCACCGACACGGTGAAACCCCAACCGAGGCCGATAGGAGTGTGAGGACACGGGACGGCGGGACACGGGACGGCGAGACACGGGACACGGGACGGCGCAAGGCGATGCAAGGCTTGGCAGCCGGCAGGCTAAAGCCCCGCGTCAACTGAACTGCTATCGCCCATAGATTCCAGCCAACCCACAAATCAGCGCAGGAATGACATGGGCGAGAACAACTGAATAACTGAACAACTGAACAACTAAAGAAACGAAAATGAAAATACTGAAAATCGGGAGCAATCCACAAAACGACATTGTGTTGGGCAGCGACAAGGTGAGCGGCTTCCACGCCGAGCTGTTCCTGCTCAACAACGGCGACATCCTGATTGAGGACAAGGACAGCCTCAACGGGACCTATATCGCCGACCAAAGAATCCAGCCTGCGACGGAGGTGGCGGTGAAACGCGGCGCGCCCATCCGCCTCGCCGACACCGAGCTGCCTTGGGCGCAGGTGCCGCAACAGGACGACAACAGCCGCTTCCGCAAGATCCTCGGCATCGGCAGCAACTTCCGCAACGAGATACAGGTGGCGGGCAAGACGGTGAGCCGTTTCCACGCCACGCTGAAAATCGACAAACGCGGTCGCGCCTTCATCGAAGACCACAGCCTCAACGGGACCTCGGTCAACGGCAAGCGCATCGTGGCGCATCAGGACGTGCCCGTCGGGCCGAAGGATGCCGTCGTGGTGGGCGGCGTGCCCGTCGATTTGAAGCCTTACGTCAAGGCCAAGGTCGGGGCCACGGCGCTGAAAGCCGTCGGCGGCATCGCGGCATTGGCGTTGCTCGTCTTCGGCATCGGCTGGCTCGTGAACCACTCCGGCTCGAAGAAGGCCTCCTTGGATGCCTTGGTGCAGGCCACGCCCTGCGTCTATGGCGCGTATTACATCGACGTGACCATCAACGACGACCCCTTCGTGGGGCTGCTCAACAAGTGGCCTGAGACGTGGCGTTTCGGCGTTGACGACAACGGACGGCTCAAGCTCGGCACGCTGACCGGCGCCGACATCAGTCCCATCCAGTTCAACGGGACGGCGTTCTTCATCTCGCCCTACGGCGAAATGGGCACCAACCGCCACATCGCCGTGCCGTGGGAATACCTCAGCAAGGCCGAGGTCAGCGAAATCAACCAGCAGATGCAGGAATGTGTGGGCAACACGGGCGCGTTGCGTGAGGTGCTGCTCGATATCCTCAACGCCAGTATCAAAAACGGGGTGCTGAACTACGAGACCGCCGTGGCCTACTTGGAACGCTTCTCCAAGTCGGGCTTCGAGGTTTCGGGGCATTTCGAGTACTTCGGCATCATCCTGCCCGGACATAACGTGAGCACCATCGCCGACCTGATGTCGTGCCAAGTCATCGCCGAGTCGGGCGACCCGAAGAAAGACGTGGCCCTGATCCGCCTCAACTCGCAGCAGACGCCCGACTTCATCGTGAAGAAGGGCTACTACCGCATGGAGAACGCCCGCCTCGACGAGACCCAACTCAAGATCAGCGAAGCGATGCGCGTGATAGGCTACCCGGGCGGCATGACGGTGGGCTTCAGCACGGGCAACGGCGTGGGAATCACCCCGACGGTACACAACGCCACGCTGAGCAAGATGCCCGACGACAACGAGTTCCAGCTGCAAGTCGTCGGCTTGGGCGGACAGAGCGGTTCGCCCGTCGTCGATGCCAAAGGCCGTCTCGTGGGCGTGTTCTACAGCGGCATCGGCAGCAACGAGATCTCTTATTGCTGCAATGTCAAGCACTTGGCCGAACTGTTCAACCGTTACAAAGTGAGGAAATGAAACTGTCGAGGCTCTTTCTTGTGCTGCTGTGCCTCCCTACGGCACTCCACGCCTCCACGGTGAGATGGCTCGTGAGGCCCGAATACGACCACGTCGGCTTCTACAGCGAGAGCGTGTATAAGTGCGTGAAAGACGGCAAAATACAACTCTTCGACCTTGACGGGAACGGGTTGCTTCCTTACGCCGTCGATTCCGTCACGGACTATTCCGACGGCTATGCCCTCGTGTTGGAGAAGGCGGGGAAGAAACACCGCATCGTCGGCGTCCTTGCCCAAAGCGACAACGACTTTCAGGACGTGGCCGGCACCTACTACACCGAGCGTTACAGCTATTGCTCGGAGGGCTTCGTCTCGGTCGCCGACGCCAAGGGCAGGCAGGGCTACGTCGATGTGAAAGGCTATCCCGTCATCCGCTGCCAGTTTCGCGAGGCGCGACCGTTCCGCAAAGGCTGGGCCTCGGTGTCGCTGAAGGAAGGCGAGGCGCATTACATCGACCGTTACGGCTACACGCTGCATGTGGATATGCAACTTACCGATGCTTCCTCGTTCAACGGGAAGGGCGAGGCCTTGGTGGGCAACTATCAGAAGCTGTTCGTCATCAACACCGACGGCGAGGTGGTGCGGAAATACAAGATGGAAAGCGGCCAGACCGATTTCCCCGTGCGTCCGTATGACTATGTCTTTGACGAGCATCCGGCCTCGTTCAAGGCAGAGCGCAATCGGGTGCTGTCGTCCGAAGCGCGTTACACGGCCTTCGACGAAAGCGGCAAGAAAGGCGTCAAGACGGGCGGGTCGGTGGTGGTGTTGCCCCAATTCGACGAGGTGCAAGGCATGGCCCGTGACCGTGCCATCGTCAGGAACGGGAGGCTGTGGGGCATCGTCGCCTTGGCGGGTGACGCTTGTTCCGTTGCCGTTGCGCCAACCGAAATCACGCTCATCCCGGGAGAGGCCGTCCCCGAATGTGTTTGCAGCCTTTCGGTTCCCAAGGCTTTGGGCCAAGTCAGCCTCGTGTTCGACAACGGCGACGGCAAGGAACGCTTGGTGGCCTTGGACGGCGACCAATACCGTTTCACGCCCTATTTGGAAACCAATGCCAACGCTTGCGTCGTCCGCGCCAAAGTGTTGGCCGACGGGCTGTTGCAATGGCAGGGAAGCCTGACTTTGCCCGTGCATCGCGCCAAGATGGAGGTGAGGGTAGGGCAGCCCCATCTGACCTCGGCCTACGCCAACGATAAAGACGTGCAGCGGGTGAAGGCCGTCGTCACCAACCTGTCGGCGTTCCCCGTCGAAATAAGCACTTCGATGGAGGTGGAGTTGCCGGCTGGGACGAAGAACACGGTGCTGTCGAAGTCGTGTCCGAGCCAGATTTTGGAGGCAGGCGCAACGGTGGATTGTGTCGTCAGCTTCAAGGTCGCGGAGCAGGGCAGGGTGAAGGTGTCGGTCGCGGCGACCCACAAAGGCCGCGTCTGTGGCAGCAGCGAGGCCACATTGTCGTTGGAACCGTTTTATTGATAAGTAGATGAGTATGTTTAGTTAGTTTTGAACAATTACATAAAAGAAGAAAAAATGAACAAGCATTTGATTTTAGCGATGTTAGCAGTATTGTTCTGCAAAGGGCTGTTGGCACAGCCGCCCGGGGTCTCAGGCTTCCGCCTCTACGACCGCGATTACAAACTCACCCTCGGACCCAAAGTCGGCGCAGGTCTTGCCATAGGGACGGACACGCCCGCCTTTGGAATCGAGTCCTCGAAAGGCATGGCCTATCAAGGCGGTTTGGCCTTCAACGCCCATTTCGGGCGGCGTACGCGCTTCGGCTTCGGCAACGGCGGAACGGGTTGGTTCGGCTTCGAGGTCGAGGCACTCTACGGGGCAAGGAGCCTGAAGGTGGGCGACGCGAACTGGCAGATGCGTTGCGTCGAAATCCCCGTCCTCGCGCAAGTCTATCCGACGGCGCAGTTGGGTCTTGAGGCGGGCATGACTTTGGTCAGGACCTTGGGCTTCACGCCCGAGTTGATGCCGACCGACAATGCCTTCCTCCACACGGGACAAATCGGTGGCGGCGACGTGATGCTCACCCTCGGAGCCTGCTACAAAGCCCCATTCGGCCTCTTGCTCGATGCCCGCTACAATTTAGGCCTCAGCACCTTGGCCGGCAATCTCGACACCAAAGTCAGCACACTCATGGTGTCGTTGGGGTATTTGTTTGACGTGGTGAAGTGACGGATAAAAAAGGAACACTATGAAACCTATACTTAATGCAGTGGCCCTCGTTGCGTTGCTATGTCTGTGCGGCTGCCAAAACAAGGACATCGACGTGGAGACCTTCAGCATCGCCGACGAGCAGGTATGGCCCAGCACCG
>CALFIT010000234.1 GCA_937877465.1 uncultured Bacteroidales bacterium | reverse complement strand
CCACAGAGCAAAAAACCTCTTTCGAAACGTTGGGCGAACGCCCGGTTGAGAAAGAGGTATTTTTGTCTGTGGATATTAATTATCTTATTGTATGTTGGTTAGCGTTACTTCTACTTGGCTCGTCCTATTACTATTGCCTCCTTTGGCAACGGTAACCGTAACCTTGTCTCCCGCATTATGCGACTGCAACGCACTCTTAATCTGCGTCATGCTTGATACTGACGAACCGTCAAAGCCTGTAATAACATCTCCCTGTGAAATGCCTGCCTTCTCAGCGGCGCTACCCGAATAAACCTTAGATACATATACGCCTGCAGCCAGACCATATTGTCTTGCGGCCGACTGCGATATATCCATGCCGGCTATACCAAGGTCTTGAAACGCAGGCGGAAGAGTAGTGTCATCGGTAATTCTTGCACGATATTCCCACCCGTTGGCAGGAATAAATGTGATGTCAATATATCTTTGATAAAACATTCGGATGGCAAAGTCCCATACTCCATCGCCATCAAAGTCTAATTTGATGGTGTCGGCAGGGGCGTACTGGATGCTTTCCAAGCACCAGTCGGGGTCGAATTCGGTGTAGATGATTTCGCCCTCTTGGGCAAAGGCTCTCGTGAAAGGCAGTAACGCCAAAAGAGCAAGGATAAGTTTTGTATGTTTCATTGTCTTGCGATTTGAATAATTGTTGCCGCAAAATTATAAAAAAAACAAACCTGACACCAGTCCCAAAACAATTTTTTCAGATGGGTGTCAGATTTGCTTCCTAAAACACGGAATATGGGTTTCCGTTACACCACGCCCGTGAATCCCATGAAGGCCATGGCTAAGATGCCGGCGGTAATCAAGGCAATCGGGGTGCCTTTCATGCCCTTGGGCGGCTCCATCAGGTCGATGTGCTCGCGGATGCCGGCGAAGATGACCAAGGCCATGGCGAAACCCAAGGCGATGCCGACGGCATACACCACCGACTCGCCGAGGCTCAGCATGTGGGCCACGCCGCCGTAGTTGAACTCCTTCGTGACCACGGTCAGCGAAACGCCAAGCACGGCGCAGTTGGTCGTAATCAGCGGCAGGAACACGCCCAAGGCGGTGTAGAGCGACGGGCTGATTTTCTTCAGGATGATCTCCACCATCTGCACCAAGGCGGCGATGATGAGGATGAAGGCGATGGTCTGCATGAACTTGTCCAAGCCAAAAGGCATCAGGATATAGCGGTTCACAAGCCAGGTTACGAGGGTGGCCAAGGTCAGCACGAAGATGACGGCGGCACCCATGCCCAAGGCCGTTGAGGTCTTCTTGGAAGTGCCCAAGAAGGGGCAGATGCCAAGGAACTGGCTGAAGATCACGTTGTTGACCAAGATGGTCGAAAGTATGATAATGAGGTATTTCATGGCTTAGTGGCTTTCTTTTTTGAATTGGTTGACGATGGCGATAAGGAATCCGAGGCAGATGAACGCGCCCGGAGGCAGGATGAAGATGAGGATGTTGGCCGTCTCGGGCAGGATGTGCAGGCCGAAGACGGAGCCGCTGCCGAGAAACTCACGGATGCAGCCCAACACGGTCAGGGCCAAGGTGAAGCCCAAGCCCATGCCGGCACCGTCCAGGATGGATGGCCACACGGGGTTCTTCGAGGCGAAGGCCTCGGCACGACCGAGGACGATGCAGTTCACCACGATGAGCGGGATGAAGAGGCCCAAGGTCTCGTAGATGTCGGGCACGTAGGCCTGCATCACCAACTGCACGATGGTCACAAACGAGGCGATGACGACGATGAAGCAGGGGATGCGCACCTTGTCGGGGATGAAGTTCTTGAGCAAGGAAATCACCAAGTTCGACATGATGAGGACGAAGGTGGTGGCCAAGCCCATCGACATTCCGTTGATGGCGCTGGTGGTGGTGGCCAAGGTGGGGCAGCAGCCCAACAGCAGCACTAAGATCGGGTTCTCCTTGATGAGGCCCTTGGTAAAGGTTTTCAAGTTGTTACTCATTGTCGTTTCCTCCTTTCATGAATTGTGACTTGTGGGCTTCGAAGCTGTCGCAGGCCAACTTCACGGCACCGCTGAAGGCGCGTGAGCTGATGGTGGCCGCAGTGATGGCGTCCACGTCGCCGCCGTCTTTGGTGACGGTGAGGTTGTAGCCCGCGTTGGGGTTCTTGCCGTTGAACTGGTCCTTGAACTTCGGGTTCACCATGTTGGCGCCCAAGCCCGGTGTCTCGCTTTGCGAAAGCACCGAGATGGCGTTGATGGTGCCGTCGGTCAGGATGCCGACCATCAACTCGATTCTGCCGTTAAAGCCGGCGTTGCTGTAGGTCTTGACGGCTGCGCCAAGGAGGTTGTCCTGCGCGTCGTAGGCCAAGTTGTAGGTCAGGTCGTCGATGTTGGCCTCTTCGATGCGCTCGATGGGCGTGCCCGTCTGAAGCACCGCTTCGATGGCGGCTTGGTTCTTCTTCAGGTCAACCTCGGCGATGGTGTCTTTGGTCATGCCATAGACGAGGCCTAAAAGCCCGCCCGAAATCGCCGTAATGACGAAGAGGGCGATGAGCATGTTCTTCAATGATGATTCTTTCTTTGCCATGGCGATTAGTTTTTAGCGGGTTTGACGACTCCGAAAACTTGCGGCTTGAAGGCCTTGTTGATGAGCGGCGTGAGGGCGTTCATGATGAGGATGGCGAACGAAACGCCTTCGGGATAGGCACCCCACAAGCGGATGACTACCGTGATGACGCCGATGCCGAAGCCGAACAACGCCTTGCCGCGCAGGGTCATGGGCGATGTCACCATGTCGGTGGCCATGAAGAAGGCACCGAGGATGAGGCCGCCATAGACCAAATGGTACCAAGGAGCAATGTAAACGGTCGGGTTGATGAGGTGGCAGATGCCCGTGAAGACGAACACGGTGAGCAGGATGCTCAGCGGCGTCACCCAGTCGATGACCTTGCGGCAGATGAGGTAGATGGCGCCAAGCAGAAGGGCGATGGCACACACCTCGCCGAAGGCGCCGCCACGGTTGCCAAGCACCATGTCGACGAACTGCATGTGGTCCATCTGCTGGATTTCCTGCAATCCCGACTCCTTGAGGATGCCGAGCGGGGTGGGACCCGTGACGGCATCGGCGAAGAAGCCTTTCTCGAAGACGGGCTGGGCTTGCGGCCAGGTGGTCATGGCGGTCGGGAACGACACGAGCATGAACACACGGCCTACCAAGGCGGGGTTGAAGGGGTTCTTGCCCAAGCCACCGAAGGCCATCTTGCCCACGCCGATGGCGATGACGCTGCCCACGATGACCATCCAAACGGGAAGGTTGGCGGGCACGTTGAAGGCAAGGAGCAGACCCGTCAGGGCGGCTGAGCCGTCGTTGATGGTCAACGGCCCCTTGATGAGGAATTTCTGGATGAGCCATTCGGTCAGCATACAGGCGGCCACCGAGACGATGGTCAGCCTCAACGCATACCAGCCGAAATAGTAAATGGCCACAAGCAATGCGGGAACCAAGGCCAAAATCACACGGATCATGATTTTCTGCGTGTTTTCCGTCGAATGTACATGCGGCGAACCGGATATTGTGTATTTATTCATAATTTCAAATTTAAGATTTAAAATTTAAAATTCATTTCTGGTTTCTTGCACGGATGATGGCGCCGGTCTTGGCCTTGCCGTAGCGGATGTAGTCCAAAAGCGGGATGTTGGCGGGACAGGTGAACTCGCACGAGCCACATTCGATGCAGTCCATGACGTGGTTCTTCTCGGTCTCGTCGAAGTCGTTCTGCTTGGCGAGCTTATGGAGCAGGAAAGGCTGCAATCCCATCGGGCAGGCCATGGCGCAGCGTCCGCAGCGGATGCAGTTGGTCACGCGGCGGTCTTGGGCCTCGTCTAAGGTCATCAGGAGGATGCCCGACGTGCCTTTCATGACGGGGAAGTCGGTGACCGACACGCTCTTGCCCATCATCGGGCCGCCGTTGATGACGTCGGTGATGTTGTCGGGCAGGCCACCGGCAGCCTCGATGAGCAGGTTGGCCGGCGTACCGAAACGCACGCGCAGGTTGCACGGGTTCTTGACCGACTTGCCCGTGACGGTGACGACGCGCTCAATCAAGGGCTTGTTTTTCTGCACGGCTTCGTAGATGGCGTAGGTCGAGGCCACGTTGACCACGACGCAACCCGTCTCGATGGGCAGCTTGCCCGACGGCACCTCGCGACCCGTGACGGCCTTGATGAGTTGCTTCTCGCCGCCTTGCGGATACTTGGTCTTCAAGGGCTGCACCTCAATGCCGTTGTAAAGGTCGCGGTGCGCGTTGATGGTCTTGTCCAACAGCTCGATGGCTTCCTGCTTGTTGGTCTCGATGCCGATGATGCCTTTGTCGGTGCCGACGGCCTTCATCAGGATCTTGACGCCCACGAGGAACTCTTGCGTTTTCTCCAAGAGGAGGCGGAAGTCGCAGGTGAGGTAAGGCTCGCACTCGGCGGCATTGATGATGATATATTCGGCCTTCTTGCCTTCGGGTACCATCAGTTTGACGTGGGTGGGGAAGGTGGCGCCGCCCATGCCGACGATGCCGCAGTCCTTCACCTTGTCGATGATTTGCTTCGCGTCGAGCTTGATGTCCGTCAGCAGTTCGTCGGTCTCGATGATGCCCTCGGCCCATTCGTCTTTTTCTTCCACGTTGATGAAGACGGCGGGTTTGTAGTAGCCCGTGTGGTCCATCACCACGTCGACTTTGGCGACGGTGCCCGTGGCGGGCGAGTGGACGTTGGCCGAGATGAAGCCCTTGGCCGTGCCGATGAGCTGACCCGTCAACACGCGGTCGCCTTTCGCGACGATGCAGTCAGCCGGTGCGCCAAGGCATTGTCCGAGCGGGACGATAATCTGCTTGGGCATCGGGAAGTCTTGTATGGGCTGGTGTGCCGAGAGCTTGTTCTCTTCGGGATGCACGCCGCCCTTCTTGAAAGTCTTTATCGGGTTCATGCTGTGACGGTGTTTTCGGGTTTGACTTCAGTTTTAACCTCCACAGGTTGAGGCTGTTCCACCTTGACGGCAGGCTCTGCGCCTTGCAGCGGTTTCGGGGCTTCGGGCTTGGGTGCCGGGAAGTTGATGGCGTGGATGCTGCCACGCGGACACACCTTGGCGCACTTGCCGCAGGTCTTGCACTTGGCCGGGTCGATGTAGGCCAAGTTGCCGCGCATCTCGATGGCCTCGAAGGGACATTCCTTCAGGCACTTCTGGCAGCCGATGCAGCCCACCAAGCAGTTCTTCGTCACGAGTGCGCCCTTGTCGGTGTTGACGCAGCACACGTAGACGCGACGGTCTTTCTTGCCACGCGGACGCACCTCGATGATGCCACGAGGGCAGGTCTTGGCGCACACGCCGCAGCCCACGCACTTGTCGGGGTCGACGACGGGCAGGCCCGTCTCCTTGTCGATGTGCAAGGCGTCGAAGTTGCACTTCTTCACGCAGTCGCCGAGGCCGAGGCAGCCTTTCGAGCAGCCGCCTTCGCCCGCGTAGAGCGTGGTGGCGAAAGCGCAGATGTCGGCACCTTCGTAATGCACCTTGGCCGGTGAGTTCTGGCAGCTGCCGTTGCAGCGTACCACGGCAATCTTAGGCTCGAAGGCAGCGGCGGTCAGTCCGAGGACGGCGGCCACCTTGCCCATGTCGGTGCCAGGGCACATCAAGCCGTCGATGTTGCCTTTCTCGGCGGCCTGTTTCACGCAGGCTTCGGCCAAGGCACGGCAGCCCGCGAAGCCGCAGCCGCCGCAGTTGGCGCCGGGCAGGCAAGCCTCCGCTTCGTCAATCAAAGGGTTCTCTTCCACCTTGAACTTCTGTGCCACGAAGTACAAGACCACGGCCAACAAGCCGCCCAAGATTCCGAGAACCGCAAGGGAAATAAGTAAAGTGTTACTCATTAGAATGGAATTTTGAGTTTGTTTTTCGATTTTTGAAACTGCAAAAATACGGAATCTCGTTTTTCCTGCAAAGGATTTTTTTGGGAAATTTTGAAACGATAGGTCGTCTATTGGGAACGGTTGGTTTCTGGTATAGCTATTCTTTCCCCCCAATCCGTTGCAGGTACATGCGGAAAATCACGTCTGGAACGGAATATTTCCCTTCGTTTTGCGTGACGAGATCCATCTCCAACAACTTCTTGAGTGCCGACTGTACCGCACTTGCCGAAACCAAACTGTGGCGACGGATAAATTGCTGTCCCATTACCTTTTCTGCTTCGCCTTCGTTGGCAATGGCGAACAGGACTTCCTTGTGCCGGTCGGGAAGGAGCGACAGCAATTGCCTGTAGCCATCGCTTTGCTCTTCAATCATTCCCTCAATGATGACGGGGACAAGTTCGATGGAGCAGGTCTCGCCTTTGTCGGTTTGCTCAAAGAGTTCGTGCAGCGTTTTCTGAATGTAATAGGTGTTGCCGCCCATGATTTGGTAAACATGTTCGACCACATTCGTCTCGATGTGCTTTGAAAATTGGTTGAACCAATAAGTGGAAAAAGAAACGTATTCCGCTAAGTCGATGGGGTGGAGGACGAGCGTCGATGTGCTGTTGTAGAACGGATGCGCGTAGGATTGGAACATTTCGGCGAGCAGATGGCGCGAACTTCCGGCGAAGATGAAATTGGCATTGCCAAGGTGTTGGATGTGGCCTCGCAACAATGCCTCGACGTTTTTTTCAGGGAAGTTCGCGATTTGCTGGAACTCGTCGAAGCAAACGATGCAGGGCTTGTCGGCTTGCTCTAATGCCGAGAAAATCTCGTCTAACGTATATTCGGGATTGCGCACGTCACCGAGAGAAAGGCTGAATTTGGGCAAATTGGTGACGGGGTCGAAGCCGAAGTTGGCATTGACCGACCGCAAGGCTTGCGCAAACATCAACATCATCTTCTGGCTTTTGGTTTTCAAGGTGTTAAACACTTGTTTCCCAAAGGTGTAGGTGAACTCACGAAGGCTCGTGGTATGGTAAATGTCGATGTAGAAGCAGTAATAATCCGAGCATAGCGGTTCTTGGGAATAGCAAAACTTGATGAGTTTCGACTTGCCCATGCGGCGCGGCGACATCAGGCTGATGTTCTCGCCGTTGGTGAGCATTTGGATGATGTTCTTGCTCTCCTTTTTCCTGTCGCAAAAACATTCGGCGGGAATATCTCCATTGATGATGAATGGATTCGTAATCATAATGCGTTGATTTTGCGGCAAAGATACGAAAATTATTCAAAATACATGACAATATTATAAAAATTCCATTATGCAAATTCTATAATATTTCAAAAAGAAG
>CALFIT010000233.1 GCA_937877465.1 uncultured Bacteroidales bacterium | reverse complement strand
AGTCAAAGGGCGACAAGATTCCATCGGGCGATTTCAATCCCCGCCTCACCAAGCGGCAGCCCAAGTCCCGAAGGGACGACAGCCACCACGAGGCAGGTGGTGTGAACCCCTGCCGACAAAAATAGCCGAAAACAGAAATATCAGCCAGCCCCTTGCGGGTTTGCGGAAAAGTCGTAATTTTGCAGCGTCGTTCCAGCACGTTTAGGACGTACAGCGTCACGGCTCGAAAGGGAAGCAGACAGCACTGGAAGACGAAAGCCATTGGCGGTGAAGACCTAATCGGTTGTTAGCCGCCAATTTTTGTTTTGTAAAAGGTTTTCATGGCCAACCTTTTCCTCCCTATACGAGTACATTCCACGTAATAGTATTCTTTTTCGAGCGTCTTGCGATAAACCACAGTGTCAAGGTATTTTCCTCGTGTGATTTCATCGGCAGAGGCGATGATCATGGGAATAAGGCAGAAGTCGGCTTCTGTCATGTTGGGATGTTTCTTTCGTGAGTGTTTTACGGCTGAAATGTCAATCATACGCTGGAACCCTGTCACATCGCAGCCCAACAAGGCATTCAGCTTTTTCACTTCCTTCGGGGTGGGCGCTCCAAGGATTACCCAGCGATTGTTTTCCCAATCTGTTTCAGAGGCTTTCCTTACTAGTTTGAGGATGCGCTCTTCAATGCTGACAAAGTCTTTTATTTCCTTGTTGTCGGTTTGTTTTGCTTTCATGACGAGGTGCTTTTTCTTTTCTCTGCAAAGATGCAACCCTTGTCAAGACCAAGCCGTTGAACAAACGTTTGTAGTCGACAGTAGTCGTTTGCTGTCGGGTAAGTAATTGGAAATGAAATGGATGTTTTGTTTCAGGTTTGTTTCCTTAAACCCTCTCCCTCAGCACCTCCATCGCCTTCGGCAGGCCGTCGGCGTTGCGGCCACCGGCCGTGCAGAGGGTCTTCTGTCCGCCGCCACCGCCTTGGATCTCCTTGGCCACCTCGCGGATGAGCTTCGTGGCGTCCAATCCCTTCGCGTCGGCGAAACTCTCAGGCAGCAGCAGGCAGAGCGATGGCTTGCCGTCGCTGACGGAACCCAAGATGGCAATGGTGCTCTCGTTCATCTGCTTGAGCATCAAGGCGATGTTGCGCAACTGGTCGCCCGTGCAGGGCAGGGTGTCCATGATGAGCTTGTAGCCCTCGTGGTCGACGGCTTTCTCGTGCAGCCGCTCGGCCATGCCTTGGGCTTTCTCCTGCATCAGGTGCTCCACCTCTTTCTTCAAGGCGGAGTTCTGCTCGCTGAGCGCGGCCACGCCCTTCACCAAGTCGGGCGACTTGATGGTCTCGCGCAGGCGACCGACGAGGTCCAACTGCTCGTCAAGGTATTGCTCCACGGCCTCGCCGGTGATGGCCTCGATGCGGCGTATGCCGGCGGCAATGGCACCCTCGCTGACGATCTTGAACATGCCGATGTTGCCCGTGGCGGAGGTGTGGCAGCCGCCGCAAAGCTCCATCGAATAGTCCTTGTCGAAGACGACCACGCGCACCGTGTCGCCGTATTTCTCGCCAAACAAAGCCGTGGCTCCCATGGCCTTGGCCTCGTCAATCGGCATCTCGGCGTAGGTCACGTTGGGGATGTTTTCGCGAATCTTTTGGTTGACGATTTTTTCCACTTGACGAATCTCTTCAGGCGTCATCTTGGCGAAATGGCTGAAGTCGAAGCGCAGGCGTTGGTCGTCGACCAACGAGCCTTTCTGCTCGACGTGCGTGCCCAAAACCTGCCGCAAGGCGGCGTGCATCAGGTGCGTCGCGCTGTGGTTGTTGGCGATGCGCTGACGGCGTTTCGCGTCGACGGCGGCGGTGAAAACGGCTTCGGGGTTTTGCGGCAGCTGTTCGGTGATGTGGATGACTAAGTTGTTCTCCTTGACGGTATTGGTGATTTTAATCGTCTCGTTTTCGGAGGTCAAGGTGCCGGTGTCGCCCACCTCACCGCCCATTTCGGCATAGAAGGGGGTCTTGTCCAAGACGATCTCGAAGTGCTTCTGTTTCTTGGCCACCACCTCGCGGAAACGCAGGATGTGGCTCTCGCAACTCAGGTCGGTGTAGCCTACAAATGCTGTCGGCTCCTCGCTCTCGCTGACCACCACCCAGTCGCCGTTGGCTTTCTCGGCGGCCTTGCGCGAGCGGTTTTTCTGCTCTTCGAGGTTGGCCTTGAAGCCGTCCATGTCGACGTTGAGGCTCTTCTCGGCGGCCATCAGTTGGGTGAGGTCGATGGGGAAGCCGAAGGTGTCGAACAGCTCGAAGGCGAAGTCGCCGTCGATGTCCTTGCCTTGGTGTTGCTCCACATAGCCCTCAAAACGCTTGATGCCTTGTGCCAAGGTGCGCAGGAAAGCGGCTTCCTCCTCGCGGATGACCTTGCCGACCAACTCCTGTTGCGCCTTGATTTCGGGATAGTTGTGTTCCATCTGGCCGACGAGGATGGGCAGCAGCTTGTGGACAAACGGCTCGTCGAAGCCGAGGAAGGTGAAGCCGTAGCGCACGGCGCGGCGCAACACGCGACGGATGACGTAGCCCGCCCCGTTGTTCGACGGCAGCTGCCCGTCGGCGATGGCGAAGCTGACCGCTCTCAGGTGGTCGGCGATGACGCGCATGGCCACGTCGGTCTTCTCGGCCTTGCCGTAGGCGATGCCCGACATTTTCGCAATCTCTTGGATGATGGGCTGGAACACGTCGGTGTCGTAGTTGGAGGTCTTGCCTTGCAGCACACGCACCAAGCGCTCGAAGCCCATGCCCGTGTCGACGTGCTTGGCGGGCAGCTCGACCAACTGGCCGTTGGCCATGCGGTTGTATTGCATGAACACAAGGTTCCAAATCTCAATCACTTGTGGGTCGTCCTTGTTGACCAAGTCGCGGCCTGCGACTTGCTTGCGGGCTTCGTCGTCGCGCAGGTCGATGTGGATCTCGGAGCAGGGGCCGCAGGGACCCGTCTCGCCCATCTCCCAGAAGTTGTCGTGCTTGTTGCCGTAGATGATGCGGTCGTCGCTGACGTGCTCCTTCCAGTAGTTGTAAGCCTCCATGTCGGCAGGCTGGCCGTCCTTCTCGTCGCCGCCAAAGACGGTCACATACAGGCGGTCCTTGTCGATTTTCACCACTTCGGTGAGGTATTCCCAAGCGTAGGCGATGGCTTCTTTTTTGAAGTAGTCGCCAAACGACCAGTTGCCCAACATCTCGAACATGGTGTGGTGGTAGGTGTCGTGGCCCACTTCCTCCAAATCGTTGTGTTTGCCCGAAACGCGCAGGCATTTCTGCGTGTCGGCGGCACGGTTCCACTTGGCGGGCTGGTTGCCGAGGAAGATGTCCTTGAACTGGTTCATGCCGGCGTTGGTGAACATCAGCGTCGGGTCGTTCTTGACGACGATGGGGGCCGATGGCACAATCTCATGCCCTTTGGAGCGGAAGAAGTCCAAAAAGCTATTTCTAATCTCGTAAGCGTTCATATTCAGTGTGTTATGTGTTTTTACTTCAAAAAACGGTTCAAAATTTCGTGCAAATTTACGCTAAATATTCTATTTTTGCGCAATAGAATTTGAATCAATGCGTTATTTAAGGCTCAATCAGGCGTTTTCATGGCAAGGCAGAAGCATTACATATTCAATCAGTTGACGCAGAATTTCGAGGTCTTGGAGATGCCTCGGTCGCGGAAGGTCTTGCGTTTTGTGCTGATTTTCTTGGCCTTTTTGGGCATCACCTTCTTGTTTGCCATCCTGCTGTTCACCTTCTTCAAGTCGCCGAAGGAGAAAAGCCAGGCACGCGAGTTGGAGTTCATGAAGCTGCAATACGAGATCATGAACGACCGGCTCGACAACCTTGAGGCGTTGGTGACCGACATGGAGCAGCGCGACAACAGTTTGTATCGCGTCATGTTTGAGGCCGACCCCATTCCGACTACGGTGCGACGGTCGGGCTTCACGGGTGCCGACCGTTATGCCGACCTCTATGGCTACAAGAGTTCGGGCCAGGTGGTGAACACCGCACGCAAGTTGGACGTCATCGCAAGCCAGCTGTATCACCAGTCGGTGTCTTACGACAGCCTGTTTGCCATGGCCCGCAACAAGGCTGACATGTTGGCGCACATCCCGGCCATCTTCCCCTTGAAGGAGACCGAAATCAAGTACATCTCGTCGTATTTCGGCTATCGTCCCGACCCGATTTACAAGATAGACAAGTTCCACAGTGGAATGGACTTCTCGGCGCAACTCGGCACCGAGGCCTACGCCACGGGCGACGGAAAAGTCGTCGACGTTGAAAGCAATGAGTGGGGGTATGGTAATATGGTTACCATTGATCATGGTTACGGTTATAAGACCCGTTATGCACACTTGCAGAAGGCTGCAGTCAAAAAGGGGCAGAAAGTGAAACGCGGGCAACGCATAGGCTTCATAGGCAGCACGGGTAAGGCGACGGGTGTTCACTTGCATTATGAAGTCCTGAAAAACGATGTGCAAATCGACCCCATCAACTTCTTCTACAACGACCTCACGCCCGACGAATACGAGCAGATCTTGCAACAGTCGACCTTGCCTACGCAAACGATGGATTAGATTTGAGTTGAGAGTTGGGAGTTGTTCAGTTTGCAGTTTGCAGTTGGGAGTTGTTCAGTTGGCAGTTGGCAGTTTGCAGTTTTGAATTGAATTTTAAATTTTAAATCTTGAATCTTAAATCTTGAATTTTAAATCTTTGAATCCATGGAAGATCCGAAGACCACAGGCAAATACTACTACTCGATAGGCGAAGTAGCCGACATGTTTGGCGTCAATGCCTCGATGATCCGTTATTGGGAGAAGGAGTTCGACGTGTTGCGCCCGCGCAAGAACAAGAAAGGCAACCGCCTCTTCACCGAGCGCGACGTGCGCTATGTCCATGTCATCTACCAGCTCCTGAAGGTGAAAGGCTACACGCTGGCCGGCGCCAAGCAAGCCCTCAAGGAACGCTTCAGCGACTACGAGGAGCGCATCATCATGCTCGAAACGCTCGACAAGACCCGCAACTTCCTCCTCGACTTGGACAAAGCCTTGGCGGAGAAGCAGAAAAAAGCCTAATTATTCCTCAAACAGGTTCCTCGCTTTCAGGTAGGTCCGCCATTTTTCCAGCACCTGCGTCATGTCGTCGGGCAGCTCGGAGGTGAACATCATTTCCTTGCCCGTGGTGGGATGCACGAAGCCCAACTCCTTGGCGTGCAGGGCGTGACGCGGCATGATCTTGAAGCAGTTGTCGATGAACTGCTTGTATTTCGAGAAAGTGGTGCCTTTGAGGATGACATCGCCGCCGTAGAGGGCGTCGTTGAACAGCGGATGGCCTATGAATTGCGAATGGGCGCGAATCTGGTGGGTACGCCCCGTTTCCAACCGATACTCGTTAAGTGTCACATAGCCAAAGCGTTCCAGCACTTTCCAATGCGTGATGGCCTCCTTGCCTTGCTCGCCGAAGGGATAGACGGTCATGCGGCGGCGGTTGCTCTGGCTGCGCCCGATGTTGCCCACAATGGTGCCTTCGTCCTCGTCGAAGTCGCCCCAAACCAAGGCATTGTAGCGGCGGTGGATGGTGTGGTCGAAGAATTGCTTGGCCAAGATGGTTTGCGCGGTCTCGTTCTTGGTGACGACCATCAGTCCGGTGGTGTCCTTGTCGATGCGGTGGACGAGGTAGCCGATGTGGTTCTCCACATTTTGCTGCGTCTGCTCGAAATGATAGGCCAAGGCGTGAAGCAAGGTGCCGGTGAAGTTGCCGTGGGCGGGATGCACCACCAATCCGGCCTGCTTGTTGATGACAATCACGTCGTCGTCTTCGTATACGATGTCTAACGGAATGGGTTCGGGCTTGATGTCGCTTTCGCGTGGCGGATAGCTGAACACGATGGAAATCACGTCGTTGGGCTTCACCTTGTAGTTCTGCTTCACGGCGACGTCGTTCACGAGGATGTTGCCGGCCTTGGCCGCGTTTTGTATGCGGTTGCGCGAAATGCTGTGGATGCGCGTGCTCAGGAAGGTGTCGATGCGCACCGTGTCCTGGCCGCCGTCGACGGTGATGCGCATATGCTCATACATTCCGCCGTCTTCCGACATTCCTTGTTCCGTGGCTTCGACGATAATGCCGTCGCTCTCGATGATTTCGTCTTCTTCAACGATCTCGCCGTCGTTTTCAACGAGGTCGTCTTCCAATTCCATGAGGTCGTCGTTCATTTGCTGATGATGAATTTTTGGTTGATGACTGTCCCTTCAGCCGTGGTGACGCTGATGAGATACATGCCGTCCTTGAGGTTGTCGACGGCTAATTCGTTCTGAAAGTCACCTTGATAGACTTTTCGGCCCATGAGGTCGTAGATGCATGTCTGACCGTTCTCGAAGTTGCCTTCAAGATGCAGCATATTGCCGACGGGATTGGGATAGAGTCGCAAGGCGGTTTCGGCCTGCTCCTCCATGCCGATGTAATAGGACGGGCCAACCACGGGACGGATCATCAACGAGCCGTGCATGCTGCTGGGCTGCCACGAGCCATTGGTGTTGACGAAGTTGTAGAGGCTGTTGTCCAACGTGGCGTCAAAGCCGATGTTGATGAGGGCGTCGTTGCGTTGCTCGATGCCGACATAGAAGCTGTTGGCCGTGGTCACGGTTTGGTCGAACTTGTAATAGGTGAACCTATAGGGCTGCTCCTGCCATTGTGGACGCTGGCCCGCAAGGCGGTAGATCTCCTCGCCGGGCTTGCCGTTCTCGTCTTTCCAAAGCACGATGTCGAAATACTTGTTGTTGGCGTCGTTCAGCGTATGGTTGAAGAGGAGCTGCACGCCTTGGATGGTGTCGTAGTCGGCCATGTCGAAGCGGACGGCGAACTTGCCTCCGGCCACGCTCAAGCCAAAGCCCAATTCGGGGATGCCGTCGTCGTAGGCGTAATAGTTGTACATGCCCTGCCGGTAGACCAACGAGTCGACCAAAGGCGGGTTGCAGGTGGAGTCATAGACGTAATGCCTGACTTCGTAGGAAACCGAGTCGTACCACATGTTGAGGGCAAAAAGCTCGCCAACGTAGGGACAAGCCGGCGACTCGCCGCCATAATCCGGGCATTGCAGATAGCCGTTGGCCTTGTAAGGTCGTATGGTTACGGGGTCCAAAGCGCGTGTGTAGTGCTGGCCGCCACCGACCTGCTGCACCGTATAGCAATAGTGGGCCTCGTGGTCGACGCCGTCGAGGTTGGCGATGTCAAGCTCCAAGTTCTCGCGCAGGGCCGAGTTGGGGTTGACGCGGTATTGGCGGTAAGGCATGGCCTGGTAACGGTTGAAGAACGAAGGCCGCCGCCCGGAGAAGGTCAGCATGGGATAGTCGGTGTCGGTCGCCGAGCGGTTGATGTCGAGATAGACGAAGTCGATGTTCCAGTTGTCTTCGTTGCTGCGGTTGCTGGGGAGCGACGAGCTGACGATGCTGGCATAGTTGTAGAAGCGGAAATAGAAGTTGTCATGGAAATACTTCGAGTCCAAGATGGGAATCATCACCTGCTTGAAATGCTGGCCGTTGTTGTCGTCCATGAAGGCTTCCAAGGTCTGCCCGGGCACGCTCCAGACGTGATACCAAGTGGTGTCGGCCACGGTGGTGAATACCGAGTCGCACGGGATGGCCATCTGCCCTTGAGTGGTAGGCGTCAGCGTGTCGGTGATGATGGTAAAGAGGCCAGGATGACAACCACCGAAAGCCCATACGGTGTCGCCGGGAAACAGCGTGTCGACTTGCATCGCGTCGAAAATCTCGGCGATGGTGAAGTACTGATAATCCATGTAAAGGAACTCTTGCCGCTCGGTGGTGGTGCCGAATTGCAGCACGAGCGAGTCCTGTGCCTCGGGTGCGTTGCCGTTGCCTTGGGGCTGGTAGTAGAAGCTCAGATACACCGAGTCGGCTGGGGTGAGGGCACGCGGCTCAGGCACCATGACGGAGTCGAGGCGGATGCGTACCGAGGTGAGGTATTCGGCCACAAAAGCGTTGCTGATGGCGTAGTCGTACACCCTGCCGTTGGCGTCAAGCACGTCGAAGGTCGCGCCGTTGCGGTTGGGCGGACAAAGCGGGAAGCCGTCGTTCACCAAAACATTGTTGTCGGTCCATTTCGTCGAGTCGGGATAGAGGACGGAATGGCTGAAGTCGTCGAAAAAGGGCAAGAACCGCGCTTCGGCGACGCTGCGCCTCACGGGGGCTTCCTCTTTCGAAGTCCTGAAGTTGGTCAATAGCTCTTGGGCAGAGGCCGGAAGCGCGAAAAAGCCTACGGCCAAAGCCAAAACGAGAACCTTAAAATTCGTCTTCATATTCATAGTCAGTGGTTTCTATGGTTTCTGTAACTGTATCTATTTGAACGGGTTGCGGTCGGTTGACGAGGGAGTCTTCATGCAAGAGTTCCTGCATCTCCCTCTTGAAGTCCATGGTCTTGTTGGAGTGATACCAAACGTCGACAACGGTGCCGGCGTTGACCGAACCTGAGCTGGGACCGGGACTCATGCGACGGACGCACATGTATTGGATGCTGTCGTTGTCCTCAAAGACTTCCTTGCCAAGGTTCAGGCCCGCAAGGTTGAGCAACCGCTTGGTCTCAGAGGCCGACTTCCCGATGAGGTTGGGCACCTTGATTTTCATCTTGTCTTGCCCGATGCCGACCTTCAACACGATTTTGCTGCCCTTCACAAGCTCGGTGCCTTCCTTGATGGGACTGCCTTGATAGTATTGGTCGATGACATTGTTTTTGTATGAATAGTCTTGATATTCAAGACGTTCCACATCCAACCCGCTCGATTCAAGCCTCCCGAGGGCCTCGCGCAACGAAAGGTTTTTCAAGTTGGGCATGACGGTCTTTTCGGGATTCACGGCCACGATGATGGCATACACATTGCGCCCTTTCTTGATTTTCGAGCCTGGCAAAGGGTCTTGCTGGTAAATGCTGCCGGGCTGTTGCCCCTTCGGATAAACGCTGTCGATGAGGATGAAATTGAAGTCTTTCGAATAGTCGTGCCTCACTTGATAATAGTCCTGACCCACAAAGTCAGGCATGGTATAGACTTGGTCGTGACGAGTGTATTTGTTTAATAACCTGAATGTTAGCCATAGCAAAACCACGCATAGCAACAGTATGATGAGCAGGTTGAGATAAAATTTCTTTTCCTTGAGGAAGTGGAAGCGTCCCATATTTTTACTATTTTAGCCGTGTTTTTTACAACTCATTTTTGAGCAGTTTTATTGCTCATGCTTTTAAACCGACAAAATTACAAAAAATATGAAAAACGTGGCAATTATTTGTGGCGGAGATTCAGGAGAGTTTGAAATTTCCGTCAAAAGTGCTCAGGTGGTGAAGCAAAACCTGAATCCGGAACTGTATAATTCGAAGATTATCGTAGTGTCGAAAAAAGGATGGTATGGACTCTTGAAGGACGGCACCCGGGTCGACGTTGACAAGAATGATTTTTCCATCTCGGTAGGCGGACACCGAACGAAATTCGACGTGGCTTTCAACGCGGTACATGGCGAGCCAGGCGAGAACGGGCCGCTTTCGGGCTATCTCGAACTGTTGGGCATCCCTTGCACCTCGTCGCCCCTGACCACTTGCGCCCTCACGTTCCACAAGGATTTCTGCAAGCGCGTGGTGGCTTCCTACGGCGTCAAGGTGTCGCCTTCGGTGCTCATCAACGTGGGGGAGCAATACGATGCCGACGAAATCGTCAAGGAGCTGGGGCTGCCTTTGTTCGTCAAGCCGACCTGCAACGGGTCGAGCGTGGGCGTGACCAAGGTGAAGACTGCCGAGCAACTCGTCCCTGCCATTTTCACGGCAAGGGCTGCCGGCGGACAGGTGATGTGCGAGAAGTTCGTCAACGGACGCGAATTTGGCTGTGGCGCAATGAATTACAAAGGCAAAATGATGGTCTTCCCGCTGACCGAGATTTGCAGCAAGAACGAGTTTTTCGACTATGAGGCCAAATACACCGCCGGCAAGTGCGACGAGGTGACGCCCGCCCAAGTCGACGAGGCCACCGAAATCGAAATCAAGGCGACGACGGCGATGCTGTACGAGAAATTGGAGTGTAAGGGCTTCGTCCGCATGGACTACATCGTCAGCGACGACGGCGTGTTCTTCATCGAGGCGAACATCGTCCCCGGCATGTCGGAGGCCAGCATCATCCCCGCGCAGGCGCGGTGCTTCGGGTTGACGTTGCAGCGGCTTTTCGAAATGGCCATTGAGAATGTGTTGTAAACGAAAAAGGAGCCGAAAGGCTCCTTTTTCGTTTATACCGTCAAAATATCCTTCGACTTCAGCTCGGTCAGGTCGTCGATTTTCTTGATGTATTTGTCGGTGAGTTTCTGGATCTCTTCCTGCAAGAGCTTCGACTCGTCTTCCGAAATCGTGTCTTTTTCTAATTTCTTGGCCTCGTCGTTGGCGTTGCGGCGGATGCCACGAATGCCGACCTTGGCTTCCTCGGCGGCGTTCTTGGTGCGCTTCACCAACTCTTTGCGGCGTTCCTCGGTGAGGGCGGGCACGCTGATGCGGAGGATCTCGCCGTTGTTGATGGGATTGAAGCCTAAGTTGGCGTTCATGATGGCCTTGGCGATGTTGTTCAGCGAACTCTTGTCGAAGGGTTGCACCACGATCATGCGGGCGTCGGTGCAGCCGATATTGGCGGTCTGCTCGATGGGCACCGTCGTGCCGTAGTATTCAACCATAACGCCGTTCAGCATGGCCGGACTGGCCTTTCCTGCCCTGATGCCTTGGAACTCGTGCTCCAAGTGCTTGATGGTGTTGTCCATGCTCTCAGCGGCTTCGTCTAATACAAATTGGGAATCTTCTGTCATAATTGTCAAATTTTGCCTGCAAAAGTAAATGTTTTTCTTTTTCGCTCCAAAAATCCTGCCAATTTTTAGTTCAACGGCTCGTAAAGTCCCGTCAAGACGCGGCTTTTCTTCGTGGTGTAACAGCTTATCCCGTTGAGTGTCAGCGGCGATTTGCCTTGGTTCCAGAGATAGGCCTTCACGGTCTTGCCTTTCGGCGAAAGTTGGTCGTCGAAGATGATGGCGTCGGCCACGATGTTGTCGCCCGCCGCGAAATGGCCGTCCCCGACTTGCGAGCTGTGCCAAAGCACGATGGAGTCGGTGGCAGTGTCATGGATCTCGATGACCATCACGCAGCCGCTGATTTCCAAGTCGTTATGTATGTGCGCCACAACGCCCAAGGCCTCTATGTCGGCGGGTAGCGAGTCGCATGGGAAAGTGCTTGCGCGGCCCCATTCCTGACCTTCAATGTAAGGACAAGGCATCGTGTCCAAAGGCTGGAGCAGGTATCGGCTTTCGGGCAGCGGGTTTTTGCTCAAGGTGAGGTAACGCGATGTGAACCAGTCTTTTTGCTTCACAAGATAAGGGTAGTTGCCCACTGCCGTGACTTCCCAAACGGGACTCGCATAGTCGGTCCAGCCGAAGCCGAGCATCGGGGCTTCCCTGTGTTCGCCGAGCCATTGGTTGAAGTCGCCCAATTGAGGCTCGCGCACAAACTCGCCGGTTTCGGTATAGATGCGGTTGAAGACGACGCGCTCGTCGATGCACAGCGGCGCTTGGTAGAACTCGGCGGCCTCGCCAATCTCGGTGCGCGTGGCAAACTGGATCCGATCGCCGTATTGCTCGCGGTCGCGTTGCATCTCGACGGCGATTTGGTCGAAGCCTTGGTGATACATCAGGTCGTAGTGGCGGCGTTCCATAATCAAAGAAGTGGTACCGGCAAAGAGGATGGCGACCACTACCACGGCGGTTTGCCACGGCGACAAAGTGCGGCTCTTGAACATCGAGAAGGCCACGATGATAAGAAACGGATAGCTGAAAATCAGCGTGCTATGCTGTAGAATGGGTTCGCGCAGCAGCGAATAGGCAAAGGCGATGCCGAAGATGACGGCAAACCACGCGATGCCCGCCCAGCGCAAGGGACGGTGGCTTTTGTCGCGCTTGCCCAAAAGCAGAGGCAGCAGGATGACGATGCCCACGGTGAACATGAACAGCGTGGAGTAGTTCATCGTATATTGGATGAAATCGGTGAGGAACGTGCCTTTGGGCGCACTCAGCCACCCGCCGATGCTGCCGCTCACAAAGAGTTGTTGGTAGAAGATGGGCAAGGTAGGCGCGAACAGGACGACTGCCGCTAAACCACTGAGCCAATAGGCTTTGCGACGTTCTTTCGGCAGGAAAAACAAGCCCGTGAGGAAAATCAGTCCCGCCTGCGCGATGCTGAAGTATTGAATCAGCGAGCAAGCCCATGCCGATAGCGCGAAGCCGATGTAAACGCCTTTCGTCGGCGTTTTCGTCTCGAAAACGACTTTATACCAAAACCAAGCCATCAGCAGGACGAAGAACAGCCCCGCCGAATAAGGCCGCGCCAACTGGCTGTAGAACACCGTGAACTGACTAACGGCGAAGAAGGCGGCGGAAAACAGCCCGACCTTCCGATTGAACCATTGCCGCCCTATTAAATAAATAAGGTATATGGAGCCGATGCCCATCAGCGCGAAAGGCAGCTTCACCCAAAACGCGCTCCAGCCGAACAGCCGCACCCACAGCCAAAGGAACAACTCCACTCCAAGTGGGTGACTGTCGGGCATCACGCCTTGTTGGATGAAGTCGTGGAAGCTGTCGAAGCACGTGCGCAGCAAGGCACTGAACTCGTCGTGCATGAACGGCACTTGGCCGAGTTTCCACAGCCTCAGCACGGCAGCCACGACCATGATGATGGCCAAGAGGATGTAATCCAACCTCTTGCTCGACGCATTGTGGGGCTTGCGCAGATGGTGTTTTCGGGTTCTCATTTCGTCACTAACGTTCCGATGTTCTCACCCCTCAAAACCTTCATCAAGTTGCCGCGCGTGTTCATGTCGAACACATACATCGGCATGTCGTTTTCCTTGCACATCGTGAAGGCGGTCATGTCCATCACCTTCAGGTTGCGTTGGTAGGCCTCGTCGTAAGTGATGTGCTCGAACTTGGTGGCGGTGGGGTCTTTCTCCGGGTCGGCGGTATAGATCCCATCGACGCGGGTGCCTTTCAGGATGATGTCGGCCTTGATTTCGACGGCGCGTAGGGCCGAGCCAGTGTCGGTGGTGAAGAAGGGGTTGCCCGTGCCGGCGCCCATCACCACGACTTGGCCTTCCTCAAGCAGGCGGATGGCCTTGGCGCTGCTCATCGTGTCGGCGATGCGATCGATGTAAAGGCCTGAGAGCAAGGTGGCTTTCTGGCCTTTGCCTTGCAGGGTCGATTGCATGGCCATCGAGTTGATGACGGTGGCGAGCATGCCCATGTAGTCGCCTTGGATGCGGTCCATGCCCTTCGAGGCCCCTTGCAGGCCGCGGTAGATGTTGCCGCCGCCGATGACGATGCCGATCTGCACGCCCGCTTGTGCGGCCTCGATGATTTCGTCGGCATAGTCGCCCAAGCGTTGCGGGTCGATGCCGTATTGCTGGCTGCCCATCAGGGCCTCGCCGCTGAGTTTCAGGAGGATTCGGTTGTATTTCATGGAATTTAAGATTTAAAATTCAAGATTTAAGATTCAGTTGGGCGACAAAGATACGGTTTTTGTAGAAAAGACGGGGAATTTTTCTTGTATCATCGGAAAACGCAGTATTTTTATTGCGAAATTTTATAGGAAAACGCAGTTATTGTTTTGTAATTCAGTGAAAATGTGTAATTTTGCACAAACAATACAAAAACAAAAAGTACTATGGGTGTCTATTTGAGTTATTTCATCGAGTTTAAGGACAGGGAAGAATCCAACTGGAAATTGTTGTCGTATCTGATTCCAGAACACAAAAGAAGGTATCATCATGAAAATGATGAAGACAGGGAAGACATTGTAGTCATCGAAGGCGAAGATTATAGAAAAGTCTATGAAGACTCGATACAGGGAACAATTAGGGATTTGTTTTCTTCGAATGATGATATTTCAAATCGGGGATTCCCGACTGATATCAGTGAGGAGTTGGACGATGTCTTGAAAAAGGAATTTGAAAAATATGCTGTCGACTATGGCGATGGAGAAAAGCGAGACTGGCGTTGGGGCAAGTCGTATGCTTTGTTGTCGGAATTGTATGCCATTTACAAGCAAGAGTACAACGAAGCCTTCGAAAGATACATGAAAAGACGTATGGACTCTCGTTTCGACTATATCAATAGTCGCTTCGACAGGATGGAACGACTGTTGGAGCAGAAGAAGGTTGCCAAGCTGAAACCGTTTGAAAAGGAAGAAGAATGGTTTGACGATGAGGACTCGTGGGAAAAGGAATCGCTTAACGATGCCATGTGGTTCGGCGAATGGCTGTATGGTATCAACAAATTGGTTGACTTTGCCACGGGAGGTTGGTACAGTTCTGACGAAATTAGAATCGTTTGCTATTTGAGTTGAGAGAATAAAGACATAATGGTCAAAAACAAATCGAGCGGAATTAAGGTTTAATTCCGCTCGATTCTTGTTAATAAAGTCTACTTACTCCAATCCGCCTTCCAACTTCCCGTGGCATTGCTTGTACTTCTTGCCGCTACCGCATGGGCAGGGGTCGTTGCGGCCCACCTTCACCTCCTTGCGGATGGGCTGGGTGACTTGCCGCTGCTGCGTGTCGCTGTGCGACTGCGCCAACAGGTCTTGCCGCTGCTCGCGGATCTTCGACTTGTCGATGCCTTGCGGACGCGACTCGCGCACGGCATTCGGGTCTTGCGTCGGGATGTCGGCACGCATCAGGAAGCTGATGACGTCTTCGTTGATCTTCTCCAACATGGCCTTGAACAGGTTGAACGACTCGAGCTTGTAGATGACCAACGGGTCTTTCTGCTCATAGGAGGCGTTCTGCACCGACTCCTTCAGGTCGTCGAGTTCGCGGAGGTGCTCCTTCCAAGCGTTGTCGATGAGGCCGAGGCTGATGCTCTTCTCGATGCAGAGGTTCACCTCGCGGGCACCGTTCTCGACGGCTTTCTTCAGGTTAACGATGACGTTCATGCCGTGCTTGCCGTCGGTAATCGGGATGGCGATGTTCTCGAAATGTGTCTGGTTCTCATACACGTTCTTGATGACGGGCAGGGTCTTCTCGCCGATGATGCGCGATTTCTCGCGGTAGTGCTCCAAGGCGGTGTCGAAGAGCTTTTGGGCCAATTCGTCGGCCTTGCTTCTGTTGAACTCCTCTTCGCTGAAAGGCGTTTCGATGCCCATGCTCGAAAGCAGTTCCATCTTCAGGCCTTCATAGTCCTTGGCGTCTTGGTACTCGTTGACGAGCTTCTCGCCGAAGTCGTACATCATGTTGTTGATGTCGATGGAGAGGCGCTCGCCAAACAGGGCGTGACGGCGTTTCTTGTAGATGACCTCGCGTTGGGCGTTCATCACGTCGTCGTATTCGAGCAGGTGCTTACGCACGCCGAAGTGGTTCTCCTCGACCTTCTTCTGCGCCTTCTCGATTTGCTTGGTGATCATCGGGTGCTGGATGACTTCGCCTTCCTGCAAGCCCATGCGATCCATGATGCCTGCGATGCGCTCCGAGCCGAACATGCGCATCAGGTTGTCCTCCAACGAGACGTAGAACTGCGAGCTTCCGGGGTCACCTTGACGGCCTGAACGTCCGCGCAATTGACGGTCGACACGGCGCGACTCGTGACGCTCGGTGCCGATGATGGCCAAACCGCCGGCCTCTTTCACGCCGGGGCCTAACTTGATGTCGGTACCACGACCGGCCATGTTGGTGGCGATGGTCACGGTGCCCGCCTGACCGGCTTCCTTGACGATTTGGGCCTCCTTGAAGTGCAGCTTGGCGTTCAACACGTTGTGCGGGATGTTCTTTCGCGTCAACATGCGGCTGAGCAACTCAGAGATTTCTACTGAGGTGGTGCCCACCAGCACGGGACGGCCCGCGTTGACAAGGCTTTGAATCTCGTCGATGACGGCGTTGTATTTCTCGCGCTTGGTCTTGTAGATCATGTCCTCTTGGTCGATGCGGGCGATGGGGCGGTTGGTCGGGATGACGACCACGTCGAGTTTGTAGATGTCCCAGAACTCGCCTGCTTCCGTCTCGGCGGTACCGGTCATACCCGCCAACTTGTGGTACATGCGGAAGTAGTTCTGCAAGGTGATGGTGGCGTAGGTCTGCGTGGCGGCTTCCACCTTCACGTTTTCCTTGGCTTCCACGGCCTGGTGCAGTCCGTCGCTCCAGCGGCGTCCTTCCATCACACGGCCGGTCTGCTCGTCAACGATCTTGATCTTGCCGTCCACAATGATATAATCGACGTCCTTCTCGAACATCGTGTAGGCCTTGAGGAGCTGGATCACGGTGTGCACGCGCTCGCTCTTGGTGGAGAATTCCGCCATCAGCGCGTCCTTCTTCTGCTGCTTCTCCTGCAGCGGGAGATCGGTGTGCTCGATCTCGGCGATGCGCGAGCCGACGTCGGGCAGCACGAAGAAATCGTCCTCTCCGACGGCCCTGGCCAGCACTTCGTGGCCCTTGTCGGTCATGTCCACCGAGTGCAGCTGCTCGCTGATCACGAAATAGAGCGGATCCGTGACCACCGGCATCTCCTTTTCGTTGTCCTGCATGTAGTAGTTCTCCGCCTTCTGGAGGAGGACCTTCATGCCGGGCTCGGAGAGGAACTTGATGAGCGGCTGGTATTTGGGAAGGCCCTTATGGGCGCGCAGCAGGAGCTTGCCTCCCTCGGCCTCGTCGCCCTCGGCGATCTTTTTCTTGGCCTCGTTGAGCACCTGGTTGACCAGGGTGCGCTGCGTCTGGTAGAGGCGCTCCACATAGGGGCGGAACTCCATGAACTGCGCCTCGTCTGCGTCGTTGCGCGTGACCGGACCGGAGATGATGAGCGGGGTCCGGGCGTCGTCGATCAGCACGGAGTCCACCTCGTCCACGATGGCGAAATGGTGCTTGCGCTGCACCAGGTCCTCCTGGCTGATGGCCATGTTGTCGCGGAGGTAGTCGAAACCGAATTCGTTGTTGGTGCCGAAGGTCACGTCGCACTCGTAGGCCTTGCGGCGGGCGTCGGAGTTGGGCTGATGCTTGTCGATGCAGTCCACGGACAGGCCGTGGAACATATACAACGGACCCATCCACTCGGAGTCACGCTTGGACAGGTAGTCGTTGACGGTCACCATGTGCACTCCCTTGCCCGCCAGGGCGTTGAGGAAGACCGGGAGCGTGGCCACGAGGGTCTTGCCCTCACCGGTGGCCATCTCGGCGATCTTGCCCTGATGCAGGGCGATACCGCCGATCAGCTGGACATCGTAGTGGACCATGTCCCAGGTGATCTCGTTGCCGCCCGCGACCCAATGGTTACGATAGACGGCCTTGTCGTCCTCGATGGTCACAAAGTCGTGATTGACAGACAGATCGCGGTCAAACTGCGTGGCCTTGACGGTGATGGTCTCGTGCTCCTTGAAGCGGCGCGCCGTGCTCTTGACGATGGCAAAGGCCTCGGGGAGGATCTCGTCAAGGCATTTCTCGATGGCCTCGTCCTCCTCCTTGACCAGTTTGTCGGACTCGCCGGCCAGTTTCTCCTTCTCGGAGACGGGGATGTCCCGGTCGAGCTCGGCCTTGATCTCGGCGATCCGGTCCTCGAAGGGCTTCTCCACCTCCCGCAGGCGGGCGCGAAGCGCTGCAGAACGTTCCCGGATCCCGTCGTCGGACAGGGCATCGATCTCCGGACAGACGGCAAGAATCTTGTCCAGGGTAGGCTTCACAGCCTTGTAGTCCCGCTCGGACTTGGAGCCGAAGATCTTGCCTATGACAGATGCGAATGACATATTCTCAGTTTTTACGTTAGCCCGCAAATATACGCATATTTTTTCTATTTCGCCTGGATATTCGTCTTGACGGAGTCAAACCCGGACGAAACGCTCAGCGTGGCCGTACCGGCCTG
>CALFIT010000232.1 GCA_937877465.1 uncultured Bacteroidales bacterium | reverse complement strand
GTGATGCTTTCCACGTCGGGCTTGTTGAGGCGGCCCATGAACTGCCGTGCATACGAGCTGAGGCTCTCCACATAGCGACGTTGTCCTTCAGCATACAGCGTGTCGAACGCCAGCGACGACTTGCCCGATCCCGACAGGCCGGTAATGACCACTAACTTGTTCTTAGGAATCCGCAAACTAATGCCTTTCAGGTTGTTGACCTTGGCGTTGCGGATGGTGATATAGGAGGTTTTTTCGTTATTCGACATCGTTGTTTCCAATTACTATTCTTTTCAGTTCATCAACATCGGGCAATGCGTTGCGCAATGTCTCTGGCATGTCAGCGGTTGTCTTATATACAGCCACTCCCATGGGGCTGTCGTATCTTTGGATGACGAATTCCACATAGGCCTTGTTTACTTCTCGGCAAAGAATAATGCCTATTGATGGGTTCTCGTTTGGTTTTCGGACTTCGGCGTCAAGTATCTGCAAATAAGACTGAAGCTGTCCCAAATAACTTGGCTTGAATTTGCCTTTCTTTAACTCAACTGCCACCAAACATGCCAATTCCCTGTTGAAAAACAACAAGTCAACATACTCGTTTTCACCAAATTTCTCCAAATGGTATTGGTTGCCAACAAAAGTAAAGTCTTTGCCAAACATCATAATGAAATTCTTTACATTATGAACAATTTCCTGTTCAACAATCCTCTCGTCGATGTCTGATTTGTCGCGTACATTCAATTCCTCGACATTGATAAAATCCATCATATACTCGTCTTTGAACATCTCGATGGCTTTCAAGGCTTGGGAATGTTTGGGCAGGGTTTGCAAGAAATTGTTTGGCAAAAGCGACTGATGGTGATACAAGTCTTGTTTGAGCATTTCGCGCAATTTGTATTTGTCCCATTTGTATTCCGCTGCCTTTTGGATATAGTACAAACGTTGCTCAAAAGTGTCCGTTTTGAACAGAATTTCCATGTGATGAGAGAAACTGATGGAAAGAAAGTCATGCGCCAATGATATGTCGAAAGCGTTTTTACCAAACTCTAAATCAACGACTTGTATTGGCGTGATTAATTCAGTCGCCGTCGGCGACTGAATTTCACCTATTAAAGGTTGAGAACTTTCGTTCGCTGTTTTAGTCGCCAGTGGCGACTGAAATACAACATTTGACCATTCTTCATAAAAACGCCGCATTTTTGTGATGCTTTCCGCGCTAAACCCTTTCAGCCCTGGAAGTTCTTTCTGAAGTTGTTCACTTATTGATTTAATGGCACCGCTTCCCCATTTTTGTAAACGGGAATTAATCGAAACGAATCGGCCAATGGAAAAATATAGTGATAATTGGGTTACATTGACACCTTTTGCCGCACGTTCTTGGCTTTGTAGTATCGCGGTCTTGATGGCTTCGACAGCTTGCGAAAGAGAGATGGGCGAATTGTTGTTTTCCATAGCTTGTGAATTGAACCTGCAAAGGTAGGGAAAATTTCGTTGCATTCGATGGCGAACCTGATCCTGTCAGGTAAAATAAGGTAGCACTACTCATTTCCGCCAAAATTATTGCCCTCCGACGAAAAAAAATCCCGTTTTTTG
>CALFIT010000231.1 GCA_937877465.1 uncultured Bacteroidales bacterium | reverse complement strand
TCAAGCCGTCTCCCCAAGCCTGACGTTTTCAATGATTTCATTCCGCTACATATAAAAAGAAAGCGTGGGAAACAACCTTGTTGCTCGTCCCACCTATTGAAGCTCTAGCATTGCTTAGTTGTCGAAACGAGCAACGCCGAAGCCCACGCTGATATGCATATACGTTTGGCCAAGGCCAAAAAGACAATACACATCAAAGGGGCGTTCTTTGTTGCTTTGCCGTTTGACAACTGTTTATTTGGGAACTGCTAGATTCCAATAGGTCACGGACAAAGCGTCAAGTAACGCCTTTTCCTATACATAGGTTCTTCCCCTCGGCCTCGCCCAAGCGCGGCTTCGGCAAAAGAACGCGGCAAAGATAATACAAATCCTCCAATCATGCACCGTGAATTGGAAGATTTATTTCAAAAGCTCGCGACACGGAATTACTTGGCAAATAGCAGGCATGGTGAAGCGGATAGCCAAGTCATATACTGTTTTTTGATTTTTTTCCTTTTTTAGCCCAAATATATTGAAAATATAGCCCATTGATAACCAATATGATAAACTATTTTTCGCAAATAATTGCACTTAATTTTTGTCGAATCGTTCCCTTGGAATGGATTATTAAATTTGGAAAATATAGCCCTCTAACAATCAACAATTTAACAATTTTTCGCCCCAATCGTTCCCTTTTTATGGACAACTTCGCCGCCATCGACTTTGCCTAATGACACCCCTACTTCCTCGAAAATACCTTATAAGCCTTTCTCAAGGTTGGTAGCGTGTTCTTGATGTGCGGCTGGTAATGGCTACCAAGTGAGATTATTGGTGGAACTATGGGATTGATTAATCCCTATTTCGTTATTGAATTCACTAAATCAGCAAATGGTTTCTCAAAATGTTCCTTAAACCATAGCGGAGGATTGCTTGTTACTTCGTGTTTGCCATTTTTTTCGATGTGCAATGCAACAATCTTTCCGAAGTCGGAGTTGCCGTCGATGAAAGTGAGATTCTCAAATAGATGAAGATGTTTTTTCGCGTTTTTCAAACCTTCGTTGAAATTGAAGCGGATTACTTCGTCCGAAACATCATGTCCGCCAGTTTGTGCTCTTAATATCACACGACTTACACTCTCATTTTCGGAATCCAAACCAAAATAGCAGAGTGTAATCTTATACCCGGCATCCTTGAACTCCTGTAACATATTGATGACCATTTCGTTGGAGAAATTGGTCTCAAAAGCAAAATCTTCTCTTTGTTCAAGGGCTTGTGTTTTCCGTTTTTCCAACTCGGAAGCTACGGTTCCACTTATCCAGTGCTCGGGCCAATTCGGATGCTCCTTGCGGAGATTCATGGCAAGTTTGTCACCATCAAATGATTTTATGCTGACATAAAAGGGGCAAAGTCTGCTCTTTCCTGCGCCGTTTGGTCCAGCTATTATAGTAAACTCAGGCCTGCGTTCCATATTTTACGGCATAAGGTAGGCATGTCTGCCACAACCGGGTTTGGCGGTGCGCACGATAATGTTGTATGTGCGTGTGCTGCGGTCGAGAGATACCTTGTCTTCACTCCCATCAGGATTGGCAAGATAAGTGGTGCCGGCTTCATCAAAGAAAGGCACTGAAACACCTTGCTTCCACGATTCCAGATAGATGCGTTCCACCTCGCGTCTTACTGCCTCGTTCACTTCCTTCACCGTTTTGCCGTTGGGCAGCTCCACGGTCTCAATCTCATTGTAATTGCACATGACTGTTTTTTGAAGTGCAAAAATAATAATATTTTTGGAAATGGGTTGGGTTTAACGCTATTTCAAGCAAAAAACCGCGCTTCAAGTCATGGCCTGAAATGCGGATTCCGTTGATGATATTACTTCCTCGAAAACACCTTATAAGCCTTCCTCAAAGTGGGCAGCGTGTTCTTGATTTGCGGCTGGTAGCGGCTGCCGAGCAATATCAACAGGGTGACGATGCCGACAAGCGTCATGAGGCCGTAGAGGTTGCGCAGGCTGAGCATCATGGCGTTCTCCACCACCTCGTTGGCGATGGTGCCGTAGTCGTGGCTGCGGAACGCGACCGGGTTCACCTGCGAGCCTAAGTTGCTGAGGTTCTTCGCCATCTCTGTCTTGAACAGATGCCCGCAAAGCGAGCTTCCCACTGCCGAACCGGGACCGATGCGCACAAAGCCCAAGATGGTCAGCACTTGGAAACGGTGTTGGAGCGGCACGATGCCCTCGACGTATGTCGTCAGCACGATGAAAATCATCACATGGCCGACACCGTAAAGGAACATCGGCAAACGAAAGACTTGAACCGGCGTTTGCGGCGTGATGGCGAATGTCATCAGCAGGACATACAAGGTGATGCTTCCTATGCTAATGAAAGTCAATAGTTTGTAACTAAAATGCCAACGGTCGATGCCTTGCACGGAAAGGAAGCCTCCGAAAAGGATGCCGGCCAAGACCCACCATTTCAGGTTGGCGATGCTGAGGCTGCCGAAATGCAGGATTTCCTCGGTGAAAATG
>CALFIT010000230.1 GCA_937877465.1 uncultured Bacteroidales bacterium | reverse complement strand
TGCGCCGACTGCAAGCAGCATTTCGAGTTGTCGCAGATGGAGGCCGACCACATCACGCCGTGGCACCTTGGCGGCAAGACCATTGCCGACAATTGCCAGATGCTCTGTCGCGACTGCAACCGCCGCAAGAGCGGGAAATGAAAACGCCAAAGGCGACCCCCAAAATCACGGAGTCGCCTTTGGCATTTCATGTGGTTTTACATCTCGTCCTTCAGCCGCTCAATCATGCGGCGTTCCTTCTTCGTCGGGCGGCCTGCGCCACGGTCACGCCACTCGGTCTTGTAGGCGTGCATGAACTCGATGCGCTCGTATTCCTCCTTGGGCGTGAGGTCGTTGTAGACCTCCGGCACCTGCTTGGCGGGGACACGGTTCTTCACCACGGTCTTCACTTCCACCACCTTGTGCAACTGCTCGATCTGCACTTGGATGACGTCGCCGACCTTCACCTCGCGCGAGGGCTTGACGGGGTTGTCGTCCACCTTCACCTTGCCGCCCTTGATGGCGTCGGCAGCCAACGAGCGCGTCTTGAACAGTCGCGCCGCCCACAGCCATTTGTCCATTCGGACGATGTTTTCTTCGTTGTTCATTTTTTATCGCTTTTGGCCCTTGGCATGATTGGCTTTTAGCTTATAGCCGTTAGCTATTAGCTTGGCCTCACTAGGCTAAAGGCTAATAGCTAATTGCTAACAGCCATCTGCCAGAGGCCAGAAGCTATAGTTCACTTCTCTTTGAATATCAGTTGAATCGGCACGCCGTTGAAGTCCCAAGTCTCGCGGATCTTGTTCTCCAAGAAGCGTTTGTAGTTGTCCTTCACGTCCTTGGGTAGGTTGCAGAAGAAGATGAACTGCGGCGCGATGCTCTTCAGTTGGGTGATGTACTTGATCTTCAGGAAACGTCCGCGCGAAGCCGTCGGCAGCGGCACGGAGTTGATGATTTCCAGCATCTTGTCGTTCAGCTCGCGCACGGGGACGCGCCGCTCGCGGTTTTCGTACACCTTGTGTGCGGTCTCCAGCACCTTATAGATGCGTTGCTTGTTGATGGCCGAGGTGAAAATGATGGGGTAGTCGGTGAAGGGCGCGGTGCGGGCGCGGATGTGCTCCTCGTATTCCTTGTGCGTGTTGGAGTCTTTCTCGACGAGGTCCCATTTGTTGACGACCATCACCAAGCCTTTCTTGTTCTTCTCGATGAGGCGCAGGATGTTCATGTCTTGGGCTTCGAAGCCTTGCGTGGCGTCGAGCATAAGGATGGCCACGTCGCAGTCCTCGATGGCGCGGATGGAACGCAGCACCGAGTAGAACTCGATGTCTTCCTCCACCTTGCTCTTCTTGCGCAGGCCGGCGGTGTCGACGAGCATGAACTCCATGCCGAAGGCGTTGTAGCGTGTGTAGTTGGCGTCGCGCGTGGTGCCGGCGATGTCGGTCACGATGTGACGCTCGGTGCCAAGGAAAGCGTTGATTAACGATGATTTACCCACGTTGGGCCGTCCCACCACGGTGAAGCGCGGCAGGTCGGTGTCGAAGTCGGTGGTGTCGTTAGGCAGCAGCTCGGCCACTTTGTCCAACAGCTCGCCAGTGCCTGTTCCCGTCATGGCCGACATGGGGAAAGGCTCGCCCAAGCCCAAGGCGTAGAACTCGCCCGCCATGACTTCCTTGTTCGGCTCGTCGATCTTGTTGACTGCGAGCAGGACGGGCTTCTTCTGCTGGCGCAGGATGGTGGCCACGTCCTCGTCCAAGACATGAAGGCCTTCGCGACCGTCGACCAAGAAGACGATGACGTCGGCCTCGTCGATGGCCAAGTCCACCTGCTTGCGGATCTCCTCCTCGAAGATGTCGTCAGACCCCACCACATAGCCGCCGGTGTCGATGACGGTGAATTCCTTTCCGTTCCAGTCGCTCTTGCCGTAGTGCCGGTCGCGCGTCACGCCGCTCGTCTCTTCCACGATGGCCATGCGCTGCTTCAGCAGCCGGTTGAACAGCGTCGATTTTCCCACATTGGGTCGCCCCACTATTGCTACGATGTTTGACATTTTTCCTTTGGTTTTGAAATTTGCGGCAAAAATACGAAAAAATCACGCTTCATACCCAAACCGCTTCAGCTCCGCCTCATTATCTCTCCAGTCTTTGTCGACCTTCACGAACAGTTCCAAGAAGATTTTCTTCCCCGTAAACTCCTCGATGTCGGCGCGGGCCTGCATGCCTAACTTTTTAATTGCACTGCCGCCTTTGCCGATGATGATGGCCTTCTGCGAGTCGCGGGCCACATAGATGACTGAGCGGATGTGGATGCGCCTTTCGGTCTCCTCGTAGCTCTCCACCTCGACTTGCACGGAGTAGGGGATTTCCTGCTGGTAGTTGAGCAGAATCTTCTCGCGGATGATCTCGGTGATGAAAAAACGCATCGAGCGGTCGGTCAGTTCGTCCTTGGGGAAATAAGGTGGACATTCGGGCAGCTTTTCTAAGATTTGCTTGAAGATGAACTCCACGTTGGCGCCATATTGCGCCGAGAGCGGAAACACCGTGGCGTTGGGCAGCGTCTCGCGCCATTGCTCCACGGCTTGCTCCACCTGCTCTTGGTTCGACAGATCGATTTTGTTGATGAGCACGAAGACGGGAATCTCTGTGGTTTTCAGCCTTTCGACGGTCTTTTCCTCGATTTTTTTGTCGGTGATGTCGACCCCGTTCTTCCGAATTTGCAATTCGCAAGGCCTGAATATCAGCATTTGCAATGCACAAATGAATCATGCGGCTACCGTGGTACGACAGCCCTACGGCCCAGGCGGGGCGGTGTAGGGCTGTCGCACCATGGCAGCAGCGGAAAAATCCCTAAAAACGTAATGTCTCATCTCCCAATCCAATTATTTGTATTACTTTTGCACCATAATCAACAACAATTGTAAGACAATGGAAGCTACAATCCAAAGAAAGCAAACCTCTTTTCGCCTGAGGACCGACCTTTTGGAGTTCATGAAAGAAGATGCGGAAAGGCAAAACCGCACGCTCAACAACTTCTTGGAGAGCCTGCTGTTGGACTATTATTACAACGAGCCTAACGAAGTCACCAAGGCCGCGATTGAGGAGGCGATGAACCGGAAGGAATACCCCGAGGGGGAAGTGTACGATAGTGTCGAAGATCTTTTCAAAGCCCTTGATGCAGAATGAAGCGACTTTTCCCCTCCACCCAGTATAAAAAGGACTACAAACGTTACCGCAACAATCGTCGAAAAGTCGCGGCATTACAAGAAGTCCTTGATTTGTTGGCCAACGAGCAACCTGTCCCTGCCGAATATTTGCCCCATCCGCTCCACGGCAGATACAACGGCTGCATAGAATGTCACATTCAAGGCGATTTCCTGCTGATTTGGTTTGACCCGAAGAGCAATATCATCGAATTGGTCAGATTAGGCACCCATTCCGAGTTGTTCGGAAAGTAGAAAAAAAGCCAAAACTCATCTTTTTTTCGACTTTTGGCCGAAAACGCCTATTCCGATGACATTCCCATCAAACTTACGATGGATGCCCTGTTCGGATAACGGGACTAACTGAACAACTGAACAACTGAACAATTGCCAACTGTCAACTGAACAACTGCCAACTGAACAACTGAACAACTGCCAACTGTCAACTGAACAACTGCCAACTGCCAACTGAACAACTGCCAACTGATAACTGCCGTTAGGCTTCATACCCAAACCGCTTCAGCTCCGCCTCATTATCTCTCCAGTCTTTGTCGACCTTCACGAACAGTTCCAAGAAGATTTTCTTCCCCGTAAACTCCTCGATGTCGGCGCGGGCCTGCATGCCTAACTTTTTAATTGCACTGCCGCCTTTGCCGATGATGATGGCCTTCTGCGAGTCGCGGGCCACATAGATGACTGAGCGGATGTGGATGCGCCTTTCGGTCTCCTCGTAGCTCTCCACCTCGACTTGCACGGAGTAGGGGATTTCCTGCTGGTAGTTGAGCAGAATCTTCTCGCGGATGATCTCGGTGATGAAAAAACGCATCGAGCGGTCGGTCAGTTCGTCCTTGGGGAAATAAGGTGGACATTCGGGCAGCTTTTCTAAGATTTGCTTGAAGATGAACTCCACGTTGGCGCCATATTGCGCCGAGAGCGGAAACACCGTGGCGTTGGGCAGCGTCTCGCGCCATTGCTCCACGGCTTGCTCCACCTGCTCTTGGTTCGACAGATCGATTTTGTTGATGAGGACGAAGACGGGGATGTCGGTCGTCTTCAGCCGCTCCACGGTCTTTTCTTCAATCTTCTTGTCGGTGATGTCGACCACAAAAAGGATGAGGTCGGCGTCGATGAGGGCCACGTTCACGAATTGGTTCATCACCTCGTGCATCTTGTAGGCCGGGTCCTTGATGATGCCGGGCGTGTCGGAGAAGACGATTTGGAAGTCGTCACCGTTCACGATGCCCAAAATGCGGTGCCTTGTGGTCTGCGCTTTCGAGGTGATGATGGAGATTTTCTCGCCGACGAGCTGGTTCATGAGGGTCGACTTGCCCACATTCGGGCGTCCTATAATGTTGACATAGCCTGCTTTATGACTCATAGTGAAATTTTTTCGTTGATTTTGGCTTTGCAAAGAAACAAAATTATTATTTTTGCAGCCGATTTCGCAAGGAAAAAATTTTCCGAACGAGGTTTTCGCACGATGCGGGGTAGAGCAGAGGCAGCTCGTCGGGCTCATAACCCGGAGGTCGGAGGTTCGAATCCTCCCCCCGCTACCAAAGAAAAACGGATGACCTGATGGCCATCCGTTTTCCATTTGTAGAGACGGTGTACACACCGTCTCTACCGTGTTGTATTCATTCCGTTTTGTCCAAGCTGCCGCCAATGGTGCCGTCGATGGCGATGGTGCCGCTGTAGATGAACAGGTTGATTTCGCCGTCGCCTTTGCAGGTGCCGTCGAGGTTGAGTTGGCCGTCGACGAGCGTGCCGGTGATGTCGTAGGTCATGATCATGGTGGGCGAAACGGTGAATCCGTTCATCTCATAGTTGAAGGTGTAGGGCACATCGGTCACCACGAAGCTGACCTTGTCGCCGTCCACGGTTCCCGTGGCTGTGGTTTCCTGGTCGTTGATCTTGCAAACGGCGACGACTTCATACATCGTTGCGCCTTCGGTGATGGTGAGTACGATGGGCATCTCTCGGTCGGTGACTTCTTGTTGCATCGGATCCATGCCGGCGATGTTGGCTTCCATGGTGCCGGTGAAGAGGGCGTTGCCTTGATAATTGCCCACGAACTTGGCGTTGGGTT
This sequence comes from uncultured Bacteroidales bacterium, assembly GCA_937877465.1. GTDB lineage: Bacteria > Bacteroidota > Bacteroidia > Bacteroidales > F082 > Limimorpha. The sequence goes on along the minus strand of CALFIT010000230.1, from coordinate 10,373 downwards.
TCTCGTCGACGAGGATGTTGAAGCTCTTCGTGGCGGTCTGTCCGGTCGCGTCGGTCACGGTGCCTGTGACGGTTACGGTGCCGTTGGCCTCAACGGTGAAGGTGTGCGAGTAGTTGTAGCTCGCCAAGCTCTGGATGTCTTCGATGTGGGTCGTGAGGACGGTTCCGCTTTCCAAGAGCGAGACTTCGATGCGGGTCAGGTTTTCGCCCGAGGCCACGAAGCCAACGGTGATTTCGTCGCCGGAATACACTTGGGCGTTTTCGGTCACATAGCCCGAACCGTTGAAGACGTTGATGGTGGGGGCGACAGGGTCTTTCTTGCAGCTTGCCAACAGCATCAGGCCGATGCAGCAAGCCATGAATAATGTTGATTTTCTCATTTTTGTATGAATTTTTAGGTTATTGTTTTGCAAGGGTTCCGCTCAGGTTGCCCGACACTTCGTCAAGGGTGTTTTCTTCTCCTTGGAAGATGAAATATCCGTTGCCCGCGAAGGTGCCTGTGATGTTTAAGGTGTCGCTGTCGGCTTTGGTGCCTTCCATCGAGAGGTCCAGTTCGAACTTGTAGCCTTGGTCTGGCTTGTCGATGATGAAGTGGACGGTCTCAAACTCGGCTTTGTCGGCGGTGGCGATGCCATTGGTCTGGCGCGTCTCGTTGTCGACGGTCACCGTGGCCGTGATGGCATTGTCTTCCGTGCCTTTGGTGATGTCCATGTGGATGTCTTCGATGGGGAAGCTCATCCCGGTTGGCGTTTGGTTATTCATCGAGGTGATGGTGAAATTGTAGTCGCCGACATAGTTGCCGACATAGTTGGCCGTGTAGTCAGCGGTCGGGTCGGGCGTCGGGTCGTCGGGCTTGTGGCATGCCGCAAACATGATGGCGAGGCAGCCTAATGCGATGAGGAGTTTTTTCTTCATGATGCGTTAGTTTTGTTATTTAAAAATGTTGAATCCAAAACCATTTACGCTTGCAAAAATAAGACCAAAATCAATCGGACAAGCGTTTTTTCTTCAAAATTCGCTATTTTTGTGCTTCATTTTGTAACGATGAAGAAAAAGTGGATAGGTTGGTCAGTGCTGATAGCCTTGGTTTTAGGCTTTGTACTACTTTATGTTTTGGGTCCAGTGGCGGGCCCGATGCCGCTGTGGATGTCGATTCTGCCGCCTTTGGTGGCCATTGTGATGGCCTTATTGATAAAGGAGGTGATTTCGTCGCTTTTCGTCGGCATCCTGACGGGGACGTTCCTCATGGCCTTGTATGGCGGCGCCAGCCCGGCGGCGGCCTTGGGTGGCGGATTGCTTCGCGTGGTCGATACCTACGTCGTCGGCTCGCTGTTCGATGCCGACCATGTGACCATCATCGTATTCACCCTGATTATCGGCGGCATGGTGCGCGTCATCACGGCCAACGGCGGTATGCAAGGCGTGGTCAACTGGCTGTCGCGCAAGGCGAAAGGGCCACGGTCGGGACAGCTGATGACCTTCCTCATGGACCTCTGCATTTTCTTCGACGACTATTCCAACACGCTCGTGGTGGGCAACACCATGCGCCCGATTGCCGACAAGCTGAGGGTGTCGCGCGAGAAGTTGGCCTATATCGTCGATTCCACTTCGGCGCCAGTGGTGGCCGTGGCTTTCGTCACCACATGGATCGGTGCGGAGCTGAGCTATATCCAGGACGGCATCAATGTGATTGGTCTCGACATGTCGGCCTATTCGGTGTTTTTCCATTCGTTGGCCTACAGTTTCTATCCTTTCCTGACCCTCGCCTTCGTGCTGATGCTCATCTTCAGCGGTCGCGACTTCGGCCCCATGCTGAAAGCCGAGCGCAAGGCGCGGGCGATGCGTGTCGCGGAGGTGGAAATGCAGGCTGAGGCCAAACCCGCCCACATCATCGATGCCATGGCTCCGTTGGCGGTGCTCATCTTCGGCACCATCATCGGCTTGGTGGTCACGGGCTACGATGCCGCCGTGTGGCAGGACGCTGGCCACGGCTTTTTCTCCAAGCTCTCGGCCACCATCGGCGCGGCCAATTCCTACAAGGCTTTGCTGTGGGCTTCGGTGCTCTCGCTGCTGACGGCCATCGCAATGACCCTTTTGCGCGGCACTTTGGCTTTCGGCAAGGTGATGGAGGAGATGGTGGAGGGCCTGAAGACGATGTTCAACGCAGTGCTGATTCTCACGATGGCGTGGTCTATCGCCTTGGTGACCAAGGACATGCACACGGCGGAGTTCGTCTCGCAACTGCTGCTGAAGTGGTCGCTGTCGCCTGCCTTGGTGCCGGTGCTGACCTTCGTCTTGGCCGCCTTGATAGGCTTCTCAACGGGTACTTCGTGGGGCGCGATGGCCATCCTTTATCCTTTGATTCTGCCTTCGTCGTGGCTGTTGTGTCAGGAGCAAGGCCTTTCGGTGGATTCCACTATGCCGCTGTTCTACAATGTAGTGGCCTCGGTGTTGGCGGGTGCCGTCATGGGCGACCACTGCTCCCCGATTTCCGACACGACGATTATGAGTTCGTTGGCCTCGAGTTGCAACCACTTGCAGCACGTCAGCACGCAGATGCCCTACGCCCTCACCGTGGGAGCGACGGCCTTGTTGGTGGGCGTTCTGCCCACGGCCTTGGGACTGCCCTCGTGGGCGGCGTTTTTGTTGGGTTTTGCCGTGTTGGGATTGGTGGTAAGGCTGGTCGGGAAAAAGGTTTAACTACACCTTTGCCCTTCGTATTGCTGCACCTCGTCGTATTTGTACTCCAACGCGATGCCCACCTGCTTGAACATCTCCTCGGTCTCGGCACCGTCGTGGTAGCGTCGCTCGCACACCACGCGCACGATGCCGCAGTTGATGATGAGCATGGCGCAGGTGCGACAAGGTGTCATGCGGCAGTATAAGGTGCTGCCATCCAAGGCGATGCCGCGCCTTGCCGCCTGACAGATGGCGTTCTGTTCGGCGTGGACAGTGCGCACGCAGTGTTGCGTCACCGAGCCGTCCTCGTGGATGGTCTTGCGGAAGAGGTGGCCCACGTCGTCGCAATGCGGCAGGCCTTTGGGCGAGCCTACATAGCCCGTCACTAAGATTTGCTTGTCCTTCACGATGACGCAGCCGCTGCGCCCACGGTTGCAGGTGGCGCGCTCGGCCACGGTGTCGGCCAGGTTGAGGAAATAGTCGTCCCACGACGGGCGCACGTGCAGCTGGCGCAGCACCTTCTCCACCTGTTCTTGCAGTTCGGGGATGGTGCCGTCGTTGGTCAGCACGAAGTCGGCCTCCTTGATGCAGGCGCCGAGGTTCTGCTTGTTGGGGTCGGTGGCGGTCATCTCGCGCTCCTCGTTGGCCACGAAGGTCTCGAAGTCGATGTGGTCGGTCTCCGAGCCGCGCAGGTAGATGCGGTCGTAGCGTATCTTGCGGTCGGCGTCGACGGCGAAGAGGTAGAACTCGCCCTTCTTGCGCAGCGAGTGGATTTCGCCTGGTGTGCGCACGCTCTCGATGACGGCGTTCTTGCCTTCGGTCTTGGCGCGTTCATAGAGCTGGTCGGTGATGTAGCTCGGGCAATGCGCGGCGCGGAGGTCGTTGCCCACGAGGGTCAGCGTGTCGCGGTTCACTTCGAGGCCGCGACGTTGACATTCCTCGGTGATGAAGGCCCGCACGGAATAATGCACAAAGCCCTTCTCCTTGACTAAGTAATCGACGATGGTGCCTTTGCCCGCGCCGAGTGTTCCTGTGATTCCGATGATGATCATGATATGTGGTGTGTGTCTGTGTGTCTGTGTCTGCGTGTCTGTGTGTCTGTGTTGGAGCATGGACTGACGTCGCCTGCTTACCGATATGTCGTCCCTACGGGACTCACTCTAAACTCTAAACTCTAAACTCTCAACTCTCAACTCTAAACTCTCAACTATCTGACTTGTTCCTTAATCTCACTAACCCATTTCGTCAGTTCCACGGGCTTGAAGTCGTCAATCCCTTCCAAGAGTGCCTTCGGGTCGTCGCTGACGATGATGTTGTCGGCGTGTTCGCGGTGGATGAAGCCCTCGCGAGTGGCGCGGTCGATGAAACGGACGATGTCGTCGTAGTAGCCTTGTACGTTGTAGAGTGCAACGGGCTTGTCGAAGACGCGCAGTTGCGAGAGCACCATCACCTCGAAGAACTCGTCCATGGTGCCCACGCCGCCCGGCATGGCGATGAAGGCGTCGGCCATGTCCTCAAGGATTTTCTTGCGCTCGGCCATCGTTTCCACCACAATCAGCTCGTCGATGTCGGGCCTGCCCACGCGCATGTCCAACAGGTGTTGCGTGATGGTGCCGACCACGCGGCAACCGCGTTCTTTCATCACTTCGGCGATGATGTTCATCAGGCCCACGTTGCCGCCGCCGTAGAGCAGCTCGCAGTCGTTGTCGGCCAAGGCATGGCCCAATTCGGCAGCCTTCTCCCGATAGATCGGGTCGAAGCCCATGCTGCTGCCGCAAAAAATGCAGATTTTCTTCATTCGGTAAATTTTTGCAAAGGTAGGAAATTCTGCTGTAGCGCACAAGAAGTGCCCACAAAAGTTCAAAAACCTAATACAGAAATTTTCGGGAAACGGAGGATTTCGAGAAAAAAATTTTCGGGAAACGGCGGATTTCGAGAAAAAAAATTTCGGGAAACGGAAAATTTTGTATTTTTGCAGCTCATAATGAATAAGATATGAAAGAAAAAGTTTTCAGAAGAAAAGTTTATCAAGAATTCCTCCGATGGAAGGAGGAAAGCAAGGGCAAAACGGCGTTATTGGTGGAAGGTGCACGACGCATTGGGAAATCGACCATCGTTACTGAATTTGCCCGACGGGAATACGAGTCATTTATCCTCATCGACTTCAATAAGGCTTCGTCCACCGTCAAAGGCTTGTTTGACGACCTGATGGACCTTGACTTCATTTTCCTTTCGCTTCAGACGGCCTATCGCACCACCTTGTACAAGCGGAAGTCCGTCATCATTTTCGATGAGGTGCAAAAATGTCCAATGGCGCGACAAGCCATCAAGTATTTAGTCGAAGACGGGCGTTATGACTACATTGAAACAGGCTCTCTCATCAGCATCAAGAAGAACACAAAAGACATCACCATCCCCAGCGAGGAGGAGCGCATACAAATGTTTCCTATGGACTATGAGGAATTCCGATGGGCCATGGACGACGAAGCCAGCGTCCCCCTATTGCGGTCTTTTTGGGAAAGCAAACACGCGTTGGGTGCCGGGTTCAGGACGGCCATGCGCGACTTCCGACTCTATATGCTTGTCGGCGGAATGCCACAAGCAGTCGAGTCTTTTCTCGAAACCCGCGACTTTAGGCAGGTGGACAAGGTAAAGCGAGGGATCATCAACCTATATGAAGACGATTTCCACAAAATAGACACCTCCGGGAGACTTTCGAAATTATACCACGCCATACCTGGACAACTGAACCGAAAGACGAAACGTTTTGTCTTCTCGTCTGTGATTGGCAAAGCTGAGGAAGAAAAAACGGCCGAACTTCTCGATGCCTTGGAAGACAGCAAAACCGTTAATATGGTGTATCACGCCGACGACCCGAACATTGGCATGGGCCTGACGCGAAACATCGCACAATTCAAAGTATATGCCGCTGACACGGGTCTGTTTGTGACCTTGGCCTTCTGGGAAAAGGGTTTCACTGAGAACACCATATACGAGAAGCTGCTGTCAGACAAGCTTTCCGCCAATCTCGGCCATGTTTACGAGAACGTTGTAGCCCAAATGTTGGCCTCGGCTGGCAACAGCCTGTTTTATTACACATGGCCCAAAGACGAGAGGCATTATTATGAAATCGATTTCTTGCTTTCACGCCAAGCGAAGCTGTGTCCTGTCGAAGTCAAGTCGTCAGGCTACAATACCCATGCCTCACTTGACGCCTTCTGTAAGAAGTATCCGTCACGCATCGGTGACCGTTTTCTCATCTACACCAAGGATTTGCGCAAAGATGGAGCCGTCACCTTATTGCCCGCTTTTATGACATATTTGCTTTAATCGCTTTTCCTTGCCGCAAAAAAAAGGAGCTATTTTGGCAAAGATAGGGATTCTTTATTGGATTTTTCGTTGAGGCGCAAAATTTTGACTTTTTCGTTGCCGACCATCCCGACAGCCGCCCCATGATCGTTTCCTTGGACCGCATCAACCGGCGCATCAACGGCATCGAAGCCGTCTATGTGCTCGACTTCCTGAAGATGCTTTGGGCGGGAGAGTTGTTCGAGTGAGTTGTAGATGCACATACAGGTGGTACTTCAATTTGTGGAACATTGCCGTTTGCATGTGATTATATTATTCTTTTCACTATCAAGATTATTTCAAATCCAGTTTGCTATGAATTTTGAATAATATTCCATGAATGTTTCTGGAAGTTTTTCTGAAGCAAATTGAAGATTTTCTTCAGAATCATCATGTGAGTTTATAAAGACTTCATTCGCATTGATTGAAAAATAGAGTTGCCTGATTCTGTTTAAGACACCATTACCACCCATATCTACATTTTTAAAGAAACTCCCCTTTTTCAAGACCTCAATTTCATGGCTATTGTTTCTGGCAATAAGCCCAAGCATTATGATAATGAGCATTTCATTGCTTATTTGGGATGACAAATAAGTAAAGTATGTTTCCTTGTCACTTTCATCTAACAAATCCTCTCTATCAATATAATCGATAATACTACAAAATATGTCAATCTGTCTATTCACATTCAAATTAACTATGTTATTGTAATAACTATATTCTATTGCCTTCATTACATTCTTTTTGTTAATTAGTTTCGCATCAGGCAAGTCGCCAAAAGCATAATAATTCTCGATACTTTTGTAAGCCGTATCCCAATCTTCTTTCTTTTCGGTAAACCGTTCTTTAAAACAGTCTGTCATTTGAAACAAAATGGTTTCAAATTGCGATTTGCGGTTGGCCTTCACCTGGTTATTGTATGTGAAATACAGTAAAAGGACGGAAAGAATACCGACAGATCCTCCGACATAAGATCCAAACGAACCCCAATCAGCAATGTTGGAGGATAGTTGATGATGATGAAACTCATATATGAAAACAATGAATGTAATGGCGAGCAAAAGGAATAAGACGAATGATACCCCGTTGGTTTTACGATGGAAAGAATGGCACATGGTTTTAAAAGTCTGTTTATTGAATAGCGGTGAAATGTCTGAAATAGTATCTCCACTCACTATTCATATAATATTGAATACTTTGGGATGGAACACATAGAGTCCCATTTTGTATAATATCCCAATTCTCGTTCATAAAGGCATATTGATTCAAAGACGGAGGGAATTCTGCTAAACAGGTGACAATAATTGAATCGTTGCAAGAAAAAGCCGTCTTCCCAATGTTTGTCACGGAACTACCAATTGTCAATGATTTGATTTTGAATCCCAAGTTACCATAAAAATCATCATAGCCCCCAAAAGCACCGTCTTCAATTGTTGTTACAGAATTAGGGATAACGACTTCTGTAAAATCACAACCTCTAAAAGCGTCTTTTCCAATTGTGTTCAATGAATTCCCTAAAGTAACAGACGTAATATTTGTCCCCGTAAAAGCCGAATTTCCGACAGTGATTACTGAATTTGGGATTATAAGCTCTCCTGTGAGTCCAGATGAAAAGAAAGCGACACTATGGATTTCTTTTACTGATTGGGGAATATGGATTTCCATCAGATTTTCGCAATTGTAAAAACCATTCAAATATTCTATGGTGTTGGGAAGATGAATTTCCCGCAAATAATAATTCCAATATTCCCTAGCCCCAAAAGCTCCATGGCCTATTCCAATGACCGTATACGAATGATTCATGTGGATGAAATGTGAAGGAACGGTTATTTCGCCACGATACATATAGGGTTCGTTAGAAAAAGCCTCGCTATTCACGACCTCAGCCGTGGCATCATCAATCAATCGAAAATACATCTTTGACTCATCTTCAAAGGTAGCTTCTATATACAAAGAACTATCATAAAAGGCCTCCTTGGTAGAGACGATGGTTGGTGTTTCTACGCCAGGATCTCCATAATCATCGTTGGCAGAATTTTTCTTACACCCAAAGTTAGTCATACAAGTAACGCATAGCATGAACATCATTAACAAATTCGTGTTTTTCATTTTGTAATCCCTTTATTTTATTATTAGTGAACCATTATTTTTATCAATTTGTTTTCCGTTACAACTACATATAAGCCCGAACTTGGCACTTTAATGGTTTTGTCATCTCCTTTGTAAATACACTGCCCGCTTATATTATAAATAGATATCTGCGATAAATCTTCAACTCCAATAATTTTGATCGTCCTGTCTTCCATAACAAATGCATATATACCATTGTCAATGTCATCATTTACACCTAAAGCACAATGAGCAGTTATGTTATAATCATGATTCAACACAAAATCTAAAGTGTTACCATTTTGTGAGACATCTCCTGACCAAAACCGAACATTTTCGCCTGTCATGCGAATTCTTGTCGGATAAGAATGATCTCCTCTGTAAATCATTATTGTGTTTTCGGTTTCACCATAGCTTTGGTAAGAATATAAGCCCATGTCAGTTTCATATAAAGAAAAACTATGACCAACAGCAATGCTTTCATGGTCGTTTGGTGAATTTATGGTTAGTGTTATTGTCCTATATGCATCTGGATTAATGCACAATGATAGTGTTCTGTCTTTTGTTACTGGAAAAGAGAAAAAGCCATTGTCACATAGTTGGATTCCGTTTTCTTTCCAACAAACTGCATCATTACAACCAATCGTGCTATTTACAAAAATAGAAGGACCTGAGTGTAAATGTATATTTTGATATGGGTTACACACAAAAATCACGGTGTCGTCATTGTAATTCACAAGTGGCTGCTCATAAGTGCTACAACAAACGCTGGTCAAATATTGCCCCATGATGGAACCAAATTCACTTTTGGCGGCTTTGATTTCATATAAATCGGGTACAGTATTTATTAGTTTGATTGTATATGTTTTACAATCAAAATCATACTCTTCAATATTTACGAAATGCTTCCATCCATCAGCATTTCGATAGTCTTCCAACGTCCCATACGGCACAAATAATGTGGTGTATAGATACGTTTGCACAGAAAAGTCGGAAGCCAGACGAGGCGGAACGCATGATTCCATTTTGAGAAAAGCAGAATCCCCTACAATAGTTGCGTTATTGCCATAAATTTCGCAAGTATTATATCCAAAAGTGAATTGCAAACTTTTGTCGCAACCAGTTGGCATGCCTATATATGGACTATTAAAGTATACTTTTTTCAATAGTGGAAATACCAACCAGCGACTTATATGGTAATCATGATAATTATTGTAATAATTATCAAAACGAACCGTTTTTACATTAAAGCCAAGTTCTTCTATTTTACAATTGTCCATATCGAATGAGCCATGCACAGTAATTATGTTTTCGTTAAACACTTCCCACTTCTTTCCCACTCCTAACATTGAAGCATAATATAAGGTTACGTCTTGACCAAAAGTGACGTCAACTAAACCATTGATTACATAACTTTCTGTGTTCAGATTTCTCCCACAATATAGTGTATCTACAAGATAGTTTGAGTAGTTGTTATTATAAGACTTTTTCAATAACAAATCTTCAGAGCCATCAAGTAAATCCATTCTGCTAATATGGCAGTTTCTAAATGATCCGGCACTTACTAAGGAAGTATAAGCCCCGATTTCCACATGCTTTAGATTTATGCAATCAACAAAACCATAAATATCACCATCAACAATTGCAACTTCCAAATTTGGACAGTTGTTAAACCCGTTCACGTTCCCTATCAAAGAAACAGATTTCAAATTAGGGCAATCATTAAAGCCAGAAATGTTGGTTGCATTAGCTGTTAAATTGGTTATGTTGCATCGGCCTAAATGTAGATAGTCCAAAACATTAGGAAAAGATAAATGCTGTAGTTCGTCATAGTCTTCCTCAAAGTCGATTTCAGTAATTCTGAATGTTAATTGGCTGAAATCTAGCCAATCTGGAATATGAGCACTTGTAGCATCATTGTCTACCAATCCAACTGCACGAAGAGTATAATCATCCAAAGAGATGACTTTATAATATACGCCTTCAGCTTCAATGTCATAATCAAAGTCGATAGAAGTTGTTCTGGATGTCATGTTGTTTGTTGCAAAGAGATTTGTAGCGTTCTCATTTTGGCAATTGCTGATTTTAGGCGTCGAAAGCATAGAAAGGATTGAAAGCCCTATCAGAATCATCAGTCCTGTTTTTTTGTTGTTGGTTTTCATATAGTTTAGTCGTTTTTTTAGTTGCCCTCCAGCTCCAAAAGGACGATTCCATACAAAGAAGCGTGGAACTGTATGC
>CALFIT010000229.1 GCA_937877465.1 uncultured Bacteroidales bacterium | reverse complement strand
GGCCAAATACATGGGCATCACCTTCTGCGACTGGCTCAACCTGACCAAGCCCGAGCGCCTGAAGGACATCCTCAACAAGATGAACAAGATTGCCAAGGAGAGTTAAGAACCATACTACAACAGCCCGTAATTCACGGCGTAGGCCATTGCCTCGGTGATGTTGCCGGCATCCAACTTGTCGAACAACTGCTTGCGATATAGCTTGACCGTATCCTCCGATTTGTGCATTATTTCTGCTATCTCGCCTACCGAATAGCCTCGCGACGAAAGCACCAACATCTCTTTCTCTTCTGGCTTCATCACCATCTCCTTTCGCTCAACCCAACGATGTTCCGCAATGGAATATTCGCTGAACTTTTTCGTAAGCAGCTGATAAAACTGGACGTGCCCCATCTCGCGACGCGCCGAGAACGACGCCACACACAGCGCCAGCCACACCTTCCCCGAACCGTCCAACGCCAACGGCGTGAGCTTGTGGTTGACCAGCAGCCTGCGCATGTCAGTAACCAAATGGAAATCGTACGACACCAAGCATCTCCTTTTCTCCTCCATTGCCACCTCACCCAAAGCGGCAAGGCTTGCCTCGTGGATTTCTGCAAGCAAAGGAGCCTCTTCCTCCGTGGTGTTGCCCACGAAAAAGCCATAGCCCTCAGCCATGATCTCCTCAATGGTGCGACCACAGCGGAAAATCGGGTTGTCGGAAACATAAAGGAATCTGTCGCTGAAGTAATCTATGATGTAGATGGTTTGGTACGACGTTTGCGCAAAGGCCTGTGCCGCATCGATGAGCGGCTGCGCTTGCCGGTAATCCTTTTCGGTGATGCCGTAGGGCTGGTAGGCTTTCATGACTAAGGCTTTTCGTTTTGATGCGGCAAAATTACGCTTTTCCTTGCAGAAAACCATAAAAACGGTGCTTTTCCACTACCCGAACGGGTAGTTTTTCATCCTTTACAGCAAAACTACCCGAACGAGTAGCGACCATGTCGCAAAGGTAGCCTACTTTTGCAGCGTTTTCGAAAACGAAGAATCAACCCAATGTTTAACAATAAAAAAGAAAAAGAAATGTTTAAGAAACAGCGATTAAAAACAATGCTCATGCTTCTGGCCGTGGCTTGCATTGCTTGCAGTTGTTCAAAAGAAACGACAGAAAGCTCCAATCCACAAAAAAGTGAAGTCGTGAATGACGGTATCTGTAAAGGAACGAATCCTAACACACCTCCCCCTGACATAATCTCATGGCCTCATGTTCTCGATTCGCTATGTAAACTATCAAAATTTAGCGAGTACAACTTTCATGACTTTACTAAAACAGTTGCAGAAGGAAATAATGATGTTTACATCATTCCTAACAATACGTACTTCATCGGGAGTGATTACCTTTATGTAATTTGTGACAGTGTAGGCGATGTTACAATTTGGCAGCTTTATGTTGACAATGGTGACAAAACTTTTGATTACTACTATCAAAACAATCTTCCCTGTAACTTTGCTTTCTATGACTTTGACAGCGGTGATGAAATCATTACTGGTAATGGGAATTTCCGTAATAACACGATGACAATTACTTCTTTCAATTACTCCTATTTCTTCTATGGAGATAGAGAACAAGTACCACCTGGACAGAATCCTGGTGATCCAAAACATAAGTGGTTATGTGGCATGTGTATGGGAACAATAACCACATTTGCAGGAGGAGTAGCTGGACTCGTAACGTTTGGTGCTGGATTCGTTGTCGGTATGGGTTTTACAGCACTTTCAATATGGGTTTGCGACCATTAAATATAAATATTGCAAAATGAAAAAAATACAAGATAAGAATTACGTTATCCTGCTTGCTATCTGTGTGGTCATTATGGCTATCGTTGTAGCACTTACCAAAAGCAAAGAGACAGCTATAGCTGTATTACTTACAGGTGTTGGAGCCGTTGTAGGCCTTACCATTGGGGTTTTGGCCAGAAGAAAATCGGCTGTTGGCAAGGCTGTAGACGAAATGGATCCCAAAGCCCGTCGCCAACTAACTGTTTTTCTAATGCTTGGTGCTGCACTGACAATGGCAGCAATTGTTTTGTTAGTTCTCTATTTGAAATAAACACAATGTCATTTCAATCCACCAAAATGCCCCAATCCTGTTTAGGTTGGGGCGTTTTTTTGTTTTCGAGAATTGGGTTATTTGTCGCCATAATGGCCGTAGGCGGAAATCACTTCAACAATAACCCTATCGTCAATGATTTTGTAAATCATCCGATGTTTTTGTGAAATTCGCCTCGACCAAACCCCTCTTTTGTCGTATTTCAAATATTCTGGCTTGCCCGTGCCCGACCTTGGATGAACCTTC
>CALFIT010000228.1 GCA_937877465.1 uncultured Bacteroidales bacterium | reverse complement strand
GGCAGGCCGAAATAGCGGCACACCTCCCCTGTCGCCTTCTCGCCCGTGGTGGCGACGGCGTGGCATTGCGGAAGCTGGCGGAGCAAGGCGCGGAGGTCGGTAGGCTCCACGATCTCAAGGAAAGCGTCGGAGGCGTTGTCCTTCAGCCGACGGACGCTTTGCGCGGTGTCGTAGAGGGCAATGCCTTTCTCGTTCAGAAAAGCGACGATTTCCTCTTTGAGAAAACATTTCCCCTCGCGGTCAACAAAACGGTCGCGGTCACCGAACCACACCGCCCCTTCGATGCGCCAATGGTCGTTCTGGAAGTTGGGATAATAGAAGTCCATGCACCAACGCTTGCGTGGCGGCGGGAAGCTGCCGAGAAACAGCACTCGGGCGTTCTGCGGCAGAAAAGGATTCAAGGGATGTCGCTCTATGGGCATTTCGGGAGGATTTTGGGGGCAAAAAGGGTTGTCGGCATCATACTTCGGTAAGCAAAAAGGCCATGTAGAACGGCAAGGTGAGTATCGAGCCATCGCGCCCAACATTATAGTCGCCCAATTTGATGGCGTTGGCGACATGATAGTGTTCGGGATGCCTCAACACCGTCTGCAACGATTTGGCATTGCCCGTGGTGGCCTTACATTCCACAGGCCAGCACTCGCCTTTGTAACGCATGAGGAAATCCAGCTCCAGCCCGCCTTCCTTCTGGAAATAATAGAGCTTGCGTCCCATCTTGCCCAAGATGTCGGCGGCAAGATTCTCGAAGATGGCACCCTTATAGCCCTTCAAATCCCCTTGCAGGATGCTCCATGCCGTTCCTTCCTCAAGCATGCTGACCAACAGTCCGATGTCAGCCATGTAAACCTTGAAGCAGTCGGGGATGGCGTTCCCGTTCAGCGGCAATTCCGTGATGGAGGTGTTGTAGCATCGGCGGATGATGCCCGCATCCTCAATCCATTGCAGGCTACCTTGATACTGGCGCGACCGTGCTCCCTTCCTGATGGTGGAATATTGGAACTTCTTGTTTTCTTTGGCCAACTGCGCGGGAATGGACTCAAAGCACTCCCGGATGCGCGGCTTGTCTTCCTGAAGGGCGTATTTCAGCATGTCGGCTTTGTAAGTCTCGACGATGCCCTGCTGCACCTCCACGACCTCGTTCATGTCGTTGGTCTCCAAGAACGCCACGACCGCTTCCGGCATACCTCCCACCACCACATAGCGCAACAGCAATTCCCGCATCCGATGATGGATGGCTTCGTTCACCGGCACTTCATTTTTAAGGCAATCCTTCAGATAATCAACATGTTGCTGCTCGATTCCATTAGCCCACAACCATTCCTCAAAATCCATCGGATACATCGTGACGACGTGCTCGAAGCCCACGGGAATCGAGGCTCGGACTTCATCTTCACGCTCCTCCTTCGTGCGATAGCCATTCACGCCAAGCAACGAACCCGTGCAAATGACATCGTAACGCCCGTCAAGGCTGAAAAACTTGAGGGACGACCGCGCTTGGGGACAGTCTTGGATCTCATCAAGTATGAGGCAGGTTTGGTTTGGCACGAACTTGGCCCCCCTTACGCCCACCGAAATGTTCAGCGTCAAGGTATCGACATCAAGCGCACCGGCGAAAAACGCCTTGTATTCCCTGTGCTCGTGAAAATCGAGATAAACGACATGGGCATAGTGCTTGTTGGCGAAATCCATCACCGAACTGGTCTTTCCGCATTGGCGGCAGCCCTTCACCACCAACGGCTTATGGGCTTTCTTTTCCTTCCATTGGAGCAGCGTCTCCTCTATCTTTCTGCGATACATATTGGCATGTTTTTATATAAAATTGATTTTCAACAACTTGACACTTTTCGGGGCGAGTTTTCACCGAATCGATACACTTTTCGGGGCGAGTTTTCGCTGCAAAGATACACTTTTCGGGGCGAGTTTTTGCAACAAAGGCGATTTTTCTGCCATTATTTTTCGCATCACTACCGATTTTCCAACGCCGCGCACCGCCCATTTCATACATTTTTCCGACCCTTTCGTACATTCGCGCCTTTTTCCTACCTTTGCATCCGAAACAAGTCGTTACTTTTGCCGCGTCATGCCCAAGAGACACCTCATCATATCCACCGCCAACGACATGGTGCGCATCGCCGCCGAGAAGATCGTCTATGTCTCGTCGGACGGCAACTATTGCAACCTCGTCCAGACCGACAACGAGTCGCGCCTGCTGACGTTCCAGTTGGGGCAAATCGAGAGCATGATCCACGACCAATTGGGCGCGAAGGACAATCCCTTCATCCGCATCGGCAGGAGCCTGATTATCAACAGGAACTACATCTATTACATCAACCTTCAGAACCAGCGGCTCATCCTGTCGGACAACGACCGGTTCACCTACACCGTCTCGGCTTCGAAGGAGGCCTTGAAGCAACTCAAGGAACTGATAGAAAAGGAGGCAAAAGAATGAAACACAGAGAGAAAGACATACGCGACGACGAAATCCGCGTCATCGGCGAGGACACGGGCAAGGGGCAACGACTCTCCGTCCGCATCGTCCTCACCGTCATCGGCGCGGTGGCCGCCATCGCCTTTCTATGGTGGGCAATCGCAGACCATCGCAAGCCAGAAGAGCCGCCCGTCGAGCCTGACGAGCCAGGCCTCTTCGAGCCTTCCACGCCACCCGTGGAGCCGCCCGTCGTCAAGATGCCTTTGGCCAAGGCCGTGGACATCGGGAAAGGCTTCATCGAGATGGCCGACACCACCGTCAACGACATCCCTATGCGGCTCTATTTGCCCCATCGGGTGAGCCTGTCGCTGCATCTCGGTCCCATCGACCGCGACGACGACGGCATCCTTTTTTGCGCCCAAGCCGCCGACATCCGTGCCGACAACGGCGGCATCGTAGGGGCTTTCGTGCTCGACGGCGAGCCCAAGGCCTGGGGGCTTTCGAAGCGCGGCTACTGCGCCATCATCGACGGCGTGGTGACGGTGGGCGTGGCCGACAACTCGCCCCTCTTCGAGGAAGCCACCGAGAAAGGCGGCTGCTTCTTCCGCCAGTTCCCCTTGGTGGACAACGGACAGTTGGTCGAAAACGAGCAGAAAGGCAAGTCGGTGCGCCGTGCCCTGTGCGAGCGCAACGGCGAGGTCTTCACCGTGGAGACGCTCAGCGTCGAGTCGTTCCACGACTTCGCGCAGGCCTTGGTCGATTTGGGCATTGACAACGCCATCTACCTCGTGGGCGCCAACGCCTACGGCTGGGCCACCGACGCCGACGGGCAACGCCACGAGTTCGGCGACCCCAACCCAAAGGCCGACCGAAAGAAGTGGAGGAACATCAATTATTTGGTGATGAGAGAGGCCGATTGATTACGAAATCGCGCCCGACGACGCATTTCATACACCACCGAGGCATTTCGTACAAAACCCCGAAAAACGCTTGGCCGTCTTTTCGGGGTTGCTTTATTTTGCAGGGTAAATAATGACGCAAACAATGTAATGATTATGAAAGTGCAACAACCCATTCTTTTGTTGCTGGCGCTTGTCGGGGTCGGCTGCTCGCCGACCCGGCAAGACGAAGCCCAACTAACCAAGACCTCCACGACCGAACTTCACCGCCCCGACAACGGCATCTATTATTGGAAGACCGTCTTCGACCTGAACGAGACGGAGCAAGCCTTTCTCACCGAACACAAGGTGAAAAGGCTCTATGTCAGGCTGTTCGACATCGTTCCGACAAACCATGTACAACCTGAAGACAGCCAAGGCTTCGAGGCCGTCCCCAACGCCACGCTCACCTTCAGGCAGACCGTCCCCGACGGAATGGAGGTCGTCCCTGTCGTTTACCTCACCCTCGAAGCGCTACGCCGCATCCAAGGCAAGGAATACGACTACGCCACCCTCATCGCCGAGCGCGTGATGAACATGGCCGACTTCAACGACATGGGCACAATCCGGGAAATCCAACTCGACTGCGACTGGACGCAACAGACGCAAGACAGCTATTTCACGCTCTGCCGGCATGTCAAAGACAGGCTACAGCCTTACGGCATCCAACTCAGCTGCACCATCCGCCTCTGGCAACTCTCGCGACAATGTCCGCCCGTGGACCACGGCGTGCTGATGCTCTACAATACCGGCAGTCTCACCGCCGAAAGCACCGACAACGCCATCCTCGACCTCGACGACGTGCGGGCTTACCTGAAAGGAAAGCCCTACGGCTTGCCGCTGAGCATAGCCTACCCCACTTTCGCTTGGGACGTTTGCTTCCGCAACGGCAACTACATGGGCCTGTTCCACCACCTCGACCTCGACGACAACACCTTATACCAATCAGGACAAGACCGTTATCATACCGTGCTGAAAGACCACACCGCCGAGCAGCGCGAACTCATTGCGGGCGACCGCATCCGGCACGAAAGCGTCCCCTTCGACGTGTTGCGCCAATTGGACAGCCTCGTCCGCCACGCCTTGCCCGATGCCGAAAACGCATCGGTCATCCTTTATCACCTCGATTCAGCCAACCTTTCAAACTACACCCATGATGAAATCAGCCAGATTTATCGCCACGATTAGCCTTTTGTGCCTCTCCTTCCATGTCCGGGCCTGTATAGTTGACACCTACGCCCCTTCGGAGTACTATCTTTTCCACCTCGTTGACCTTCCCGACGACACACCCGAAACATTCAACCCCAACAACGAAGAGAACTGTCGGCTTTGGCAACAGCAGACCTCGCCGGAAATCCCTTTGGACGACATCTACCAAGTGGTTTACAAGTTTGACATCGAGTCCATTACCGCCTTGAAGTCGGGCATCATCCCCGAAGCGGCCAAATCCAACCAGATGGCCCAATGGCTTGTGGACCACGACGACCAAGAAGCCTTGGACTTCCTCCTCCTCGCCAAAAACTGCGAATGGCTGAGGCTCGAAAGACAGTCGCCGTGGTACTATCCCAGCAAAAACGACCCCGTGCGGTTCTCGCTCAACGAAGTGGCCGACCGTGCCATGAGCCAGCGGGAGCCGCGCTTTGCCGGACGCTACGCCCTGCAAGCCGTCAGGGCGCTCATCAGCCTTGGCCGTTATGACGACTGCATCCGCTACTGGAGCGACGTGGAAGCCGCTCTCTCCGACGGGTTGATGCGCCAGATGACGCTGCCCTACATCGCCGGAGCCTACCTGCATGTCGGCAACACGGAAGAGGCCAAACGCCACTTCATCATGGCCAACGACCTCACTAACCTGATGGCCTGCGACCAACACTATCACAACGACATGAACCGCGTGGAGAAAATGGAGTTGCTCTACGAAAGCTATCCCGACTGTCCCGAATTCCGCACCATGCTATGGAAAATCCTCGGCCATATCGAGCCAGACCGCGATTGGGGCACGAAATGGCACTGGGGCAATGGAGAGCAAGACGACCTCATCCGTCTCGCCCTGCTTTGCGACAAAGTCATCCAAGGCGACAAGGCCGCCGACAAAGCGCTTTGGGCATACGCCGCCACCTACATCGCCCACCTCCAAGGCGACGACATCAAGGCCGACCGTTACATGAAGATTGCGGAAAAGACCGTCAAAGACCAGCCTTTGGAAGATGCCGTCAAGGTGATGCGGATGTACCTCGACGCACAGCTCTGCACTTACGACAAGGCCTACGAGCAGCGGCTTTTCGGCCAACTGCAATGGCTGCAAGACATGCTGGAGAAGCACATCGACGACGAAGCCATCAGCGGCACCAACGACTTCTACGGCTTGAAATCCTGTCGAAGCTACTACTATTGGAGCGACGCGATGCGCTGCATCCTGCTGGGGACGGTCTGTCCGAAGATGCTCAAGTCGGGCAAGACCACCCTTGCCCTGCAACTCGCCAACATGGCCGACTACGCCTTGCTGAACGAAATCAACGCCGTGGGAATCACCTGTTGGGACGACGACTTCGTCAAAAGGCACGGAGGGATGCACATCACGCTCACCCTCGACGAGTTCAGGCATTACGGCTGGTTCAACGACTATGACTACGGCACCAATTTTGCCGCCATGATGGACACACTCTCGGCCAACGAAATCGCCAACTACGCCAAGATTGCCGAAAAGCCCCGTACGGCATTCGACCGTTTCCTCAACGCACATTCCTACGTTGAGCTTGACTTCCTCAACGAAATCATCGGCACGCACTGCCTGCGCGAGATGCGCTACGCCGACGCGGAACGCTACCTTTCCAAGGTATCGGAGGCCTATCACACGCGCACCAACGTCTATAAGAAAGGCTACCTCAACCGCGACCCCTTCAGTCTTGAAAACCGCGCATGGAGCCACGCCACGGACGCCAAGCTCCACTTCGCCCGCACCATGAGACGCATGGAGCAAGACATCGCCGCCACCGCCGAACCCAACCAAAAGGCCTTGCTGATGATTGAGTTCGGCATGGGAATCCGCAATTCTTTCGATTACTGCTGGGCCTTGACGCATTACCAATACGGTGATGTGTGGAGTTCCCTCGACAGAGACTGGTCAGAAGACACCAGCACGAGAAACGCCCAACGACGCGCCGACGTGATGATTAGGACCGCCTTAGCCTCCTTCACCGACGACGAATGTGCCGCCCAAGCCCAGTGCCGCTTCTGCAACTTCAAGACCGTCATGGAACGCTATCCCTATACCCCGACGGCCTACGACCTTAGGGGTCGTTGCGACAATTACCGCGACTATCACGCGGAAAAGAAAGCGTTTCGGTACAACAACGGTTGATGATTTTTGCTTACTTTTGCGCATGAATCGAAAAGAAACGCAACCTTATGGCGCAATGGCAAAAGACAACTATTCAGCGGGATAACGGAGTGATGGCCGAGGCGCAAGCCCCTGTCATCGTCTCCGCCAGCCGCAGCACCGACATCCCAGCCTTCTATGCCGACTGGTTCTTCCACCGGCTGAAGGTGGGCTATTCCGCTTGGACCAACCCTTTCAACGGCGTGAAGAGCTTCGTTTCCTACGACAAATGCCGCTTCATCGTGTTTTGGTCGAAATACCCGAAGCCGCTGCTCAAACACCTTGATTATCTGAAAGAACGTGGCATCGACTGCTACATCCAATACACGCTGAACGACTACGAAAACGAAGGCTTGGAAAAGGGTGTGCCGCCTTTGCAGGAACGCATCGACACGTTCAAGGCGTTGGTGGAACGTTTGGGCCAAGGCCGCGTAATTTGGCGATTCGACCCGCTGATTCTGACCGACAGGATTTCGATGGACGACCTGCTCCGAAAGGTGGACAACATCGGCAACCAACTGCAAGGCTACACTGAAAAGCTCGTGTTCAGCTACGCCGACATCGCATCTTATAAAAAGGTGAAGGCCAACCTTGAAAAGAACAGAATCAACTATTCGGAATGGCTGCCAGAGCAAATGGTGGAGTTTGCCAAGCGATTGGTGGAATTGAACAAAACGCGAGGTTGGAACTACGCTTTGGCCACTTGCGGCGAGGCCGCAAGTCTCGACGGCGTGGAGCACAACCGCTGCGTTGACGATGACCTGATGATTCGCTTCGCGCACCACGACAAGGCTCTGATGGACTTCCTCGGCGTGGAAATCAAGACAATCGAAAACTCCTTGTTCGGTGCGGAGCCTATTCCCGCCAACGCCATCCTACTGAACGCCAACCAATACGCCATCAAGAAGAAGGACAACCGCGACAAAGGCCAACGCCAGTTTTGCGGCTGCATGGTGAGCAAGGACATCGGCGAATACAACACCTGCCCGCACCTTTGCGAGTATTGCTATGCCAATGC
>CALFIT010000227.1 GCA_937877465.1 uncultured Bacteroidales bacterium | reverse complement strand
TCACTTGGAAACGGCGGTTGCCGGTCTTGAAGAAGTCGGCAATCTGGTTGGCGGCAGCGATGCCGGCGTTGACGTTGGCCTCTTCGGTCTGGGCACCCATCTTCTTGGGCGTAGCGAAATAGCGGCCTTCGAAAGCCTTGAACTCGGCATCGGCGTCGGGCATGATGTCGGTGACATACTTCAGGTCGGTGCGCTCGGACATCAGCTTGAGCAGCTCAGGCTCGTTGATGACTTCCTTGCGTGCCGTGTTGACGAGGATGCCGCCTTTGTGCATCTTATTGACCACGGCGTAGTTGATGCTCTGCTTGGTCTCGGCAGTGGCCGGGATGTGGAGGCTCACCACGTCGCAGGTCTCGAAGAGGGCATCGCGGTTGGCGACGGCGTGAACGCCAGCCTCTTCAATCTTGTCGGCGGGGACGAACTCGTCGAAGGCATACACTTCCATGCCGAAGCCCTTGGCGATGCGGGCCACGTTGCGACCCACGTTGCCGAAGGCCAACAGGCCGAGTTTCTTGCCCATCAGCTCGGTGCCGCTCTTGCCGTTGTAGAAGTTACGCACGGCATAGACCAACATGCCCATCACCAATTCGGCCACGGCGTTGCTGTTCTGTCCGGGGGTGTTCATGGCCACGATGCCACGGGCGGTACAGGCCTCAAGGTCGAGGTTGTCGAAGCCGGCGCCCGCACGGACGACGATCTTCAGGTTGTTGGCGTGGTCGATGACTTCCTTCGTCACCTTGTCTGAACGCACGATGAGGGCGTCGGCATCGGCAACGGCCTTGTAGAGGTCGTTCACGTCGGTATATTTTTCCAAAAGAGCCAGCTCGTAGCCGTTCTTCTCCACCACTTCGCGGATGCCGTCAACAGCGATCTTGGCGAAGGGCTTTTCAGTTGCAACTAATACTTTCATGATTGAATTTTAAATTTTGAATTTTAAATCTTGAATCATTTGTTCGCTTTCTCAAAGTCTTGCATGCACTGCACGAGGGCTTCGACGGCCTCAATCGGGCAGGCGTTGTAGAGGCTGGCGCGGAAGCCGCCGACCGAGCGGTGTCCCTTGATGCCGACCATGCCGCGCTCCTTGGCATAGGCCATGAAGGCGTCTTGCTTGTCCTCGTAGCCCGGAGCCATCACCCAGCAGTGGTTCATGATGGAACGGTCTTCCTTCTCGGCGGTGCCGACGAACATGCTGTTGCGGTCGATTTCCTCATAGAGCATGGTTGACTTCTTCATGTTGATCTTATTCATGGCCTCGACGCCACCGATGGTGTCCTTCAGCCACACGAGGGTCTCGTGCATCATGAAGATGGGCAGTACGGGCGGGGTGTTGAACATCGAGATGTTCTTGGCTTCTTCGGCTGCATGGGTGCGGAAGTCAACCATGGTGGGTAGCGGGTTCATGTAGGCGCGGTCGCCGATGTTGCCGAGGATGCTCTTCTTGACGATGACGAAGGTGACGCCGGCGGGGCCGACGTTCTTCTGGGCGCCACCGTAGATGAGTCCGTATTTCTTCACGTCGACGGGACGGCTCATGATGTCGGAGCTCATGTCGGCCACAAGCATGATGGGGCAGTCCATGTCGTACTTGATTTCGGTGCCGTAAATCGTGTTGTTGGTCGTGATGTGGAAGTAGTCGGCATCCATCGGGATTTCGTAGCCCTTCGGGATGTAGGTGTAGGTCTTGTCCTCGCTCGAAGCGACGATGTCGACCTTGCCGAACAGCTTGGCTTCCTTGGCGGCCTTCTTGGCCCAGACGCCGGTCTGGAGGTAGGCGGCCTTGGTCTTCATCAGGTTGGCGGGCACGGTGAAGAACTGGGTGCTGGCGCCGCCGCCGAGGAAGAGGACTTCGTACTCTTCGGGGATGTTGAGGAGGTCGCGCCACAGTTGGCGGGTCTCAGCCATGATGCGCTCCCAACCGGGGGTGCGGTGTGAAATCTCGGCGATGCCGATACCGGTGTTGTCGAAATCGTAGAGCGCCTTGACGGTGCTTTCGATGGCCTGTTTAGGCAGAACGCAGGGACCTGCGTTGAAATTAAAAGCCTGTTTCATTTCAAATTGTTGATTTAAAAGTTTGATTTATAATTTGTTGTTTGAGTTTTACTCGTTTATTTTGCCGCAAAGATAGCAAATAAAAGTGAGTGGTTGCACCTTTTTTGAAATAATTAGGTTTTTCGGCGGATTGGGGAGGGTTTTGGGGTGGATTTTGTGTCGTTTGAAGTCACAAACAGTGATGTCAAGTCGTCAATGCGACTTGCAATTGGTGTTATGGGACATTTAATGGGACATCGCCGCCTATTGCCAAAAGGATGCGGCGTTGTCTATCGGTCAAGTCCTTGTTTTGGTCTTTTTCGATGATTTCCTCAATGGCCTAATTCGTCTGATTCCACCTTGCGTTTGTTGAGCAAATCATTGATGTCGGTGAGTAGGGCCATAGTTGCAAAGGGTTGATTTTGGATGCAAATATAGCACAAATATCCGCAGCATTAAAGGAAACAGCACGATTTATGATGATGTTTTGGATTTGTTTCTTAATTTTGCGGCATCAAATGAACAATAACCTCAAAATTCAAATAAGTTATGAATAAGGTAATGAAGGCTATGGTAGCCATAGTGCTCATGACGGTGGTCGTTTGTGCTGCTGGATGTAAAAAAGAGGACAATGCTAATGGTGATGGAACCACCAATGGACACACTTATGTTGACCTCGGCTTGCCAAGTAGTACTTTGTGGGCTGCTTGCAACGTGGGCGCCACAACGCCCGAAGGCTATGGCGACTATTTCGCCTGGGGCGAGACGCAAACCAAGGACTACTATAATTGGAGCACCTACAAGTGGTGCAACGGCGGTTACGACCAATTGACAAAATACTGCAACGCTTCCTGCTACGGCTACAACGGCTTCACCGACAACCTGACCGTTTTGCAGCCGGGCGACGACGCGGCCACGGCCAACTGGGGCAGCAGATGGTGTATGCCCACCCATGAGCAATGGGAGGAGCTTTACCAAAACACAACGAATACATGGACGACCCAGAACGGCGTGAACGGAAGGCTGTTTACTGCGAGCAATGGCAACAGTCTCTTCCTGCCCGCTGCCGGCAACCGTTGGGACTCTGGCCTCATCGGCACCGGCTCCAACGGCCTCTACTGGCCTCGGTCGCTTGTCACCGACTACCCGCACTACGCGTGGGGCCTCAACTTCAATTCGGACTATTGCTACATGAACTACTACGACCGTAACTATGGCTTCAGTGTGCGCCCTGTCCGTCAGAACTAACCCTTGTTCCGTTCCGCCCACGGGCGAGACGGGCAAGAAGCAAAATCTGTCGGGCGGGGTGCGCACGGGAGTGCGCCACCCAACCCCGCGCGGCAGATTTTGCGCGGCGGTAGGAATTGTTTTTGTTATCTTATTGTAAATGAGCTTTTTACGGCTGTAACAATACAAAATAATCATTCATTGGTAAATTTGGCCGAAATTTGTTGGTGAATTTGGCATTTGTCGAAAACGAACCCGATTCCTTGAATAAAAGTGTTGTTAATGTTTTGAAATACAGTAATTTGTGTTTATTTGGCAAAAAAATCTCCCCAAACCGATTGCCATTCCAAGAAATTGTTGTACTTTTGCGCACTCAAAATCAAAAGGAAAGTAAGCGATGAAAAAAGACATTCACCCCAAGAACTACAGACTGGTTGTTTTCAAAGATATGTCAAACGATGCGACCTTCCTGTCGCGTTCGACCATCAACACCAAGGAAACCATCAAATGGGAAGACGGCAACGAATATCCCTTGGTGAAACTGGAAATCTCCAGCGCGTCACATCCCTTCTACACCGGCAAGATGAAACTCGTCGACAGTGCCGGTCGCGTGGACAAGTTCAACAACAAGTACAAGAAGTTCTTCGAGAAGAAGGAAGCCAAGTAAGTGTTGGACGAAACCGAAAAAGGGAAGCTCTTGCCTATCGCGAGGGCTTTTTTTGTGCCTTGGCATTATCTTTGCCGTATCTTTGCGCCACCAATATAATAAGGTGTGAAACGGCGGCGGACTGACAATTTGTCGCCAGTCAATGTTCAAAAAGAAGTTTCTATGAGTTACAAAGTCGAAACCGAATTGATGTCAGATATGATCGACACGGATGCCGAGTTCATCCCTGTCTTTACGATTGATAACGGCCAGTTGAAGCAAGGCGGCGACGTGCCCGACGAGCTGCCCATCATGCCTTTGCGCAACTCGGTGCTTTATCCCGGCACGGTCATCCCCATCACCGTGGGGCGCGAGAAGTCGATCCAGATCGTGAAGGAATACAGCCGCCGACGCAAGCCCATCGGCGTGATTGCGCAAAAAGAGTCGAATGTCGATGAGCCCGGGCTTGACGACCTGTATAAGGTGGGCGTGTCGGCCCAAATCCTCAAGACCTTCGAGATGCCCGACGGCAGCGTCACGGTCATCATACAGGGGATGCGCCGTTTCGAGGTGGTGGAAGCCATCCAGAACGAGCCTTTCCTCATGGCCGCCGTGATGCCTTACGCCGCTTCGGAGGACGCGCCCAACACGCGCAAGTTTGAGGCCTTGTTGCAGTCGGTCAGGGACTTGGCCGTTCAGGTCATCCCGCGCTCGCGCAACCTGTCGCAAGAGGCGGGCTTCGCCATCAAGAGCATCGACGACCCGGTGTTTCTGCTCAACTTCGTGGCCAGCAACATCGAGGCCGAACTTCCTGTGCGTCAAGGGATTTTGGAGTCGCGCACATTAACCGAGATGGCCGACGGCTTGCTTGCCGTGCTGACGGAGATGAGGCAGATGCTGGAACTGAAGCAGCAAATCCAAAGCAAGGTGCGCGACGACATGGACAAGCAGCAGCGCGAATATTACCTCAACCAACAGCTGCGCACCATCCAAGAGGAATTGGGCGGCAACCCCAACGACCAGGATGTCAAGGAGTTGAAGGAGAAGGCCGAGAAGAAGAAATGGTCGAAGGAAGTGGGGGAGGTGTTCGACCGCGAACTGAAAAAGCTGGAACGCACCCATCCGCAGTCGAGCGAATACGGCATCCAACTCAACTATTTGCAATATCTTGTTGACCTGCCGTGGGAGGACTTCACCAAGGACAACTTCGACCTGAAACGCGCCCAGAAGATTTTGGATGCCGACCATTTCGGCTTGGACAAGGTAAAAGACCGCATCGTCGAGCATTTGGCCGTGCTGAAGCTGCGTCAGGACATGAAAGCCCCGATTTTGTGCCTCGTCGGGCCTCCCGGCGTGGGCAAGACCTCGTTGGGCAAGTCCATCGCGCGGGCACTGAACCGGAAATATGTCAGAATGTCACTTGGCGGCGTGCGCGACGAGTCGGAGCTGCGCGGTCACCGGAAGACCTACATCGGCGCCATGCCGGGCCGAATCATTCAAAATTTACGCAAGGTGAAGTCGGGCAACCCCGTCTTCGTCCTCGACGAAATCGACAAGGTGAGCGGCAACAACATCAGCGGCGACCCGCAGGCGGCACTTTTGGAAATCCTTGACCCTGAGCAGAATAACGCCTTCTACGACAACTTCATTGAGTTGGACTACGACCTCTCGAAAATCCTGTTCATTGCCACGGCCAACAACCTCTCGACCATCCATCCCGCCTTGCGCGACCGCATGGAAATCATCGACTTGAGCGGCTACCTGCGCGAGGAGAAATACGAAATCGCCAAGCGGCACCTCATCCCCAAGCAGATGAAGGAACACGGCTTGGACGGCAAGCAAATCGCGTTCCCGAAAGACGTGGTGATGCACATCATCGACGACTACACCCGCGAGGCTGGCGTGCGCAACTTGGAAAGAAGAATCGGCGACATGATGCGTTACCGTGCCAAGCAAGTCGTTGTGGGCGAGGAGTTTGACAAGAAAATCACGATGGAGAACCTCCGCGAAGTGCTCGGCGTGCCGATGCACCACGACGAGGACGAGGTGAAACACACGATGCCGGGCGTGGCTACGGGTTTGGCTTGGACGCAGGTGGGCGGCGAAATCCTCTCCATCGAAGTGAGCCTGAGCCGTGGCATGGGGCACCTCTCGCTGACCGGCAACCTCGGCGACGTGATGAAAGAGAGCGCGACCATCGCCTACGAGTTCATCAAGGCACACGCTTCGCAACTCAACATCAACCCCGACGTGTTTGAGGCTTGGAATGTCCACGTCCACATTCCCGAAGGCGCCACGCCCAAGGACGGCCCCTCGGCGGGCATCACCATGCTCACCGCCTTGACCTCGGCCTTCACCCAGCGCAAGGTGAAAGGGCAGTTGGCCATGACGGGCGAGATCACGCTGCGCGGCAGGGTGCTGCCCGTGGGCGGCGTGAAGGAGAAAATCCTCGCCGCCAAGCGCAACGGCGTGACCGACCTCATCCTTTCCATCGACAACGAGCACGACATCAAGGACATCAAGGAGGACTACATCGACGGCCTGAACTTCCACTATGTGGAGAACATGATGCAGGTGCTCGACCTCGCCTTGGAGAAGGAGCAAGACAAGAACGACCTCGACTTCAACAAGTACCTGAACAACATGCATCCCGAGGTGATTGGATTCAAGGTGAAGTGAACATGAAAAGAGGGCTGATAGGATGGGTTATGTTGCTTGTGCTGGTTGCAGGATGCAGCCAGCGACAAGGCGACGACGAAGATCTCGCCATCTTCAAGTACAACGAGTCGGCGGGCATCCTTACCTTGGATCCGATTTACGCCAAGGACTTGCCGCACATCTGGGCTTGTAACCAAGTGTATAACAGCCTTGTGGCCTTCGACGACAAGATGAACCTCGTGCCGATGGTGGCCAAGTCGTGGGACATCAGCGACGACGGCTTGCTTTACACCTTCCACTTGCGGACGGACGTGCCGTTTCATGCAGACACGTGTTTTCCCCAGCCTCGGAACGTGAATGCTGAGGATGTGGCGTATTCCTTCAACCGCGTGGTTGACAAGCGTTTGAACTCGCCCGGAATGTGGATTTTCTCTTCCGTGAAGCACGACGATGAGCATTATGCCTTCACCGCCTTGGACGATTCCACCTTCCAAATCGAGCTGTCGAAGCCGTTCCCGCCGTTTTTGGGCATTTTGTCCATGACTTACGCCTCAGTCGTTCCTCACGAAGCCGTTGAGTATTATGGCGATGACTTCCGCAGCCATCCCGTCGGCACGGGGCCGTTCCATTTCCAGTACTGGAAAGAAGGCGTGAAGCTCGTCTTTCGCAAGAACCCCGACTATTTCGAGCGCGACGCGCAAGGGGAGCGGTTGCCCTATATCGATGCCGTCTCCATCAGCTTTTTGATTGACAAGCAAGTGGCATTCTTGGAGTTCATCAAGGGCAAGTTCGACTTCATGTCGGGCATCGATGCGCGCTACAAGGACGAGCTTTTGACCTACGACGGCCAACTGCGCCAGAAGTATGTGGACAAAATCGAGCTGATCACCGAGCCTTATCTGAACACGGAATACTTCTCGTTTTTCATCGACCCTAACGACAGCCTTGGCCCCAATCGCTCGCGGGCCTTGCGGCAGGCCGTCAGCCTTTGCATCGACCGCGAGAAGATGCTGCGCTACCTGCGCAACGGCATCGGCGAACCCGGCACGGGCGGTATGATTCCCGTGGGCTTGCCCGGACACAGCGCCACCATCGGCTACGGCTACGACCTGAAACGGGCGCAACGCCTTGTGGCTGAGAACCATCTGGAAGGTTACCTGCTGCAACTCTCCACCGTGGCCGACTATGCCG
>CALFIT010000226.1 GCA_937877465.1 uncultured Bacteroidales bacterium | reverse complement strand
AACGGCCCAAAATGTTTTACTGACTTTCACCGCCTGAAAGGGCAGTCTGCCGAGCAAGAGGCGCAGCCGCTGCAATGTTCCGTTTTCTTTCCGTCTTTGCCGCATGAGCAAGTTCCTTTTCCTGACCGCAAGACGCAGATGGCGACGACGACCATTGCAAGGACAACAAGCAGCACTATGACGGTAGGCCAGTTCATGCGATGATGGCGTTAGCGATGAGGTAGGCGAACCAAGCGCAAATCCACGCGACGACGCATTGGAAGGCGATGATGAACAGCATCCACTTGGTGCCCAACTCGCGGCGGATGGCTGCGATGGCGGCCACGCAGGGCGTGTAGAGCAGGCAGAACACCAACATCGAGATGCTCGTGACGGTGGTGAAGAGCGGCATGGCGTTCAGCACCTCAAGGGTGGAGATGACGCTCTCCTTGGCCATGAAGCCGCTGACCAATGCCGTGACAATCTGCCAGTTGCCCAACCCAATCGGGCGGAAAACTGGGGCGACCCAGCCGGCAACTGAGGCCAACATGCTGCCTTCGCCGTTTTCGACCATGTTGAAATGGAAATCAAAGGTTTGCAGGAGCCAAATCACCAACGAGGCCAAGAAAATCACCGTGAAGGCGCGTTGCAGGAAGTCCTTGGTCTTGTCCCACAGCAGGTGCGCCACGTTCTTGAGTCCAGGCATACGGTAGTTGGGCAGTTCCATCACGAAGGGCGCCACGTCGCCTTTGCCGCCGAACCACTTGGTAAACAGCGCGGTAACGATGCCGACCAAGATGCCCAAAAGGTAGAGGCAAATCAGCACCAACCCGCCGTGCTTGGGGAAGAAATAGCTGGTGAAGAAGGCGTAGATCGGGATTTTGGCCGAACAGCTCATGAACGGCGTCAGTAGGATGGTGCGCCAACGGTCGTGGGTGGAGTGCAGGGTGCGGGTGGCCATCACTGCGGGCACGGAGCAGCCGAAGCCGATGAGCATGGGCACGATGCTGTGACCGGTGAGGCCGAGCTTGCGCATGAAGCTGTCGCTGACGAAGGCCACGCGGGCCATGTAGCCGCTGTCTTCTAAAAGGCTGAGGAAGAAGAACAGCAAAATGATGATGGGCACGAAGCTGAGCACGCTGCCCACGCCGCCGAAGATGCCGTCGACGACGAGCGACTGCACGGCGGGACTGACGTCCCAGCGGGCCAAGGCGTTGCCGCACACGTCGGCGAGCCACGAGATGCCTTGGTCGAGCCAGTCTTGCAGTGGGGCACCGAGCAAGTCGATGGAGAGATAGATGATGCCGACCATCACGAGGACGAAGATGGGGATGGCAGTCCATTTGCCGGTCAGCACCTTGTCGATTTTGCGGCTGCGGCGGTATTCCTTGCTTTCCTTGGGCTTCACCACGGTCTTGTCGCACAGCCGCTTGATGAAGCCGAAACGCATGTCGGCCATGGCTGCGGCGCGGTCAAGGCCGCGTTCTGCTTCCATCTGCACGATGAGGTGTTCAAGCGTTTCCTTTTCGTTTTGTGAGAGTTGCAACGCTTCGAGGACGATGGGGTCGCCTTCCACGAGCTTGGAGGCGGCAAAACGCACGGGGATGTCGGCGCGTTGTGCGTGGTCTTCGATGAGGTGCATGATGCTGTGGAGGCAACGGTGGACGGCACCGCCGTGGTCGTCCTTGTCGCAAAAGTCCTGACGCACAGGGGCTTCCTGGTATTTCGCGATGTGGATGGCGTGGTCAACCAACTCGTTGATGCCTTCGTTTTTGGAGGCTGAAATCGGTACTACGGGCAGGCCAAGGATTTGTTCCATCTCGTTGACGAGGATGCTACCACCGTTGTTGCGCACTTCGTCCATCATGTTGAGGGCCAGCACCATAGGCTTGCCCAATTCCATGAGTTGCATGGTCAGGTAGAGGTTGCGTTCGATGTTGTTGGCATCCACGATGTTGATGATGGCCTTGGGCTTTTGCTGCATGATGAACTCACGCGAAACGACTTCCTCGTTGGTGTAAGGCGACAGGGAGTAGATGCCCGGCAGGTCGGTGACCGAGGTGTCGGGGTGCCCTTTGATGGTGCCATCCTTTCTATCGACGGTCACGCCGGGGAAGTTGCCCACATGCTGGTTGGCGCCGGTCAGTTGGTTGAAAAGGGTCGTCTTGCCGCAGTTCTGCTGTCCCGCGAGGGCGAAAGTCAGCTTGGTGCCTTCGGGCAAAGGGTGTTCGTGGGTCTTGTCGTGGTAGATGCCCGCCTCGCCGAAGCCCGGGTGGGCGTTGTGGTCGTGCAATGAGGTGAGATAAAGCTGGTCATCGTCTTGATGGTCAGTGCCTTCGGCTTCTTCTGAAGGCTCGCATGGCTCCACTTCGATGAGGGTGGCGTCGGCTTTGCGGAGCGTGAGCGCGTAGCCGTGTACCATGATTTCCATCGGGTCGCCCAAAGGCGCGTATTTCACGAGTTTGATGACGGCATTGGGGATGAGTCCCATGTCCAAGAAATGCTGTCGGCGCGGGCCTTCGCCGTTCACGGCCTTGATGCGTGCCGACTGGCCGATTTCAAGTTGATCGAGTGTTGCCATTTGACGCAAATTGTTTTAACCCGCAAAAATACGCACTTGCCGCCAGCGTTTTTCTCCTTATTAATAATAGGTTTGCGTTGGTGAAATCATCATTTGTGAGGATGCAGTCGGTGGGTGATGCATTCTGGAACGCCATGTGTATAGTACCTCACCGTCACCGAGGGCTGTTTCTTGTCCTCAGTATGGACTTCACAGGTGAACGAAACCTCGGATGTGCCCTCGTCGAGGATGGAAACGCCTTGCGGGAACACTTCTTTTATCTTGTTGAAATTCTGATCGGTGATGCAGGCCGTTCCGTTGAAATCGTAGACTAGGTATTGGCCGCCTTTGAGGGTGCAGGGGAGATAGAGGATGCCGTTGGGTGTGCGGAATTCCAGCTCGCTGATGCTGCCCTTGCCTTCAGCGGCGACGCACAGCGCGAAACGGCTCTCGTAAGGGCTGTTCCACTCCCATCGGTCGTCGTCGAAATTACAGAAATAGCGCCTCGAGATGTGTTCTGCATAAAGCAAATAAGTCGAGTCGTTTTCTTTGGCGATATGCCAGTTCCCGTATGGGTCTTTGAATTGTTCTTTTTGCGCCTCGCTGAACAATCCGTTCAGGCGAAGCGTCTCCCAGAGGCGGATGGTTTTCAAGAATACGGGTGTCAGGCCGTGTTTCCGCATCGTTTCGGCATCGAAGTGGAGGCCGAAACCCGCATCGAAGGCGGCGGCTTTGGAGAGAAGCCACTCTAATTCCTCAAGTGTGGTGGCCCTGCGGTTCTTGTCGGCAAGGATGACTTGGAAGTTGCCTATCATCCACGGCATCTGTTGGCTGTTGTAGAAATCCTGCTTCTCTGTTAGCGTCTCGACGATTTTTGTCCGCATCGAGGCGTTCCACAGCTGGTTTTCGTTGACGCGGTCGAGGTATTGTGCCGACATGGGGGTGAGCAGGTCGCCTTGTAGCATCTTGTCGGGGTTGTATTTGCGCATGGTATCCAGGAAGTGGCCGATGCCGAGGTCGCCGAATTCGTTATAGGCATAGCTTTTCAAGTCGTTGAAAATCAGAATGTCATAACCTGTCTTAGCCAATTTCTTGGCTTCGGCTTGCGCTATTTGGTCTTGCAGTTCGAGGTCGGGGAGGAGGGTGCGCTCGGGCGTGTCCCACAGCTTGTAGACGGGAGCGTTTTTCGGGTGAGACGACTTTTTCGTCCCGTAGGCGCCCCTGACGCAATGGTAAAGCAGATGAATGTTGCCTGCTGTTTCCATCGTGCGGTAGGTGATCAGTTCGTCGCCGATTTGCAGCACGTTGATGGTGGATGGGATGCCAAAGACATCGGAATGGTAGACGGCAAACTCGTCTTGCGTCTCGTTCATGGGCAGTTGCAGCTGCAACTCGCCTTGTCTCAAGAGGTGGCTTGATGGCTTTGGCGTGACAAGCTTGCTATTGGTGGGGATGCGGTTGACCAATACTGAAAGACCCAAGTCCAAGTTGGCTTGACGGCATTTTGCCTTCAAGAACGACAAGTCTTTTTCTTGGCCGTCGGCTAACAGATAGGAACGGTTTGGCAGCCGTTCCTCCTTGTCTTGGGCGATGCATGACAAGCCGAAAAACAATGTAAAAACTATGGCTAAAACCTTGTTCATCAGTCGATTCCTCTCAAGTCTTTGTAAAGTTTGACGGCATAGAGGTCGGTCATGTTGGAGATGAAGTCGATGGCCGACTGGAGCCGCGTATACACCTCGTCGCTCTCGGTCTTGAACTGTTCGGGGACGAGCGACAGCAGTTTCTTGTTGTAGGGCGTGTTGGGGTTCAGGACGGCATCGGTGAAGTTTTCGAGCAGCGTGCCGATGACGTTGAAGCCGGTCAGCTCGATCTTCACCACCGAGGGATGGCGGTAGATGTGCTTGACTGAGGCATCGCGGCATTTTTCGAGCGCATTCTTCTCGAAATCAGGCAGGTGCGAGATGAGGCTCTTCTCGAAGCGGCCTTCCATGATTCGGTCGTAGTTTTTCACGAAAATGTCGCTCACGCAGTTGACGAGCTTATTGATCAAGGTGGCGCGGAGGAAGGCCATGCGCTCGTTGGTGTCGCTCACTTCGCCGTAGGCCTTGTCCTTGTGGGCGAAAAACTGCTTGTCCTTTTCGGGGTCGAAGAACGAGAGGAAGCACTGCTCGATGGACTCGGTGCTGATGATGCCGCGCTTGTGGGCGTCTTCCATGTCTAAGACGAGGTAACAGATGTCGTCGGCGGCCTCCATCATATAGGAAAGCGGATGGCGGGCGTAGACCAAATGCCCGTCGTCGAGCCGTGGGATGCCGCATTCTTCGACGACTTCCCTAAAAGCCTCTATCTCAGAGTAAAACACATTGTATTTCTTGCGGTTGCCTTTGTCGTAGGAAGGGTAGGGGTATTTCAAAAGGGTCGCCAAAGTCGCGGAGGTCAAAGAGAAGCCGCCGGCACGCCGTCCCGTGAACTGGTGCGTCAGTTGGCGGAAGGCGTTGGCGTTGCCCTCGAAAGCGATGAGGTCGCTCCATTGTTCGGGTTTGACGAGGCTTTGCAGCTCCTTGCCTTTGCCGTCGCGGAAGAAGCTGCTGATGGTGTCTTCGCCTGAGTGTCCGAAGGGTGGGTTGCCGAGGTCGTGGGCGAGGCAGGCCGCCGACACGATGGTCTCGATGTCGGACTGGCGGTCTTTCAGTTCAGGGTGTTTCTTGGCTAATTTCTCCACCGTGCGGCAGGCGATGGAACGTCCCACGCTGGCCACTTCTAAGCTGTGGGTCAAGCGGTTGTGGACCATTTGCGCTCCGGGCAATGGGAACACTTGGGTCTTGTTTTGCAGTCGGCGGAACGGGCTGCTGAAGATGATGCGGTCGTAGTCGCGCTGGAACGAGCTGCGGATGTCGGGGCTTTTCTGCGCTTGCGCGTAGCGTTTGTGGGAGAGGAGTTCTGTCCAGTTCATGGATGGTATGATTTTGAGCGCAAAATTATTAAAATCTACGCAAATGAAGAACTTTTGTATTTTTGCGGATTGAAAATAAACAAAAATGACCATGAAAAGCGATCGTATTCTCTTGTACATCATAATGTTGGCATTATGTGCTCTCGTGTTCCCCAAAGTCTCTAAGGCTCAGGTTGGCCAGCGCTATCTTGACCCTGTTTTCGACGAAGTGACCACTACCGAGGCGATTCCATTCAGCAGTGCCATTCGCGAAGGCCAAACCACGCCGACCACCTTGTATCTCGACTTTTACGAGCCAGCGGGCGACACGATGGCCGCACGCCCGTTGGTGATCACGGTTTTCGGCGGCGCGTTTGTGACGGGCAGCCGCGATTTCGTCGATATGGTGGCCTATTGCACCCGTCTTGCCCAGCTTGGCTATGCAACAGCCTCAATCGACTACCGTTTGCTGTCGTTATTGCAGGTTTCGGGGCCGAAGCTGATACGCGACGCTTACATGGCCGCGCAAGACGTGAGTTCGGCCATACGCTATTTCAAGCTGCATAGCGAGGACTATCGCATCGACCCTGAACATATCTATTTGTTGGGCAACTCGGCCGGATCCATTGCCATCCTCGGTGAAATGTTCATCGGTGAGGAAGAACGGCCTGCCGAGACTTTCGAAGCCCCCGATTTAGGCTCATTACATAGTTCGGGTTATTCGGAATATGCCGATTTTTCGCCGCAAGTGGCTGGTGCCGTGGCGCATTGGGGTGCGGTCTTGAGTCTGGATATGATTGATTATGACGAATATACGCCAATTTGTATGATTCATGGCACCGACGACACTATGGTTCCTTTCGACTCGGGCTATTGCTTTGCCTCGTATGGCTTGCCTTATATGCCCTATATGTATGGTTCTCAAGCCATTGCTATGCATCTCGAAGACATGGGCATCACGGATTTCGAGTTTCACCCCTTTGAGGGCGAGGATCACGCCTTCTATCTTTCCGCGAGCTATCTGTCGCTCGACGAAGAGAAGTTTTCTGCTTGCTTCGACATTGTGCGTAATTTCCTTTGGAACCATTTGGACCCGTCGCTGTCCGTGGCCGATGTCCCAATGACGGAGTTGTCGGTCTACCCCAATCCAGCCACCCAAACCATTGTCATCCGAGGCGATGCTTTGTCCCAAAACGGACAATGCCGTATCGCCATTTCCGATGTGAACGGAAGGGAATTGTTTGCGCAAGATGCATCGCAGCCCAATGTGACCATCGATGTTTCGGGTTGGCCTTCAGGGATTTATTTGGTTCGTTTCGAGCAAAACGGGCGGTATGTTAGCAGAAAGTTTGTGAAGCGGTAAAGGGGTGGTGAAAGTGGGTGTGAGCTTTTCTTCAGAGAACAAGTCGGTCGATAGCTGGGTTGTTGGCTGAGTCACTCCTTCAAACTCTGCCGCGCGTATGGCACCAAGTCTTGCGAAGCAAATTCCCCTTTCAAAAACTTGAAATAGCCGGCCACGGCGACCATCGCGGCGTTGTCGGTCGAGTAGGAGAGGCGCGGGATGAATACCTTCCAATGGTGTTTTTCTCCCAAGGCAAGCATGGCATCGTGCAAGCCGCTGTTGGCACTCACGCCGCCGGCGATGGCCACCGTCTTGATGCCTGTTTGCTTGCTGGCTTTCACCAACTTGTTCATCAAAATGTCGATGATGGTCTTTTGCACCGAGGCGCAGAGGTCGGCCTTGTTCTCCTCGATGAAGTTCGGGTTAAGTTGCAGGTTGTCGCGAACGGTGTACAAGATGCTGGTCTTCAGTCCGCTGAAGCTATAGTCCAAGTCGGGGATCTGTGGCTTGGCGAAGCTGAAAGCCTCTGGGTTACCGGTTTTGGCCAATTTGTCGATGACGGGCCCGCCTGGGTAGGGCAGGCCGAGGATCTTGGCGGTCTTGTCGAAGGCCTCGCCCGCCGCGTCGTCGATGGTCTTGCCGATGACTTCCATGTCGAAATAGTCCTTCACCACCACGATTTGCGTGTGGCCGCCCGACACGGTGAGGCACAAAAACGGGAAGTCGGGCACCTCGGTATGGGTGTCGTCGGTGGCGAAATGCACCAAAATGTGCGCGTTCATGTGGTCTATTTCCACCATCGGGATGTCCAAGGTCTGCGCGAAAGCCTTTGCAAATGAGGTTCCTACGAGCAACGAACCCAAAAGTCCGGGACCGCGCGTAAAAGCGATGGCGGATAACTGATTTTTTTCTATTTTTGCAGTCTTCAAGGCCGTGTCGACGACGGGGATGATATTTTGCTGGTGGGCACGCGACGCGAGTTCGGGGACCACGCCCCCGTATTGCTCGTGAACCTTCTGACCGGCAATGACGTTGGAGAGCACACGGGTGCCTTGAAGCACTGCGGCCGAGGTGTCGTCGCACGACGATTCGATGCCTAAGATGTATTCGTTCATAGTCTCAATTTGGAGGGCAAAATTATCAAAAAAAAGGTTTTCCATAGCATCCTAATCGTTTTTGTGGTGATTATCGCTATCGTCACGAGCCTTTTCGTTGCCATCCAAGACCCTATCATCCAGAAGTTTGCGGTGCGTTTTGCGGGCGGTTACCTTTCCGAAAAAACCGGTGCCGACATCAAGGTGGGTCGCTTGGTGGTGACGCCCGATTTTCGCGTCTTCATCGATGATGTCGTGGTCAAAGACTTGAACGACAGTACTTTGGCGAAGGTTGGCGCTTTGCGGACGAAAATCAACATCGGCGACCTCTTGGAAGGCAAAATCCACCTCGAAAACGTGGAATTGCGCGACACAGAGGCCAATCTCATCAAGTACGAGGGCGAAGACGGGTTCAATTTCGCGTTTTTGGTCGACGCTTTCGCCTCCGACAAGCCCAAGGAAGAGAAAGAAAAGAAGCCTTTGGAGATTGTCATCGACAAGATTTCCTTGAAAAACGTCGACTTCATGCTGTGGAACCAAACTCGGGCCGACTCGCTGTTGACCGCCCAACATCTTATGGACTATGCCCACCTCGACCTCGACGACATCAATTTGGAAGCCAACGGATTCTATCTGCAAGGCGACTCGGTTCACGCCAATATCATCAGTTTGAGCGCCAACGAACTGAGCGGCTTTGAAGTGAAGTCCTTGCAAACCGATGCCGTGGTCTGTTCCAACGGCGTTTTCCTCAACGGCCTGTTGATGGAGACCAACAACAGCCGTTTCGACTTGGACCTCAATATGCTGATTAACGGCTTCGACGACTTCAGCAGTTTTGTGGATTCGGTTGTTTTCGATGCCACCATCCGGCCTACCGACCTCATGCTCTCCGACATCGGGGTCTTCGCTCAAGTGATGTACCAAATGCCTGACAGAGTGAACTTTGAAGGGCGTTTTACGGGACCCATCGAGAGCTTCCGCGTCGACGACATCAAGGCGCAAATCGGCAATGCGACCTCGTTCCAAGGCAACATCAGCATGCACCCGCTTGATTTCAATGACGGCTACCACACGCTGAATATCAAGGACATGCACTTCACCTACGACGATTTGGCCAATTTCTACATCCCTGGCAAAACCAAGACCATCCCGTTGCCTGAGTCGCTGAGCACGTTGGAGAAAGGCCGTCTGTCTCTTGACTTTAAGGGCTCTTACTATAATTTCACCTCCGACATCGCTTTGGTCTCGGATATCGGCAATGCCGAGGTCTCCATCGATCGCTCCCGTAATGCCAATGGCGATAATTTCTTCTCGGGCAACATTGACGCCGAGCGAGTGAAAGCGGGCGTGATAGCCAATGCCGACAAATTCGTCGGCGACCTCGATGTGGTTGCCGATTTCTCGGCTTCGTTTCCCAAGAACGGACGACCTGAAGTCCGTGTCGATGGTAACGCCTCCCAAGCCATGTTGCTTGGCAATAACATTGATGAAGTCAAGTTGGACGGTGTGTTGAAAGAGAACCAATTCAAGGGGAAGGTGAGGATTGACGATGATGACTTGGACATGGATTTCAACGGGTTGATTGATTTCAGCAATTCCAAGTATCCCAAGTCGAATTTTGAGGCGGATATCCGTTATGCCGACTTGCGTGCCTTGAAGATCTTGAAGGAAGATTCCATCTCGCAAATCAGCACGCGTTTGTATGTCGACCTGAAGGGGTTTAACATTGATGATCTGGAAGGCGAGATTCATCTTGACAGTACCCTGTATCGCGACAGTCGAGGGCAGTATTACATGGATGATTTTTATGCCTCCATTGTCGACGACAACTTGATGCAACGCCGGATTTCCATGAATTGCGATTTCCTGAATTTTGAGATGGCGGGGCAAATGAACTTTGCTAGTATGCTGCCGGTGTTTAAGGAGTATGTCGACCATTATATGCATGTACCATCGTGGGAAGAGGAACTCGCTGATTTTGAGAAATATAAGATAAAGCATGACACCGAACAGGACTTTGTGCTCAACCTGACCTTGAAGGACACAAAAACCCTCAGCCGACTGCTGATGCCGTCGGTGAAGATCGCCAAAAACACTACACTGAACGGCACCTTCACCTCGCGCACCAACGCACTCAACCTGACCTTGCGTTCGAAGAACATCCAAGTAGGGAAGGTGAACTTCAACAACATAGAGTTGCGCAACTTCAACCCGTTCCATTCCGCCGTGACCGCGCTGTCGTTAGACGAAATCGCCTACACCAACATCACGGAAACCGACACGCTGAACCTCGGTTTGGACGAGCTTTCCATCGTCACGCGAATGGCCAACGACACCCTCGTGGCCACCATCAAATGGGACGACGAAACCATGGAAGACCACAATAAAGCATTGATAACGAC
This sequence comes from uncultured Bacteroidales bacterium, assembly GCA_937877465.1. Taxonomy (GTDB): domain Bacteria; phylum Bacteroidota; class Bacteroidia; order Bacteroidales; family F082; genus Limimorpha. The sequence continues at coordinate 3,460 of CALFIT010000226.1, read as the reverse complement.
CTACTTCCATCCGCTTGAACGAGGCGGCATCTTCTCCATCACCGAAGCTGATGTGCGCATCAACGACACGCTGTGGAGCGTGTCGCCCAACAATTCCGTCCTGAAGATGGACGACAAAGTGCTGATATCCAACCTGATGTTCGGATACCATTCGCAATCTATCCGCGTTGACGGCTATGTGCCTATGGCAGAGGGCGATACGATGTCGGTTATGATGCGTCAGTTCGACATATCCAATCTCGACTTCCTTACCAAGAGCTTGGGATTCGATATCGATGGTTTCATCTCGGGCGATGCCTTGGTGAGCAGTCTGAGTGCCGACCCGATGGTGCTGGCCAGTCTTGATATTGAGCGAATTGCGGTGAATGGCGACCGTATCGGCGATGCTGTGGTCGAGAGCGTGTGGAACAACGAGAAAAAATCCGTCGACCTGAACGCGAACATCCTCGATGGGCAGAAGAAAACGTTGAATGTGACGGGATCATACTATACGGCGCGAAAATCCGACAACCTTGACTTTGCCGTCGAGTTGGATTCGCTGCAACTCAATGTGCTTACGCCCTTCTTGGCGGGCATAGTGTCGCGTATGCAAGGCGTTGCGTTAGGTGAGGCTTCCATTACCGGTTCGCTTAGTCGGCCTGAGATTCAAGGCCGTGTCACCCTGCACGACGGCGGATGCAAGATCAGTTACCTCAACACGTTCTATACGTTCAATCCTACCATCATGGTCGACAACTCGTCCATCTCATTCGAGAATATGGTGCTTACCGATTCATTGGGCAACAAAGCCCGTGTGGAAGGAAAAATCAGGCACAACAACTTGAAAGACTTTGATTTGGATCTAAGGCTTCATCCTCGCGAGTTCTTGGCTTTGGCCACATCAAGCAAGGACAACGACACATTTTATGGCACGGCGGTCGCCGATGGTTTGGTCAGCGTCACCGGGCCGTTCAACGACATCAAGTTAGGCATCGACGCCCGTACCCGCCGTGGCACCAACATCACCATCCCGCTCAACAAGTCGAACACGGTGAAGGACAACGATTTCATCGTGTTCATCAACGACCCTGTGGAGGTGGACGAGGATGAAGGGGAGCATGTGGAGCAAAAAGAAAAGGTGAAAAGCAATTTCAGCCTGAAGCTGAACGTGAACGCCACCGACGACGCCAACCTGAAAATCATCCTGCCGAGCAACCTCGGCACCATCGACGCGACGGGCAACGGTAACGTGAAGATGAGCTCCGCCACCTCCGAAGACTTCACAATGTATGGCGATTACACCATCAAGTCGGGACGCTTCCAGCTGACGCTGATGGACTTGGTGACGAGGAACTTCACGCTCAAACAAGGCGGCACCATCGCTTGGGCGGGCGACCCGACCGATGGCCGCATCAACGCCACGGGTTCCTATTCCGTCAGAACCTCGCTGTCGAGCCTCGGCATCCAAGTCGACTCCACTGCGACCAACAGCAACGTCAACGTCGAATGCCTCATCCACCTGAAAGGTGCCTTGCTCAACCCGACCATCACCTTCGGCATGAACCTGCCCAACGTCGACGACGACATCGCCCGAACGGTGTATTCCCTCGTCGACACCACCAACCAGGCCGTCATGACCTCGCAAGCCCTGTCGCTGTTGGTGCTCAACTCGTTCTCCTACCTCGGCGGCACCGATTTCAGCCTCTCCAACGTGCTTATGGGCGGGATGCAGATGAACATCACCGACAACCTCGACTTAGGCGTGAGCTACCACGCCGGCAACGCCAATTCCTACGACGAATACCAGTTGGCCATGCGCACCCAACTCTTCGAGAACCGCCTGACCCTTGAGACCAATCTCGGCATGATGACGGGCAACAGTGCAGGCAACGTCTCCAGCATCGTGGGCGAGTTCGACCTTTACTACAAGTTGGCCAAGGACGGACGCTTGCAGGCGCATCTCTACAATCATTCCAACTACAACTCCAACTTCAACAGCGCAGCCTTCGACCGCCGCTCGCCTTATACACAAGGGCTTGGCCTGTCTTACAGCCGCTCGTTCGACAACTTCCGTAACTTGTTCAAGAAGAAAACCGTCGTCAATGGACAGCCATTAATCAGACCGAAAAAATAATAATAATTTCCATCCAGATGAATGCCAATTTCAAGGTTTACCAAGCCTCGGCAGGGGCAGGGAAGACGTTCACCCTCATCAAGGAATACCTAAAGCTCTGTCTCCGTGATGCAGCGTCGGTGGACAACTATAGGCATATCCTCGCCATCACCTTTACCAACGCCGCCGCCAACGAGATGAAGGCCAAAATCTTGAAAGAACTATGCAAAATCGTTGAGAAACCAAGCCTTGAACCCAATTCGATGGGGACAATCCTGATGGAGGAATTGGGTATCGACGAGGCCGAACTGAAACGCAACGCACAAGCCTTGTTGACACGCATCATGCACGATTATAGCAGTTTCTGCGTGAGCACCATCGACGCTTTCGTGCAGAAACTCTCGCGATCGTTTGCCCACGACCTCGGGCTGCCTTCGCAATACACCGTCAGCATCGACACCGACGAGGTGGCCGAGACCATCACCGAGAATATCGGACTGAAAATCAGCGAGTCGAACCCTTATCTCACCCAGTTGCTCATCGACTTCAGCAAAAACCAGTTCGACAACCAGCGTTATACGCCCGTCGAGGTCCTGTTGTCGGAGTTTGTTACCAAACTAACGACAGAAAAGGCCTATCAAAAGGACGAAAGCAACAATATCCAAGATAATTCGCAATACAAAGAAACGCTTGATTTCCTGAATGGTAAAATAGTTTACTTCGAGCAAAACATTAAGTCGAAAATCAACGCTTTCGATACCCACGCACAGGCTTTCGGCTTAGACGAAAAACAGTTTGCATACGGCAAGAACGGCTTCATCGGCTACCTCAAGAAACTCGCTAACAAGACCTACGAACAGCCCAGCGCACGCTTCAATACGGTAATCGAGCAACGGAATTGCCTCTCGAAAGAAGGTGAGAAGGCTATGGGCGCGTCAAAGGATGCAGTCAATGCGGCTTTGTTGCCTATCTTGGATGATATTAAAGCAATGATTGAAATAGAGTTGCCTAACTTTTTGTTTTATAGGTCGCAGCGTGATTTGCTCTATCTGTATGCCTTGCGTGTCCAAATCAGAAAGGAGTTCGCGAGTTTGGCCAACGACGACGAGGTGGTACACATCTCTGAGTTCAACAAGCTGCTCAATTCGGTGATGGGCGATTTTTCGGTTCCCTTTGTGTATGAACGCATTGGCGAGCATTACAAGCACATCTTTGTGGACGAGTTCCAGGACACCTCGGTGCTGCAATGGCAGAATCTTTTGCCACTGATCGACAACGGCTTGGCGAACGAGAACATGAGCATGGTGGTGGGCGACGGCAAACAATCGATCTATCGGTTCCGTAGCGGTGAGGTGGAGCAGATGGTGA
>CALFIT010000225.1 GCA_937877465.1 uncultured Bacteroidales bacterium | reverse complement strand
CCCGACGGCTTCTTCATGTACCGCGATTTCCAGTCGCGCAACATCATGGTAAAGGGCAACGACTTGTATTTCATCGACTTCCAAGGCGGACGAAAAGGCCCTCTGAACTACGACGTGGTTTCGCTGCTCTACCAAGTGAAGGCGCAGATGCCGCAAAACCTGCGCGACGATCTCATCGAATACTACAAAATGGAATTGGCCCATTTCGTCGATCCCGATGCGGTGAAATTTGACCTTTACCAGCCTTATTTTGTGTATCTCCGCCTACTGCAAGTACTTGGTGCCTACGGGTTTAGAGGACTCATCCAAAAGAAATCCCACTTCATCGAAAGCATCCCCTACGCGCTAAAAGAACTGAGGGTCTGGAACGAGACCCACCCCTTAAACGACTACCCCGAACTCCAAAACGTCATCCACCAACTCCCAACTCTCAACTACCCACTGACTCTCAACTCTAAACTCTCAACTCCAAACTCTAAACTAACAGTCACAGTAAACAGTTTCTCATTCAAGAAAGGCTATCCCGACGACTTCAGCGGCAACGGCGGCGGCTTCGTCTTCGACTGTCGCGCCTTGCCCAATCCGGGACGCGAGCCCGAGTTCAAGACCAAGACCGGCCGCGACTGGGAAGTCATCGACTACCTTATGGCCAAGCCGCAAGTCCACGTCTTCCTCGACCATGTGAAAGGCATTGTGAACCAAAGCGTCGACAACTACCGCGAGCGGCATTTCAGCAACCTGATGGTTTCGTTTGGCTGCACGGGAGGCCAACACCGAAGCGTCTTCTTTGCCCAAACCATCTACGAATGGCTGAAGAAGGAATATCCCGACATCCATTTGAAACTGAACCATATAGAACGAAAAATCACGGAGGAACACAACGCATGAACCACGACATCACCGCGATGATTTTGGCCGCAGGCCTCGGCACCCGCCTGAAAGAATTGACCAAGGACAAACCCAAGGCCTTGGTCGAACTGAACGGCAAGCCCTTGCTGCAACATTGCATCGAGAGCCTGACCCGTCAAGGCTTCCGCCACATCGTCGTCAACGTGCATCACTTTGGCGGGCAAATCATCGATTTTGTGCGCAAAAACGCTTTCGACGCCGAAATCCTCATCTCCGACGAGCGCGACCTGCTGATGGACACGGGCGGCGGCATCATCAAAGCCACGCCCCTATTCAAGGATTCAAAGGCCGTGTTGATCCACAATGTGGACATCATCAGCGACGTACACCTCGACGAATTGGGCCGACAATTCCTCGTTTCGGGCGACGACGCCTGGCTGCTCACGCAAGACCGCAAGACCAACCGCAAGTTACTTTTTGATGCTGAAAACCAACTTGTTGGCTGGACGAACAAGGCGGAAAACAGGTTGAAGTGGGTTAATGAAAACAAAACGGGCGTTTCGACAGGCTCAACGGCCCTTGGTTTCAACGAAATGGCCTTCAGCGGGCTGCATTTCTTCCGAAGCGACTTGTTCAGCGACTTTGAACTCAAGCCTCAGAGTGTCATTGACTTATACCTCAAATTGGCCAAAAACAACCGCATCATCTCCAAACCCATCTATCCCAATTATTGGTTCGATTTGGGCAAGCCAGAGCAACTGCAAGCCGCCGAAAACTTCCTAAAAAACAAGTAAAATGAGCCACGACACCTTTCTCCAACGCCTGACAACGCACATTACAAGCAGTTACAACCTTACGAATCAAGAACTTACGGTGGTGTTTCCGAACAAGCGGGCCGCTTATTACCTGCGCAACGAGTTCAAGCGACAGTGCCGACAAACCCTTTGGCTGCCGCAGATGCTGTCCATCGAGGAGGCCTTCACCCAATGGAGCGGAATGACCCTTGCCGACAACACCGATTTGCTGTTTGAGCTTATCGATATTGACGCTCAACTGCATCAAAACCAAGACTATACGTCCGATTTGAACGTCTTCGGCAGCCAAGCGGCGCAGATGGTCAAGGACTTCGACGAAATCGACCAATACGGCATCGACGCGCAACGTGTGTTCAACTATGTCGTCGAGAACAAAAGGTTAGAGTTTTGGGACTTCGACGAAGAGAAAAGCAAGGAAAAGGAGTTGAAATACCTGCGTTTCTTCCAGTCGCTGTATGCCTATTACCGCCAACTCAAAGAAAGGCTTTCGGCGCAGGAAAAAGGATATTATGGAATGATTACCAGACACTTATCGGAACTTCCAGAGGCTGAGTTGACAGAAAGAATCGGCAAAAGGAGCGTCATCTTCGCCGGCTTCAACGCCCTGACCACGACCGAGGAACGCATCATCGACACCTTGACAAAAACTGGCAAGGCCGAAATCCTGTTGGATTACGACCGCTATTATGTTGAGGATGAGAACAATGAGGCCGGTTTCTTTGCCCGACGCTACCTGACAAAGCATCCCGATTGGCTGAAAAACGGCATTTCGGACACGCTGCGCACCGAGGAGAAACACATTCATGTCATCAGCGCCAGCGGCAACGCACTGCAAGCCAAGGCATTGCAAGCCAAGCTACAGGAAACCGACGACCACAGACAAGCCGTCGTCTTGGCCGACCAACAACTGCTGATTCCCGTCCTCAATGCCATCCCCGACACCGAAGCCTACCAAAACTTCAAGGTCTCGATGGGCTATCCAATGGCAAAAACACCTGTCAACCAACTGATTAAAGAATACTTCGCACTGCATCGCCGCAACCAAATCAGCCGAAAAATCACGGAAAACGGCGTTGAACGCAACGTGAGCGGTTGGTACATTTGGCCCGTCTTGCACCTCATGGACCTCGAAATCGTGAAAATCGCCTTCCCGAAAGCGGAGACTGCCGCCTTCAGCCGTTGGAAAAACGAATCGGTGAAAAATGGGAAGTTCATCATGGAGGACAAAGACATCGAAGGGCTGTCGCAAATGCCTCACATACAGGAGTTTCTCAGAATCATCTTGCCTGCTGAAGCCAGCTCTTCGCCAGCAAAGATGCTCCAAGCCGTCAGTCAGCTATTGGCGTTCATCTCCGGCATGATGCAGGCACAAGACAACTCGCTTTTCCTTCTCAACCAGTTGAGCGAAATCGGGAAAACCGTCAGCCGATTGCAACAAGTCGTCGAGCGCAACTCGAAATATGTCAACGACTTACACAGTGTCGAGATTCTCTATCACCTGCTGTCGTCGGGCGCAACGCTGAAAATGAACAGCAGCGAGACCGAGGGCCTGCAAATCATGGGCTTGCTCGAAACGCGCAACCTCGAATTCAAGCGGCTGCACCTGCTCAGCGTCAACGAGGGCGTGTTGCCTCCCGACAAGTCGCAGGGCAGCTTCATCCCCCATTTCATCCGCCGCGCCTACGGTCTTCCGAGCTATGCCGAGAGCCAAGCCGTCGTTGCCTATCATTTCTATCGGCTTTTGCAGAACGGCGAAGACATTTACCTATATTACAACAACTTAGGCGAAACATCGGGCGGTGAAGCCAGTCGCTTCATCCTGCAAATCAAGCACGAGTTGGCCCAAAACGCCAACATCACCGTCACCGAAGAGGCCTTCGGCAGCGTCGCCAAGCCGTCCGTCGAGGCCAAGACGCTTAGCGCACAAAAGAACGACGAGGCCCTTGCGCGACTTCACTACATCATCGAAACCAAGGGGCTGTCGCCCTCTGCCCTATCAACCTATATAAATTGCCCGCTGAAATACTACATGAGGTATATCGCTCAGATTAAGGATAATAGCGTTGATGAAGACACTGGCACTGATGTCATCGGAACCATCATCCACGACACTTTGGAGTTTCTTTTCGCCGACTATCTTCCCCACGACGGGAAAAGGCAACTCATTGACAAAGTGCTGTTTGACGAGAAAATCATGCCTCGGTGGGAGCAGAAATTAGCACAGTCCATCGAGAAAAACCTGCCCAACGGCTTCCCCGATGTCGGCTTCAACTTCCTGAACCGCGTCACCATCGAGCAGCAGTTGAAGAACTACCTGAAATACACTTCCAAGCAGTTGGAACATAACGATTTGGTCATTCTTGAAACCGAAGGCGAACTGAAGGCCTCTTTGTCCACGCCCTACGGCGAATGTCTGTTCAAGGGCCGCACCGACCGCATCGACTTGTGGGACAACACCATACGTGTCATCGACTACAAGTCTGGCCATGTCGAAAGCGCCGACCTCAAGATTCCCGTGCGCCACCAAAGTGAGAGCGACCTCGATTATCTGAAACAGATTCCCGAAAAAGCACTACAACTCCTTTTATACAAATACATGTATCTGAAGGAGAACCCTTTGGTTTCGCCCGAGCAAGTGGAAGGCGCCATCCACGGTTTGAAATACGCCAATGCCATCGAGTTTGGTCTGACAAAAGCGCAACCCAAGAAAGACGATGCCGAAGCAGATGCTAACTTTTTGGAAAACAACAACTTTATTCACAACATAGAAACCATGCTTGAAGCCGTAGTGGGCGAAATGCTTGACACAGAGACACCTTTCGTCCAAACCGATGACGACAAGAAATGCGGCTATTGCGAGTTCAAGCTGATTTGCAAGCGGTGATTAACTTAGCACAATCTCCTCCACCACTTCCTTCCCCACAAGCGCATTCAAGTTCTTCTGTAGCAGCGACTTGGAATAGTTCAACTCGTTGCGGAGGGCATCGCTGTCAACACGCACAAACAGCACATGGTTCTTGATGGCGAGGTCGATGGTGTGGGAGGCGATGAAGGGGCCTACCACCTTGGGCCACAGGCCGATGGCCTTCGTTTCGTCCAAGTAGTCGGGGCCTTTGTGCATCTCATAGAACTCCTTGATGAGGTCGCCAAGCGGCTTCACGTCATAGTAAACCATCGTCACCTCCTATCTCCTTGACGCGGCCTTGCTCCACCTCGAAAATCTTGTGGTCGATGGTCGTGTCTTCAAACAGTTGCTCCATTCGCTGCCGTTGCGTGTCGGTGATGAACACCTGCCCGAAATGGTCGTCGCCGACCAAGCGCACGAGTTTCATCACGCGGCGGTCGTCGAGTTTGTCGAAAACGTCGTCCAAAAGCAGGATGGGCTTGTAGCCGATCTTCTGGTAGTTGAACTCGAACTGCGCCAAGCGGATGGAGACCACAAACGACTTCTGCTGTCCCTGCGAGCCGAACCGCTTGAGCGGATGGCCGTCGAGGGCAAAGTCCAAGTCGTCCTTGTGGATGCCCACGTTGGTATAGCCCGAATAGCGGTCGTGCAGCAGGCTTTCCTCAAGCAGCGCGTCGAGCGGCTTCTCGTCGAGGCGCGACTGGTAGACCACATCGACCTTCTCCGTGCCGCCCGAGACGATTTCGTAGTAATGCTGGAAAATCGGCAGGAAGTCGTCCAAGAACCGCTGTCGCTTGGCGTGGATGTCGTAGGCGTTTTGGCAGAGCTGGTCGTCCCAAAGGCGGAGCAACTCGCGGTCGAAGGTGCGGGCCTCGGCAAACTGCTTCAGTTGCATGTTGCGTTGCAGCAAGGCGCGGTTGTATTTCAGCAAGGCGTTGAGATAGAGCGGGTCGAACTGCGAGATCACGCCGTCGATGAACTTGCGGCGCAGGTCGCTGCCCTCGTTGATGAGGTCGCGGTCGTAGGGCGAGATCATCACCAAGGGGAACTTGCCGATGTGGTCGCTGAGGCGGTCGTATTCCTTCTTGTTGTAGCGGAACGACTTCTTGGCGTCGCGTTTCTGCACACACGACACCTGCTCGTCGTCCTTTCCCTCGTGGCTATACAGCCCGTGGATGGCAAAGAAATCCTGCTCGTGGCGGATGTTCTGCTTGTCGGTGGCTCCGAAAAAGCTCTTGCAAAACGAGAGGTAATAAATCGAGTCGAGGATGTTGGTCTTCCCTGCCCCATTCAAGCCGACAAAGCAATTCACGTTCTCCGAAAGCCGCAAGTCGGCCGACTCGCAGTTCTTGAAGTTGGTCAGTTTGAGTTCGTGGAGGTACATGGATTATTTAAACTTGCTCAAATCCATTCTGATGGTCAGGAAGTTGGGTGACCCAACGATGTTGTTGCGCGAGCGGGCGTAGTCGATTTGGAACGCCTTGATTTTCACGCCGAAGCCCGCCGAAAAGCCGACCAAGCTGCGTTTCTCAGGCACGTCCATGTTGTAATGCGCCTCGTAGTTGTAGGAAGCACGCAAAAACAGGTTCTTGCCCAAGGCCAATTCGCCGCCAATCACCAGATGGCAGCCCAAATTGGTGAAGAACCTGGCCGCCTTGGAAGGCTCGTTGTATTCTCCCGTGATGGGGTCGTAATAGCCGGCCAAATCCAACGGGTCGGTGTAATACTTGTTCCAATGCTGTATATCCTTGTAACCCAATACGATGGTCAAAGGCAGGTGTTCGAGCTTCTTCGAGGCCATGAAATCCACCGACAACGGCAACCATTTGTCGTCAACATTCAGTTCACGCGAAAAGAGCTGCCTCCCGATGTTGCGTGCGGCAAGGGTGAAGGCCCAGTCGGTATAGGACCAATAGGTGGCGGCCACATCCACGCCCAAGGCTCCGGCGCGACCGCTTTCGTACTGCAAGCCGGCATATT